>JAODBH010000095.1 GCA_025463865.1 Actinomycetes bacterium | reverse complement strand
CTGCCCGCGCCGGACCCGGCGGAGCCGCCGTCTCACGCGTGCGACGGGCGGTCGTTCAACCGGTCGATGAGCTGGCGCAGCCGGTTCCACCCGTGGCGGTCGAACCGGAACGCGATCCGCTCGAGGTCGACCTTGTCGTCGTCGGCGAGCTCGGCCTTCGTGACCTCGATCCGCTCGATGCGGTCGCGGGCGACGATGTCGGCGAACTCCTCGTTCAGGGCCTCGAGCATGGCGTCGTCGGGAGCGACCTGCATCCGGAGCACGAGACGCCCGTCGACGAACCGCTGCGAGTCGTAGTTGGAGTAGAAGCCCACGACCTCGTCGACCGCGACGCTGACGTCGTCGGTGATGCAGACCAACGCGAGGTCGGTCTCCGAGATGTAGCCGTAGTCGAGGAACTCACGGACGACGAACTCCCGCCAGCTGTGCCAGTAGGTGCCGCCGGGCACGTCGAGCAGGACGATCGGTGCCGGCGTCGACTTGCCCGTCTGCAGCAGTGTGAGCAGCTCGAAGGTCTCGTCCATGGTGCCGAACCCGCCCGGCAGCATCACGAAGCCATGGCTCTCCTTGATGAACGAGAGCTTGCGGGTGAAGAAGTAGCGGAAGTTGATGAGCTTCGGGTCGTCGGCCAGGAACTGGGTGGTGCTCGCCTCGAACGGCAGGCGGATGCCCACGCCGAAGCTCATGTCGGGACCCGCGCCCTCGATGCCGGCGGTCATGATCCCGGGGCCCGCGCCGGTGATGACCATCCAGTCGCGTTGGGCCATCTCGGCCGCGAGCCGTCGGGTCTGGTCGTAGAGGGGGTCGTGCTCCTTGGTGCGGGCCGAGCCGAAGATCGAGACCTTGCGCTCCGACCGGTAGGGAGCGAACACGTGGAACGCGTAGCGCATCTCCTTCAGCGCCGCGTTGGCGATCTTCAGGTCGCCCCGGCTCGCGTGGTCGCGCGCCAGGCGCAGTGACGAGATCACCAGCTCGTAGATGAGGTCGGGATTCTCGTCGTCCACACCGAGCAACGCGACGAGGTCGGCGACGGCCTGGTCGAGCTCGGGGTCGTCGGTGCGGTACCGGGGGCGTCGGGGTCGTGGCATGGCCCCGAGGCTACGCGACGCGACCATCACGTTGAGGCGCCGATTGAGCACAGCTCGTGCGCTCAATCCGCGCCTCTGGATCTGGTGTCAGTCGAGGATGGGTGACGCGAGCTTGCGGAGCGAGGTCTCCGGACGCGGTCCGACGTGCTCGATGACCTCGGCGGCCGCGAGCGCGCCGAGACGGCCGCAATCCTCGGCCTCGAGTCCGTGGGTGAGCCCGTAGAGGAAGCCGGCCGCGAACTGGTCGCCGGCACCGGTGGTGTCGACCAGGTGACTGACGGGTTCGGCCGGGATCACGTAGACGCCGCCCGGACCGGTGACCACCGCACCGAGCTCGCTGCGCGTGAGCGCGGTGATCTCGCAGTGCGGCTGCACCGCCGCGACCGCGGCGTCGAAGTCGTCGGTCTCGTAGAGCGCGGTGATCTCGGCCTCGTTGGCGAACAGCACGTCGACCTCACGGTCGATCAGCGCGAGGAACTCGTCCCGGTGCCGCTCGACGCAGAACGAGTCGGAGAGCGTGAACGCCACCCGGCGGCCCGCCGCGTGAGCGATCGCCGCACTGTGGCGGATCGCGTCCTTTGCGAGCGGCTGGTCCCAGAGGTAGCCCTCCAGGTAGGTGACCGCGCCGGCGCGGATGAGCTCCGACGGCACGTCGTCGGGCTCGAGCTCGGCGGCCGCGCCGAGGAAGGTGCACATGGTCCGGTGCGCGTCGGGGGTGATGAGGATCATCGAGCGGGCGGTGGCCGCGCCACTGGTGGCCGCGCGCGTCTCGAACTGGACGCCGATGCTGCGGAGGTCGTGGGCGAAGACCTCACCGAGCTGGTCGTCGCGGACCCGGCCCACGAACCCGGCCGTTCCGCCGAACGACGCGATGCCCGCGCAGGTGTTGGCCGCCGAGCCCCCCGACTGCTCCACCGCCGGGCCGAGCGCGGCGTAGATCCGGGCCGACTCGTCCGCGTCGACCAGGTTCATCGCCCCCTTGGAGAGGCCGAGCTTCTCGACCAGGGCGTCGTCGGCAGGAGCGAGGACGTCGACGATGGCGTTGCCGATCGCGACGACGTCGAGGGTGGGATCGCTCACGGGGCTCCTCGGGGAAACGAACGGGCCGGTGCTCGGCCGGGGCCGCCGGTGGCGCAGAACCGCAGGAGACTAGGCGCGGGCGGTGGCCGGACGGGACAGCAGGACCACGGGGGTGGGTTCGATCGTCTCGGGCGGCGGCCGCAGGCGGCGGCCCACGGTGGAGACCCGGCCGTACAGCGTGGTCCGCTGCTCGAGCGTGCGACCGATGGGCTCGGCGATGAGGGCGAACTCGGCGTCGTCGAGCTCCTGCCCGTGGCTCGCACCCGCGGCGCGCGAGATGTTCTCGTCCATCAGCGTGCCGCCGAGGTCGTTGCACCCGGCCTGCAGCACCTGGCGGGCGCCGCCGATGCCCATCTTCACCCAGCTGGCCTGGATGTTGTCGATCGCCCCGCGGTAGCCGATGCGGCCGACCGCGTGGATGAGGAGCGTCTCGCGGAACGTCGGGCCGGGACGGGACCGCTTCTGCAGGTAGATGGGGCTGGCCATGTGCACGAACGGGAGCGGCACGAACTCGGTGAAGCCGCCGGTCTCGTGCTGGAGGGCGCGGGTGCGCAGGATGTGGCGGGCGACGTGCTCGGGCCGTTCGACGTGGCCGAACATGATCGTGACGTTGGAGCGGAGGCCGACCGAGTGCGCGAGCCGGTGGGCCTCGAGCCACTCCTCGGTGTTGACCTTGTCGGGGCAGATGATCGCCCGGACCTCGTCGTCGAGGATCTCGGCCGCGGTGCCGGGCAGCGACGCGAGGCCCGCCTCCTTCAGCATCGCGAGGTACTCGACGAGGGGAGTGCCCAACCGCTTGGCCCCTTCCGTGACCTCGAGCGCGGTGAAGCCGTGGACGTGGATCGAGGGCGCGACCTCCTTCACCGCCCGCAGGACCGAGAGGTAGTACTCGCCGTCGAAGCTCGGGTGGATCCCGCCTTGGAGGCAGACCTCGGTGGCGCCGCACTCGACGGCCTCGACCACCCGACGCTGGATCTCCTCGAGGTCGAGCAGGTAGGGGTCGCCGCGCAGGTTCAGCGACAGCGGGCCCTTCGAGAACGCGCAGAACTTGCACTTGAACGTGCACACGGTCGTGTAGTTGATGTTCCGGTTGCGCACGAAGGTGACGACGTCGCCGTTGGCCTCGCGGCGCAGCTCGTCGGCCACCTCGCACACCCGCGCCAGCTCCGGGCCGCGGGCGCTCAGCAGCGTGACGATCTCGGCCTCACCGACGGTCTCGCCGGCCAGCACGCCGTCGAGCACCTCCCCGACCGGCCCACCCGCGCGCGCGATCGAACCTGGGATGGCATTGCGCCACGGAAGCAGGACCGGCGGTGCGTCATTGCTCCCCGCGTGCCACGTGGTGTCGCGGGCGAGGTTCTCGGCGTCGGAACGGTCCTTCACCGGGAAGACGAGGTCGGGGTGGATCCACTCGTCGCCGCGAGCGATGTACTCGGGGTAGATCGTGAGGCGCGGCGCGAGCACCTTGCCCGCCGCCTCCGTGGCCGCGCGCAGGAGCTCGAGCTCGGGCCAGGGCCGCTCGGGATTGACGTGGTCGATCGTGAGCGGCGAGACGCCGCCCCAGTCGTCGATGCCGGCGGCGACGAGCTGGCCGATGTCGTCACTGAGGTTGGGCGGCGCCTGGAGGTGCATCGCGCCGCCGAGGATCAAGCGGGCCGCAGCGACGGTCCAGAGGAACTCGTCGGTGGGGCACGGCGGATGCTTGTGCATCGCGGTGTCGGCCTTCGGCAGGAAGTTCTGGACGATCACCTCCTGGACCTGGCCGTGCCGGGCGTGACTGTCGCGGATGGCCAGCAAGGCGTCGATCCGCTCGGTGCGGTTCTCGCCGATGCCGACGAGGATGCCGGTGGTGAACGGGACCCGTGCGCGGCCGGCGGCTTCGAGCGTCGCGAGCCGCCGTTCGGGCGTCTTGTCGGGCGCGCCCGCGTGCGGGCCGCCGGGTTCGCCGAGCCGCGCGGCGAGGGTCTCGATCATGATCCCCTGCGACGGGCTGACGGCCCGCAGGCGCTCCAGGTCCGCCTGGTCGAGTGCGCCGGCGTTGGCGTGGGGCAGCAGCCCCGTCTCGCGCAGCACCGTGCCCGCGGCGTCGACGAGGTAGTCGACGGTGCTGGCGTAGCCGTGGGCGTCGAGCCATTCGCGCGCGACGGGGTAGCGGTCCTCCGGGCCCTCGCCCAGGGTGAACAGCGCCTCGTGGCACCCCATCTCGGCGCCGCGGCGGGCGATGTCGAGGACCCGGTCGAGCTCGAGGTACGGCGATTCGAGGCGGGCCGGAGGCTTCGCGAACGTGCAGTACCCGCAGCGGTCGCGGCACAGCATCGTGAGTGGGATGAAGACCTTGGGGGAGAAGGTGATGCGGTCGCCGTGGAACTCGTCGCGCAACGCGGCGGCATCCCGCATGATCTCGTCGAGCGGAACCCGCTCCAGGGCGTACGCGTCCTCGCGACTCAGCATCCCGAGAGCCTAGGTCAGCCTTCGTCCCCGGAATCCGCCCGGGACGGGGGACGAACGGGACTATCCGCGCGCGTCGCCGGCCGCTGCGGGGTCGACGAGCCACAGGACGCGGTCGGCCGCGATGTGCGCCGCGGGTAGATCATCACCGCGGCGGATCGCCTCGAGGGCCGGGCGCTTCGACTCGCCCTCGACCGTCACGATGGCGAGCCGGCATCGTGCGATCGCCGGGAAGGTGAAGGTCAGCCGGGGGTAGGGGTGCAGGTCGTCGCCGCTCGGTACGACGAGCCGCTCCTTCTCCTCCAGCGTCGGGGTGCCGGGGAACAGGGATGCGGTGTGACCGTCGGGCCCGACGCCGAGGTGCACGACGTCGATGGGATCGCTCGAGCGGAGCAGCCGGTCGTACGCGTCGGCCGCGGCCCCGATGGGGTCGGGACCTTCGTCGTCCTTGCCGGCCGCGTGCCGCATCGAATGGATCGCCTTGACGTCGGCGCTGTCGAGGAACACGCGCCGGGCCATACCCTCATTGGAGTCCGGGTCGTCGACGGGGACCCAGCGCTCGTCCGAGAAGTAGACCTCGACCTCGTTCCACGGCAGGTCGGTGACCGCGAGCAGCTCGTAGCACTCACGCGCGGTGGTGCCTCCCGACAACGCGATCGACCGGAAGCGCTCGCCCTGCAGCGTCTGCGCGAATGCGAGGGGCACGTGCTTGACCACGCGCAGCTCGCCGGGCAGGCCGTCACTCACGGGCATCTCCACGTGTCGTCGCTGTCGTGCATGAGCTCGTTGGCCTCTTCCGGACCCCAGGTGCCGGCCGCGTAGCGGTAGAGGGGCACCTCGCCCCGTGCGAAGGCGTCGATGAGCGGCTGCACGATGCGCCAGCTCTGCAGCACCTCGTCCTCGCGGATGAACAAGGTCGCGTCACCGAGGAACGCGTCGAGCAGCACCCGCTCGTACGCCTCGGGCGGGTCCTCGTCGAACGCCTCCTTGTACGAGAACGTCAACGGCACCGTCTTGACCCGGAACGGCGAGCCCGGGACCTTCGCCGCGAACAGGAGCATGATCCCCTCGTCGGGTTGGATCCGCAGCACGAGCTCGTTGGGCTCCACGGAGTCCGCGGCGCCGCGTGGAAGCGGGAGATAGGGCACCGCGTGATAGCGCAGCGTCACCTCGGTGACCCGCTTGGGCAGCCGCTTGCCGGTCCGGACGTAGAACGGGACGCCGGCCCATCGCCAGTTGTCGATCTCGATCCGCATCGCCAGGTACGTCTCGGTGGTGCTGTCGGAAGCCACGCCCTCCTCTTCGCAGTAGCCCGGCACCGGCACCCCGTTGACCTCACCCGCGTCGTACTGGCCGCGCACGACGTCACGTTTCAGGCGCTCGGGGTCGAACGGTCGCACCGAGCGCAGCAGTTTCACCTTCTCGTCCCGCACCGGGTCGGCCGCGAACGACGGCGGTGGCTCCATCGCGGTGAGCGCGAGCACCTGCATCACATGGTTCTGCACGATGTCCCGGAGGGCACCGGCCTTCTCGTAGAACGTCCCCCGGTGCTCGACACCGAGGTCTTCGGCCACGGTGATCTGCACGTGGTCGACGTAGCGCCGATTCCAGAGCGGCTCGAAGATCGCGTTCGTGAAACGCAACGCGAGGATGTTCTGGACCGTCTCCTTCGCGAGGTAGTGGTCGATCCGGTAGATCTGGTGCTCGGCGAAGCACTTGTGCAACTCGTCGTTGAGCTCGATGGCGCTCGGCAGGTCGTGCCCGAACGGCTTCTCGACGACGATGCGCCGGAACGTACCCGGCTCCTCCGACGACAAGCCGGCGCCCGCGAGCCCCCTGGCCGCGACCTCGAACAGCTCCGGAATCGTGGCGAGGTAGTAGAGCCGGTTGCCCGCCGCGCCCAGGTCCTTGTCGGCTTCGGCCAGCACGGTGGCGAGCCGGGAGAAGGTCTCGGGGTCGTCGATCGAACCCGCGACGTAGCGGAACCGCACGTGCCGCCGGTCGAGCGCTTCCGCCCATTCGGGCGCGTGGTCCGGAGCCGCCTTGGCGATCGTGTTGTGCACCTCGGCGTCGAAGTCGTCGTCGTCGATCTGGGTACGGCCCACACCGACGACGACCAGGCGATGGGGGAGCTGGCCCTTCACGGCCATCGACGCGAGTGCGGGATAGAGCTTGCGGTGGGCAAGGTCGCCGGTGGCGCCGAACACGACCAGCGCCGCACCGATGGCGACGCTCTCGGCCGCAGTCCCGTCCACCGTCTCGGCCGCGATCGAGGCGACGTCCGGCGGCTCGACCTCGGCGTTCATCGGCTGAGCGCCGCCGCGAGCAGGGCGATCGCCACGGCCGGATCGTCACCGAGGTCGACCCGCATGACCCGGCGGCCGCGACTCTCGAGCGTGTCGAAGTCGCCAAGTGCCTGTGCGGCGATCAGGCGGCCGAAGGTGAACGGCTCCCCGGGGATCTCGACGTCGGGCTGGTCGGCTCCCGCACTCGGGCCGGCCACGAGCTGCAGCGCGACGACGGTGTTGGGTCCACCCTTGTGGAGTTGCCCGGTGCTGTGCAGGAACCGCGGCCCGAAGCCGCGGCTCACCGCGACGCGGTGGCGGTTGCGGATGACGCGCTGCAGCTCGGCGAGCGCGTTGGCGATCAGATCGTCCTCGGGCAGGAAGGCCTGGATGGCGACGTAGTCGCGGCGGTGCACGTTGGCGTCGAGCCACCCGCGCACCTCAGCGGTCGTCGCGGCGGGCGGCACGCCCGGCCAATCGACGAGGAGCTTCTGCGTCGCGGCCTTCGCGACCGCGACGTCGGGCTCGTTGAACGGGTCGATGCCGAGTTGGGAGCCGACGATGGCGATCGCCACCTCCCAACGGAACATGAGCTCGCCCACTGCCGACGGCGACGCCAGCTCCTGGCGCAGGATCGGGAACCCCGCCGCCTCGAGCGCGTCGATCGCCGGATCCGACGCACCGGGCAGGCTGACGAACACGAACGTGCGGTCGTCGTCGTACACCTCGGGCGCACCCACCGCCTCGCCGGCGATCGGAATGATGCCGGTGCCGTTCTTCCCGGTGCTCTCGGCGACGAGCTGCTCGATCCAGAGGCCGAAGCGGGCCAGCAGGGGAGAGCTGAACTGCACGGTGAGCTTGTCGCGGCCTGCGGCCTGCTCCGCCGCCAGGTACACGCCGAGGCGCACGCCGGGCTCGAGGTCGGTGTCGTCGAAGTCGAGCAGCGCCGCGAGGTCGACGCCGAGGAGCGCGGCCGGTACGAGCCCGAAGTCGGAGAGCGCGCTGTAGCGGCCGCCGATGTCGGGACGGTTGCGGAACACCCGGGCGAAATGCGCCTCCGTCGCGCGGGTGTCGAGCTCGGTGCCGGGATCGGTGATCGCGACGACCCGTTCGGGATCGGGTACCCGGTCCCTCCACGCCGCGAGCATCGAGTTCGGCTCGACGGTGCCACCCGACTTCGACGCGACGAGCGCGATCCCGTCGGGCACTGCGGCCTCGAGCGCGGACGCCACCGTCGCCGGCTCGGTGCTGTCGAGGACGCGCAACGGGCCGCCGAACAACGCGCGGAACGTCTCGGGCGCGAGCGACGAACCGCCCATCCCGAACAGGACCGCGAGGCGATACCGCGCGCGGATGCCGTCGGCCCAGGCGGTGAGATCCGCCGCCGCGGCGCGCTCCTCGGCCACGACGTCGAGCCAGCCGAGACGGGTGGCGGAGACGTTGCCTTCGGGCCAGAGCGAGGCGTCCCGGGCGGCGAGTCGGCGGGCGAGTTCGGCGGAGTCGGGCTGCGAGTCGGGCACAGCGGCGATGATACGGCCCGTGGACCAAAACACAGTTTCTGTGTACGAGCAGCGGGCGGGCGAATACAGAGAACGGCGGCCGCCCCGCCACCCCGAATGGGCGCAGGCGTTGGTGGTCGCCGCACTCGATGGACCCCGCGTCGACCTCGGGTGCGGACCGGGCTCGTACACCGGCATGCTCGGCCACCCCGTCGTCGCCCTGGACGCCGCGAGGGCCATGCTCGAGCTCGTCCTCGACACCGCGCCGTCCGCACTGCGCGTACAAGCGGATCTCGAAGCGCTGCCGTTCCGGCGCGGTTCGCTCGGCGCTGCGTTCGCGCGGGCGAGCTACCTGCATGTGAGCCCGCCCCGACTTCCCCTCGCGCTCGCCGGTCTGCACCACGCGCTCCGAGTCGGCGCGCCGTTCCACGGCTCGGTGCGCGCCGGCACCGCCGACGGGCCGCTCGCGAACGACGACTTCCCGGGTCGGTACTTCGCGGAATGGGAGGAGGAGCCGCTCCGTGACGTGCTCGTGGGTGCCGGCTTCACGATCGACGAGCTGAGCCACGAGAGTCCCGAGTGGCTGCGGCTCCGGGCCACCCGTGCGCGCACCCTTCCCGACACCGTCGGTCCGGGCATGCGCCTCCTCGTGTGCGGCCTCAACCCGAGCGTCTACTCCGCCGACGCCGGCATCGGCTTCGCGCGCCCCGGGAACCGCTACTGGCCAGCGGCGATAGCGGCCGGGCTCGTGAGCCGCTCACGCGACCCGGTCCACGCGCTGCTCGACCACGGCGTCGGCATGACCGACATCGTGAAGCGCGCGACGCCGAGGGCCGACGCGCTCACCGTCGATGAGTACCGCACCGGCCTGGCCCGCATCCAACGGCTCGCGGCATGGCTGCAGCCCGGCGCGATCTGCTTCGTCGGTCTCGCGGGGTACCGGGCCGCGATCGACCGCCGCGCGACGGCTGGTTGGCAGGACGCGCGGCTCGGTGGCGTGCCGGTCTACGTGATGCCGTCGACCAGCGGCCTCAACGCCCACGCTCAACCGCCCGTGCTGATCGAGCACCTGCGCGCGGCGATGGCCGGGCCGTGAGGCGCACGGCTTACGGGCCGCCGGACAGCTCGTAATGCACGTATTCCGAGCCGACGCGCATCCACAGCGACATCGAGCAGACCTGGTGCGGCGCGCGGGGCTCGGGAATCGGCGTCGCCGAGTAGACGTCGCGTGACGGCGCCAGCGCCGGCGAGAATCGGAATGCGTAGTAGAGCGGGCCCGACACGGAACCTGGCGTGGGGTTCGGTGCCAGGTACACGCGTCCGCAGTAGTGGACCTGGCGTGGGGAATCGGCGAAGGGCCACTCGCCGTAGGTCCCCCGGTGCCAGACCGCGACCATCCCAGCTCCGCCGACAACGGCCAGGAGCACCGACCCGACGACGAGCCAGAACACCTCGGATCCGCGGAGCCCGTAGCGGCGCTGCCACGCGGTCGGCCCGTGGCTACGTGGCGACGGTCGCCGCCGCGGAGCTCCGGCCATGGTTCCCGTCGGGGTCTCGGCTCCCGATCCGGCGCCGTCCACCAATGGAGATCCTCCGCGGTCGCTGCCGCTCTGACGGCGAGCCGGCTCATCCTGGGGCGGTGCAGAAGCCGGGTCAAGCACACCGGAAACTGTCACACCCGGGCGCGAAGATCGGGCCATGGCTTCATGGACGGACATCGAAAGGGTCGCGCCCGAGCTCGCTACGGCCGTGCGGGAACGGTTCGAGGCGACCGGGCTCGGGCTGCTGGGCACGCTGCGGGCCGACGGATCGCCCCGGGTGAGCGGCCTCGAGCCGCTGTTCGCGCTGGGCGAGCTGTGGTTCGGGATGATGCCCGACGGCCGCAAGTCGAACGACCTGCTCCGCGACTCCAGATTCGCGATCCACAGCGCCACCGTCGACAAGCAGGTCAACGACGGTGACGCCAAGATCTCCGGACGCGCCTTGCTCGTCGAGGACGACGCCGTGATCGCGCGCTACCGCGCCGAGTTCGCGGTGAGCGGGGGCGAGCCGCCCCCTCCGGGACCGATGCACCTGTTCCGCGCCGACGTCGCCGAGATGTCGATCCTGCGTCCCGCGGGAGACCACCTCGACATCCGCTGGTGGACCGAGACCGGCGGGGAGCACCAGCTCGACCGCTACTGAGGCCGCTACTGCGCGAGCAACTCACGAGCGCGCTTGCCCAGGGTGTCGAGGCAGTCCTGGTACGACCGGGCGAACGAGTCGACGCCCTCGCGTTCGATGGTGGCCACCAGGTCGTCGTAGCTCACGCCCTCGGCCTCCAGGCCCTGGATCACCGCGAGCGCGTCGGCCACGCCCTGGGTGACGGTGACGCCCTTCGGGTCGCCGTGGTCGAGGAGCGCGTCGATCGACGCCTGCGCGAGCGTGTTGACCGTGTTCGGGCCGATGAGCTCGTCGACGTAGAGGGTGTCGCTGTACTCGGGGTTCTTCGTCGACGTGCTCGCCCAGAGCGGGCGCTGCACCTTGGCACCCTTGGCCGCGAGCGCGTCCCAGCGGTCACCCGAGAAGCGCTCCTGGAACAGCTGGTAGGCGAGCTTGGCGTTGGAGACCGCCACCTTGCCCCGGAGCGGCGAGCCCTTCGGGAGCCGCCGGTCGGCTTCGGTGTCGACCCGGCTCACGAAGAACGACGCGACCGAGTTCACGTTCGACAGGTCGCCGCCGTTCGCGGCGAGGGCCTCGAGCCCGCTGAGGTACGCCTCGATGACCTCGCCGTACCGGGCGAGCCCGAAGATCAGCGTCACGTTGATGTTGCGGCCCTCGGCGATCGTGGTGCGGATCGCCGGTACGCCCTCCACCGTCGCCGGGATCTTCACCATGACGTTGGGCCGCGCGAGTCCGTCCTGCAGTTCGCGCGCCTGAAGCACCGTGGCGTCGGTGTCGTGCGCGAGGGTGGGCGCCACCTCGATGGAGATGAAGCCGTCGGAGCCGTTGAGCCGGTCGTACACGGGCCGCAAGACCGCGGCGCCCGTCGCGATGTCGTCGGTGACCAGGGCCCAGTAGGTGTCCTCGATCGACACGCCCGACCCTGCGAGCTCCTGCAGCTGCTCGTCGTAGCCCTCGCCCGAGCCCATCGCCTTCTCGAAGATGGTCGGGTTCGACGTGACGCCGCGGATGTCGTCCTCGGTGACGAGCCGGGCCAGACCACCCTCACGCACCAGGGCGCGCGTCACGTTGTCGTACCAGGGCGACTGCCCGAAGTCGTTCAGCCGGGCGATTGCGTTCTTCTTCGGCGTGTTCTCGGTCACGGTCGCTCCTCGTCGTCCTCGAGCATCTCTTCCTCGTCTTCGAGCTCTTCTTCGAGGTCTTCCTCGTCCTCGAGGTCCTCGAGGTCCTCGTCGAGCTCTTCGTCTTCCTCGTCCTCTTCGTCCTCACCGGCGGCGAGCAGCTCCAACGCCCGCTCGACCACGTTGTCGGTGGTGAACCCGAACTCCTCCATCGCGACGGCTCCCGGCGACGAGGCGCCGAACTCGTCGATGGACACGACGTCGTCGACCCAGCGGTCCCAGCCGAAGGATGAAGCGGCCTCGACCGCCAACGTCGGCACGTCGCCCGGGAGCACCTCCAGCTGCTCCTCCTCCTCGAGCTCCTCGAAGAGCTCCCAACAGGGGAACGACACGACCCGGACCGATAGTCCCTCCTCGTCGGCCAGGTGGTCGGCCGCGGCCAGGCAGAGCTGCAGCTCGGAGCCCGTGCCGACGAGGATCAGATCGAGGTTGTCGGGGTCGTCGCCGTCGAGCAGCACGTAGGCACCGGCGGCGACGCCGTCGTGCGCGGCCTCGGCGGTGCCCTCGAGCACCGGAACGTCCTGGCGGGTGAGGAGGAACGCGGTCGGGCCGGTGCTCTCGATGTGTACCCGCCACGCGGCCGCGGTCTCGTTGGCGTCGGCGGGCCGGATCACCCGCAGGCCGGGGACCGCGCGCAACGACGGGAGCTGCTCGATCGGCTGGTGGGTGGGTCCGTCCTCGCCCAGACCGATGGAGTCGTGGGACCAGACGAACGCGACCTTCGCCTCGCTCATCGCGGCGAGCCGGACCGCGGGCCGCATGTAGTCGGAGAAGATCAGGAAGGTGCCGCCCGCGGGCAGGAGCCCGCCGCTCAGCGCGGCGCCGTTCATGATGGCGCCCATGCCGTGCTCGCGGATGCCGAAGTGGATCTGGCGTCCACCGAGCGAGCGCGGCTCGATGACCGGAGCGCCTTTGAGCTCGGTGCCGGTGTTGCCGGTGAGATCCGCGCCGCCCGAGACGATGCCCGGCACGACATCGAGGATGGCCGACAGCGTCTGCGCGCACGCCACGCGGGTCGCGACCTGTTGGCCCGCTTCCCAGCGGGGCAGCTTGGCCTCCCACCCGGGCGCCGCAGCGCCGTCGAGGCAGAGCTCGAAGGTCTCCACGCGCGAGGGATCCGCGGCTCGGATCCGCTCGACCCGCTCCTTCCACTCGGCCACGAGTGGCTCGCCCCGCCGGCCGGCCTCGCGGTACATCCGGAGGACGTCGTCGGGGACCCAGAAGTGCTCCTCGGGCGGAAGGCCCAGGATCTCCTTGACCACCTTGACCTCGTCCTCGCCGAGCGGGGACCCGTGCGCCTTGGCCGAGTCGGTGAACTTCGGTGACGGGTATCCGATGTGGCTGCGCAGGACGAGCAACGACGGGCGGTCCTGCTCGCCGATCGCAGAGCGGAGCCCACCCTCGAGCGCGTCGAGGTCTTCGGCCGCTTCGCCGAGCTCGATGACGTTCCACCCGTAGGCGCGGAACCGCTCGGGAACGTTGTCGGAGAAGCTCAGCTCGGTGGGGCCGTCGATGGTGATGTGGTTGTCGTCGTAGACGAAGATCAGGCGGTTGAGCCCCAGGTGGCCGGCGAACGACGCGGCCTCGTGGCTGATGCCCTCCTCGAGGTCGCCGTCGGAGCAGATGCCGAAGACGTGGTGGTCGGTGAGCTCGGGCCCGAAGCGCGACCGGAGGTTCGCCTCGCCCAGTGCGATGCCGACGGAGTTGGCGAAGCCCTGGCCCAGCGGGCCGGTCGTGACCTCGATGCCCGGTGTGTGGTGCACCTCGGGGTGACCGGGCGTGCGCGATCCCCACTGGCGGAACTGGCGCAGGTCGTCGAGCTCGAGGCCGTAGCCGGTGAGGTACAGCATCGAGTAGAGGAGCATCGAAGCGTGGCCGGCGCTCAGGACGAACCGGTCGCGGTCGGGCCAGTCGGGCTCGGCCGCGTCGTACTTCATGATCCGGGTCCACAGCACGTGCGCGAGCGGCGCGAGCGCCATCGCGGTCCCGGGGTGACCCGAGTTCGCCTTCTGCACCGCGTCCATCGCGAGACCGCGGATCACGTTGATCCCGGTGCGTTCGAGCGCTTCGTCTGCCACTGCTGCTTCTCCTCGTTGCCTCGGTCGCGGCCCATGCTGCCGCCCCTCGGCAGGCTAGGTCAGCGCCTCCCGGGATCGCGGCTCTCACGGGCAAACAGGCGCGGGCCGGGCGGAGAACGCCCGCGGAACCCGGCCGGGGGGGAGGGCTCAGCGAGGGAACAGGGCGAGGCTCGCGGTGAAGCCGTGCAGGAAGCTCTTACCCCCGACGGGACCTATCTCACCCGCGCAGAACGCCCCGGCCATGGGGAAGGGCCCGAGGAGGTCCTCGATCAGTCCGGCATCGTGATCGGGCTCGCCGAACAGGCGGGCGCCGCGGCCGGTGCACGTGAAGAGGAGCGCGGCGCCGGCCGGGTCGGCCTCGGCGAGCATCACGCGGAGGTCGTCGTCGGCCGCGCCCGCGTCCCGCACGTGGAACTGCACCGTGCGCCCCACCTCGATGACGTCACCGACGGTGATCCCGCCCCGATCCGAGTCGGCGCCGAGCACGTTGCGGACGAGGAAGTCGCCCCGGCCGAAGTCGGCCTGGTGCTCGTCGACCACGACTCCGAGGTGCAGGCCCTGCCGCAGCAGCGCGAGATCGGCCTCGGTGGCGCCCGCGGCCAGCTCGCGCACGCGGTCGACGGCCGGCGCGAGCGCCAGCTCTTCCACGAGGTTGCCCTCGGAGCGGGTCACGAGCAGGGGCTGGCCGACGGGCCGGCAGCCCTGCGAGACGATGGTCTGGATCCGGAGGTCGCCGCCGAGGAAGACGCCGACGGCGCCGGTCGTCCGGATGCGGCCGTCGATCACGAGCCGGTTGCCGCCGGGACCGTGCGCGGCGGATGCCATCCCGCCGATCACCGTGAGCCCACGTGTGTCCTCGTTGATCCGCTCGAGCAGCGCCTCCACCGGGAGGCTGAACGGGTCGGCGAACAGCAGCAGCGTCCTCGCGTCGTCCACGACACCGGGCTCGGGCCATCCGACGATGGCGGGGCCGTCGGCGGTGCGGTGCAGCTCCAGCTCGAGCGGGGTGAGCTCGGCACCGGGGAGCCGGGCCGCCCAGATCGAGATCGCGGGTTCGGTCTCCACCTCGACGCCGTCACCGATCACCGCCATCGCGGTGCCGCCGATCATCACGCCCGGCGACAGGAGCCGCTGGACCGCCATGACGATGTCCTCGAACGTGCCCACATGGTGCGGCGACACGAAGAGCGCCAACAGGTCGGGCGGTTCACCCTCGAGCTGCTCGAGCACGGTGCCCACGGTCTCGCCGACGGCGTGGGTCGCGAGCGGGTGCTGCGATATGGCGGACGCGTAGACCCTCTGGGTCATGTGCGACAGCCGCGGCCGCCCACGCGAGGACGCCCGGTCACGGGAGCGGCAGCACCGTCAACGGGACGGTGACGCTCGAGCCCGACTCGGTGATCGAGCAGTGGGCCTCGATGGTGCCCGGCTCGTCGAAGGTGAGGTCGGGCTTCACCAAGCGGTAGCCGAACTTGCCGGGCTCGACGGTGAACTGCTGGCCGCTGCGGGCGACCTCGACGTCGCCACGGGTGAACACGACCTCCAGCGTGGCGGCACCGGTGTCGTCGGGGGTCGCCCGTACGAGCACGACGAGGTGCGGGTTCAGCGCGGCAGGGAACGAGGGCACGGGAAGCGAGAAGAACGCCCCCGTGATGTCGATCCGGGTCGACGGACCCGGGACCTGGCGGAAGTTGATGTTCTCGACGAAGAGGGCGGCGACGATGTCCATGCCGTCACCCTAGGCCGACGACGGCGCGCGCCGATCCTCGGACCGCGGGCCCCGAGCGCTAGTCGGCGAGGACGACGATGTCGACGACCTTGGGCCCGTGCACGCCGAACGTGGTGCGCATCTCGAGGTCACCCGTGCGGGACGGGCCACCGATCCAGGTGAGCGCGCTCGGGAGCGGGCCGGCGTGCAGCAGGCCGCTGATCGCCTCGGCGAAGGTCGCATAGACCTGCGAGGCACGCACGACGCACACGTGCGCGGGGGGCAGCAGGCTCGTCGCGCGCGGCAGTCCGACACCGGAGCCGAGCGCGACATTTCCGGTGGCGGCGACCGCGGCGATCGACGACGTGATGCCGACCCCGGCGACCGCGAGCCCGGAGTACCAGTCGGCGTCGTCGGGTCGTAGGAGCGTCACACCCGCCGCCAGGAGCGCGGCCTCCACGCCGAGCTCGTCGAGCGTCGGGTCGCCGATCGGCAGCGCGACCGCGGTGCCGTCGGCGGTGTGCTCCCGCGCCCGCTCCACGATCACGTCGAGCGCGACGGCGGGGGAGTTGGGCCCGAACACCGCGCACTGGTTCGCCGCCATGCTGAAGAGGAACGCGTCGGTGACGGCCCCCTGGGTGGTCACCACCGCTCCTCGCCCCGTTCCCGGGCGGCCCAACGCTCGCGGAACGTGGGACCCGAGGGCACGAGAACGTCGCGCGTGTCGGTCCACGCGCGGAGCAGAGGCGCGCGCTGCACCCAGCCGGCCCTCGGGCGCAGTGCCTTGGCGCCGAGGCGACCGACGCGCAGCGACGCCCGGTACGCGCTCGGGTGGGCCCACAGTCGGGACCAGGCGTCGAAGCCCATCCGCCGCTGCGACCAGGGCGCGCGCCGGGTCGGAACGGTGATGCGGGTGACCGCGGTCGCGAATCCCTCGCCCGGCTTGCGCGGGTGTTCGTCGGAGTGGCCGACCGGGCCGACCGGCAGCGCGGGCGGCGGTGCGGGCTTCTGCGCGCCGGGTACGACGACCGGACCCGGCGTGCGCAGGTCGGCTCTCAGTCGGACGAGCAGGTCGGCGAGCGGGATCTCCGCCGGGCAGGCCTCCGTGCACGCGCCGCAGAGCGTCGACGCGAACGGCAGGTCGCGGCCTTCCTCGCCACCGGTCACGAGCGGCGTGAGGATCTTGCCCATCGGCCCGCTGTAGGAGGAGTCGTAAGCGTGGCCGCCGACGGTGCGGTAGACGGGGCACACGTTGAGGCACGCGCCGCAGCGGATGCAGCCGAGCATGTCCTCGTACGGCGTGCCCAGCAGCACCCGGCGGTTGTGATCGAGCAGCACCACGTGCAGCTGCTCCGGCCCGTCGATCTCGCCTTCGCGGCGCGGACCGGTGACCATGGACAGGTAGTTGCTCATCTTGGCGCCGGTCGCGCTCATCACCAGCGTGGGGAGCAGCACGCCCAGATCCTCGAACCGGGGCACGACCTTCTCGACCGGGACGACCGCGACGTGGATGCGCGGCAGCGATGTGCAGAACCGGCCGTTGCCCTCGTTGGTGACGACGACGATCGTGCCGGTGTCGGCGGCCACGAAGTTGGCGCCGGTGATGCCCATGTCGGCGGCGACGAACTTCTCCCGCAACTTGTCGCGGGCCCACGCGGTGAGCGGCTCGCGCACGACCGGCAACTCGGTGCCGGCCTCCTTCGACAGCACGTCGGCGATCTGGCCCAGCGTCTTGTGGATGGCGGGCGTGATCATGTGCGACGGGCGCTCGTCGGCGAGCTGGACGATGTACTCACCGAGATCGGTCTCGATGCTCTCGATGCCGACGGCCTCCAGCGCGCTCCCGAGGTCGATCTCCTCGGTGGCCATGCTCTTGCTCTTGACCACGCGCCGCACGCCCTCGCGTTGCGCGAGGCCCAGGATGTAGGCGCGCGCCTCCTCCGGCGTGGCGGCGCGGTGGACCACGACACCGAGCGAGAGGAGCTTGGCCTCGAGCTTGTCGATCCACCCGTCGAGATCGGCGAGGGTCTCGCGCCGGATCTCGGCGACGCGGTCCTTCCACTCCGGGTGCTCCGCCTGCACGACACCCGCGGTGAACAACCGCAGGTCGAGGTTGGACAGCGCGGCCTGCAGCTGCGGGTCCTCCACCGCGACCTTGGACCGCGCCTTCATCGTCGGGCCCGGGGTCACGAGCCCCTTGCCGCTCACGGCAGTCCACCCGCGAGGAGCTCGGCGAAGTGCACGCACTCCGGTCCGGTCCCGGTGCGGCGGCGGCGCCCCTCGAGGTGCATCAGGCACGCGCCGTCACCACTGGTGAGATAGCGGGCCCCGGTCTGCGCGCCGTGGTCGAGCTTGTCGTCGGCGAGGTGCGCGCTGATCTCCTCGTACTTGACCGCGAACGTCCCACCGAAGCCACAGCACATCTCCGGCTCGACCATCTCGATGATCTCGGCGCCGGCCGTCTCGAGCAGCGTACGGGCCGAGCTCTTCAGGCCCAGGTTGCGCAGGCCGTGGCACGCGTCGTGGACGGTGACGGTGGTGCCACCGAGGCTCGCCCCGAGGTCGGGCCGGCCGAGCTCGTCGACGAGGTACTGCGACAGCTCGAAGGTCTTGTCGGCGACGGCCTGGGCGCGCTGCCGCCAGCCGCCGTCGAGCAGCCGCGTGTACCAGTGGTGGACCATCGCCGCGCACGAGCCCGACGGCGCCACGATCGCGTCGAACGGCTCGAACACCTCGACGAAGTGCCGGGCGAGCCGGGTCGCGGCCTCGGGCTCACCGCTGTTGACGGCCGGCTGTCCGCAACACGTCTGCGCGGCCGGGAACTCGACCTCGCAGCCCGCGGCCTCGAGCAGGCGGACCGACGCCACCCCGGTCTCGGGAGAGACGGCGTCGACGAGGCAGGTGGCGAAGAGGGCGACACGGGGCACCTGTGCAGGCTACCGACGCTTCCGGCCGGGGCCGACCATCCGCGTTCTCTCAGCCGGGCACCATCCGGCCGCGCGCATCCGGCGAGGCTCAGCTGGCGGCGAGGATCTCGAGGGGGAGCGTGGAGGCGAGGTCGAGCGCGAGGTCGGGGTCGACGCCGAGATCGGCGACGTTGCGCACCGCGCGCCGCAGGGTGAGCACGGAGCCGGCGAGGGTTCCGTCGTCGAGGTACGCCGCGCCTCCGTGCTCGACGATCGCCAGCTCCCCGACGACGCCCGCGCCGGTGGCGACCGCGTCGGTCACGAGGATGCAGTCCTTGCGGGCCAACGCGAGACGCAGAGCCACCGGGTGCACGTGGACGAGGTCGGCGATCAGGGTCGGGATGAGCCGGTCGTCGTCGAGCGCGGCGCCAGGAAGGCCGGGGTCTCGATGGTGGAGCGGCCCCATCCCGTTGAAGAGGTGGGTCACGAGGGTCGCGCCGGCGTCGGCCGCGGCGAGCGCCTCCTCGTAGCTGCACCGGGAATGGCCCAGGGCCACGACCACGCCCCGCTCGCGCAGCAGCCCGACGGCCTCGAGCCCGGGGTCCGCCTCGGGGGCGAGCGTCACGATCCGGATCAGACCGGGGAAGCCGTCGAGGAGACGCTCCAGCCACGGGAGGTCGACGGGCCGGATCAGCTCGACGGGGTGGGCGCCGGGCGCACCTCCGAGGAACGGGCCCTCGAGGTGCGCCCCGAGGATCTCCGGCAAGCAGTCGGCCCGGGCCGCCTCCGCGGCGGCAGCCATGCGTTCCAACCACGGCGCGTAGTGGTCGAGCGGGGCGGTGACGAAGGTCGGGCAGTAGGCCCGCACGCCCTCTTCCGCCTGGGCCGCTCCGGCCCGGGACCAGCCCGCCGGATCGGCCGCGGCAAAGTCGACGTCGCCGACCCCGTTCACCTGCAGATCGACGAGCCCCCGGGCGCCGGCGGCCGCGTCGACCGCGTCGCCGGAGGCGGCCGCCCGGCCGCCCGGGATCACCGGCGACCCGCCGTCAGGGCAGGGGCGGGGTGTGCTTCGCTTACCCGGTTCGCGACCTCGAGGGACATCATCAGCATCGACGCTACCGCCGGAGTTCGAGGAGACCCGACGGCCCCCGGGCCGGTCCCCACGCGCGCCGAGCGGATGGCCGCGCACCGCCGTGGGCGGGCTCCGGACGCAACCTTCCGTTGGAGCGGGCTGGTCTCGCTCGTCGTCGTCGGGGGCGCGGTGCTGTTCGTGTTCTGGCAGCTGCACCCGGACCTGATCTTCCGGAACACGTTGCCGACGGGCGGCGACAACGGCGGTCACGTCTGGGGCCCGGCGTTCCTGCGCGACCACATCCTGAACCACGGACGACTGAGCGGTTGGGCGCCCGACTGGTACTCGGGCTTCCCGGCCTACCAGTTCTACATGGTGGTCCCCGCGCTGTTCGTCGTCGCGCTCGACGTCATCCTCCCGTACGCCGTCGCGTTCAAGCTCGTGACGGTGCTGGGGGTGTGCACGCTGCCCGTCGCGGCGTGGGCGTTCGGCAAGCTCGCCGGCGCGCGCTTCCCGAGTCCTGAGCTGCTCGCGCTCGGCACGCTCCCGTTCCTGTTCGACACCGGGTTCTCGATCTACGGCGGCAACGTCGCGTCGACCCTCGCGGGGGAGTTCGCGTTCGCGATCAGTCTCAGCTTCGCGCTCCTCGCGCTCGGCCTCGTCGCCAACGGGATGCGCACGGGCCGCCATCGGGCCGCGGCGGCCGTCGCGCTCGCGCTGACGGTCCTGTGCCACCTCATCCCCGCAATCTTCGCGATCGTGGGCTGCGCGGTGATCTTCCTGAGCCATCGCCCCAACCGCGCCCGCGTGTGGTGGATGGTGACGGCCGGCCTCACCGCGATCGCGCTGAGCGGCTTCTGGCTGTTTCCCTTCGTCGCCCGCCACGCCTACTTCAACGACATGGGGTGGGTGAAGCTCGATGCGCTCGGCGACAACCTCTTCCCGGGTCGGCTCCTGTGGGCGTTCATCCTCGCCGCGGTCGCGCTGGTCGGCGCTGCGATCCGCCGCGACCGGCTCGCGCCGACGATCGCGGCCATCGGCGTGGTCATCGGGCTCGGCTTCGCGTACGCGCCCCAGGCCGCGCTGTGGAACGCGCGTCTGCTCCCGTTCTGGTATCTCTGCCTCTATCTGGTCGCGGCACTCGGGTTCCTCGAGCTCGCGCTCGGCATCCGCTGGTTCATCCTGGAGCTCGTCGCCGCCGGCGCGCCCACCTCGGCGCGGCGTTCGCGTCGCACCGAGCAATGGACGCGCTACGCAGTGCCCTTCGTCGCAGGACTGGTCGTCATCACCGGCGTCGGCGGTCCGTTGGGCGCGCTGCCCGACTGGTGGCCGAAGCCGAACACCACCGTGAGCTACCTGCCGGGCTGGGCGAGGTCCCACTATGCCGGTTACCCGGCCGCGCCCGCGTACGGCGAGTTCCAGGCGTTCGTGAGCACCATGGCGAAGGTCGGGCGGCAGAACGGGTGCGGGCAGTCGCTCTGGGAGTTCTCGTCCGACCTCGACCGGTACGGATCCACGATGGCGCCGATGCTGCTGCCGTACTTCACCGACGGCTGCATCGGCTCGATGGAGGGCGTCTACTTCGAGTCGTCCCAGACCACGCCGTTCCACTTCCTCATGCAGTCGACGCTCTCGGCCGCACCGTCGCGTCCGCAGCGCGACCTGCCCTACACCGGTCTCGACGTGAGGCTGGGGGTGCAACAGCTGCAGCTCATGGGGATTCGCTATTACATGGCCAGCTCGGCGAGCGCGATCCAGCAGGCCGCGGCCGACACCGACCTCCGCGAGGTCGCCACCACCGGTCCCTGGCACGTGTACGAGGTGAAGGGCACCGCCCCGGTCGTCGGGCTGCCGTACCTTCCCGCGGTCCTCGGCAAGGGAGCGTGGCGGGACAACGCGATCAGCTGGTTCGCCGGGCCGACCTGGCCGGTGGAGCTCGCGAGATCGGGGCCGCCGTCGTGGCCGCGCGTGTCGTCCGGGACGAATCTCACGCAGGTACCGGTCGCCCCGGCGAAGGTCACCAACGTCCGCCGCAACGACGACCGCATCAGCTTCGACGTCGACAAGATCGGCACCCCGGTGCTCGTGCGCACGAGCTACTACCCGAACTGGGTCGCGGAAGGGGCCAAAGGTCCGTACCGCGTCGCGCCGAACCAGATGGTCGTGGTCCCCACCTCGAAGCACGTACGCCTCCGCTACGGCCGGACCCCGGTCGACCTCGCCGGATCCACCCTCACCCTGCTGGGTCTGGGCGGCTTCACCGCGCTGATCCTCCTGCCACCGCTGCCGGTCGCGGCGGCGGTACGGCGGCGCCGAAGCAGCCGAGGCGCGGGTCCGACCGCGGAGACGGCCGCGGGCCCTCCCACATGACGACCGACCGCCCGGAGGTTCGCTCGCCGTGGTTGCGCCGGGCCGGGGTGATCCCCGCCGTGATCACCGGGGTCGACGTCGGAGCTCTCGCGGCGTTGCGACGCAGAAGCCGGCAGCTCGGGGACCGGCGATCGGAGCCCGAGCTGCCGTTGTACGCGGCCGACGCGTTGGCGGTCGCCTCCGCGGCGGTGGTGGAGCACGTGCTCGCGCGCGATGTCGCCGACGCGGGTGACCCGCACGTCGAGCACGTCCGTCATCCCGGCGTCGCGCTCGGCATGGCCGGCGCGGCGATCGTGGCTGACGTCGCCGCCACCACGCTCACCGACGCCGCGCTGCGGGCGGTCGGCCGGCGGAACCTCGCGGTCGCGAAGACGGCCGGACTGGTGGCCGGCACCGCCGCACGGTTCGCCGCGCAACGGACGCTGATGGGTCGGCGGCTCCGGAGCGACTCGACCGCGTTGCGCGAGCGCCGCCCGCCTCCGGGCGAGCTCCGGCTGAGCGTCGTCGTTCCCGCGTACCGCGAGCAGGGAAGGATCGCCACGACCGTCGACGCCATCCGCGCCGCGACCGCCGACGTCGCAGCTCAGGGTGGCGTCGAGATCATCGTGGTCGACGACGGCTCGAACGACGGCACCGCACCCGAGGCCCGGCGGGCCGGCGCCGACCTCGTGCTCGAGCAGCCGGTGAACCGGGGGAAGGGCGCGTCGGTGCGCAGGGGCGTCGAACGGGCGCGGGGCCGCACGATCGTCTTCATCGATGCCGACCTCGCCTACGCGCCGGAGCAGATCCTGCGCATGCTCGCCGCCATCGAGCTGGGTCACGACGTCGCGGTCGGGAACCGCCGGCTCCGAGGCAGCACCCAAACCGGTGTGCTCGGACCGGTACGGGTCGTCGCGAGCCGGGCCTTCAACCTGGTCACGCGCGCGTTGCTGATCGGTGGCTACGCCGACACACAATCGGGCCTCAAGGCGTTCCGTTCCGACGCCGCGCGCCGTCTGTTCTCGCGCGCGCGGATCGACCGGTTCGCGTTCGACGTGGAGATCCTCCACCTCGTCGAGCGTTACCACCTCTCGCTCGTCGAGATCCCGGTCACGGTCACCGATTCCGAGACCTCCACCGTCCGCCTCCTACCCGACGCGCTGCGGGTCGTCCGCGACGTGCTCCGCATCCGCAGTTGGGCCGGCCGCGGCCTCTACGACGAGCCCGCGGACACCCCCGAGCGGGAACCATCGGCGGGGTCGCGGCAGTAGGGTACGGCCGGTTTCGTTCCGGTCCTGGGGGGATCAACGCAGATGGCGGTCACCGAGTCCACGGACACCCTTTCGATCCAGGCCGCCGCCCAGCCGGACGCGCTCGCGGTGTTCGTCGACCCGTCAGGCGGCGCCACGCCGTCGAGCACCACGTTCGCCGAGCTCGAGGCATTGGCCAACCAGTTGGCCCACGGCTGGCGGGCACTCGGCATCGACGCAGGCGAGCGTCTCGTGTGGTGCGGGCCCAACTCGCTCGAGGTCATCGCCACCATCCACGGCGCGCGCAAGGCTTCGTTGGTGTCGGTACCGCTGTCGTACCGGTTCATCGGCGACGAGATGCAATACGTCGTCGACAACGCCGAGGCCAGCGTCGTGATCATCGACGCGGAGCAGGCGCCGACGCTCGCCGGGGTGATGGACCGCCTGCCGACCGTGCGCAAGGTCGTCGTGTTCGGCGGTCCGGTCCCCGAGGACTCCGGCTTCCTGCACTGGGACGACCTCGTCGCGGGGCAGCCCACGACGGAGATGGAGGCGGAGGCCAGCAACTCGCTCGGCGCCACGATGGTCTACACGTCGGGCACCACCGGCAAGCCCAAGGGTGCCATGCGGTCCAGCAGCGACAAGGGCATCGTCGGGGCGATGATGATGCGGCTCGGTCTGCTCGAGGGCGACCACCGCCACCTCACCACCGGCCCGCTCTACCACTCGGGGCCGCTGTCGTTCGCGGCGCTGAACCACTCGATCGGCGCGCCCATCTACGTGCTGCGCAAGTTCGATCCCGTCGCGTGGCTCCGCATCGTGCGCGACCACCGC
>JAODBH010000082.1 GCA_025463865.1 Actinomycetes bacterium | reverse complement strand
GAGAAGTTGCACTACCTCAACGCGGCGCCGATCAACGCCATCGCCGACCGCTGGATCCGTCAGTACAGCCGGGAGCGCGTGCGTGCGCTCGCCGACCTGAAGACAGCCTTGGAGGCACCCATGACCGAGACCGCGGCCGACTTCGTCTACACGACCTTCGTCTACGCCACGCCGGAGCAGGTCTGGCGCGGGCTCACCGATCCCAACTTCACCCGTCGGTACTGGGGGGTCGAGCTGCGGTCGGATTGGAAGATCGGCTCGCCCGTCGCCTGGATCGAGCGCGGGGTGACCCTCGAGGACCCGGAGCAGGTCGTCCTCGAGTCCGACCCGTACCGCAGGTTGGCGTACGTGTTCCCGGCGTTCACCCGGAAGTACACCGACGTCTCCGGCTTCGACGACGAGACGGCCGCCAAGGTCGTCTCGGAGGGAAGCTCACACGTCGCCTTCGACATCGAGGGACTCGACGACAAGGTGAAGCTCACGGTCGTCCACGGCGGCTTGGCGCCCGGGGGCGCGGTCCAGCATCTCATCAGTGGAGGCTGGCCGGTGGTGCTCACCAACCTCAAGACGTTCCTCGAGGTCGACGCGGTGCTGCCCGAGAACCTGAGCACCGCCCACTAGCTGTACTCGGCCGGGACGGCTTCCGCAGCGGGTCAGCCGTTGGGCACGGCCATGAGCTCGACCCGGGTGCCGTCGGGATCGGCGATGAACACGACGTCGAGGCCGAGCGCAGCCCGGGTGCCGTCGATGACCGTTCCCCCGAACTCGACGAGCCGCGCGGCCGCGGCGTCCACGTCGTCGACGGAGAGCCCGGACCGGTCATGGTCCGTGAAGGAGACGACGTCATTCGGCGTGGGCGCCGGGTCCTTGGTCGTCGTGTTCGCCGATCCACACGGTTTTGAGGTTGCAGAACTCGCGGATGCCTTGGCGGGAGAGCTCGCGTCCGTAGCCGGAGCGTTTGGTGCCGCCGAAGGGGAGTTCGAGGTGGGAGGTGGTCATGCCGTTGATGAACACGGCGCCGGCTTCGAGTTGGTCGATGCAGCGCGCCTGCTCGGCCGGGTCGTTGGTCCAGGCGTTGGAGCCGAGCCCGAAGCTGGTGGCGTTGGCGAGGTCGATCGCGGTGTCGAGGTCGGGTACCCGGTAGAGCTGGGCGACGGGGCCGAACAGCTCTTCCTCGTACATGCGCATGGCGGGGCTGATCTCGGTGATGACGGTCGGTGGGTAGTACCAGCCGGGCCCGTCGAGCCGGTTGCCGCCGCAGAGCACGACCGCGCCTTGGGCGACGGCATCGGCGACGAGCTCCTCGAGGTCGGTGCGGCCCTGTTCGGTGGCGAGGGGCCCGACGTCGGTGGTGGGGTCGTTCGGGTCGCCGACGTTCAGGGCGGCCATGCGGCCCACGAACTCGGTCTGGAACTGCTCCGCGACCGCGTCGTGGACGATGAACCGTTTCGCAGCGATGCAGCTCTGCCCGTTGTTCTGGCACCGCGCGGTGACCGCGGTCTTGGCTGCCGCGGGGATGTCGGCCGAGGGCAGCACGAGGAACGGGTCGCTCCCGCCGAGCTCGAGGACGGTGTGTTTGACCTCGTCGCCGGCGATCGCGGCGACCGCCCGGCCGGCGGGTTCGCTGCCGGTGAGCGTCGCGGCCCGAACCCGGGGGTCGCGCAGGACCGGTTCGACCTGTGCGGAGGTGATCAGCAGGGTTTGGAACACGCCTTCGGGAAATCCGCCCCGCTGGAACAGCGCTTCCATGTAGAGGGCGGTCTGGGGAACGTTCGACGCGTGTTTGAGCAAACCGACGTTGCCGGCCATCAATGCGGGAGCCGCGAACCGCATCGCCTGCCAGAGGGGGAAGTTCCAGGGCATCACCGCGAGCACGGGCCCCAGCGGCTGATACTGCGCCCAGGCGCGGTGGGCGCCGACCGCGTCGGCGTCCGCGATCTCGTCGGCGAGGAACCGCTCCGCGTGCTCGGCGTAGAACCGCAACGCGGTCGCGCATTTCCGCGCTTCCGCCCGAGCCGACGCGAGGGTCTTGCCCATCTCGAGGGTCATGAGTGCCGCGACCCACTCGACGTCGTTGTCGAGGACCTCGGCCGACGACCGGGCCCAACTCGCCCGCTGCGCGAACGACGTGTTCCGAAACTCACCGAAGGCCGAATCCGCCAACGCGATCTTCCGCTCGATCTCGGCCTCCCCGAGCGGCTCGAACGTCTTCACCGTCTCACCGGTCGCCGGATTGATCGTCGCGATCGCCATCGCCTGCTCCTCCAAGAGGGGTTCGGGGCTCTCCGTGCTCCGGGCCAGGCCTCGGAGGATCGTCGTGTCGTACAGCTTCGAGCGGTCCCGCCGTTGGGAATCGGCGGGTCGTGTTGGTGGTGGGGTGGTTCAGGTGGGTGTGATGTCGTAGCCGAACATGTCGGCGTTGGGTCGGGCTTTGGCGGCGAGCTCGTGGACGAGGGGGCCGAGCTTGGTCGGGTCGATGTCGGGTTCGACGGTGGGGCCGCGGTGCCAGCCTTCGGAGATGGAGAGCTTGGTGCCGGTGACGTCGAAGACGCGTCCGGTGATGTCGGCGGATTCGGTGCTGGCGAGC
>JAODBH010000116.1 GCA_025463865.1 Actinomycetes bacterium | reverse complement strand
TGCGAACGATCGCCGGTTCCTTCTGACAGACCTTCTCGTCGGACGGGACATCGACCCGGACCGGCCGTTCGTGCAGGACCTGCTCCACGTCGCGGGGGGAGAACAGATCCTGCGCGCGGAAGCGGGTCACGTCGACGTGCTCGGGCTCGACTACTACGCACACAACCAGTGGCACTGGTCCGGGCATCAGGTGGGGACGAATGTGAGTCCCGCGCCGCTGCCGCTCGCTGACCTGATCCTGGAATACACCGATCGGTACCGGATGCCCTGCGCCCTGGCCGAGACGAACATCAGCGGCTTCGCATCCGACCGGGCCAGTTGGCTCAAGTACACCCTCGAGCAATGCGAGCTCGCCGTAGGACGCGGCGCCGACGTCCGCGGCTACTGCTGGTTCCCGTCGATCGACTCTGCGGACTGGGCCTCGCTGCTCCGCGAGAGCGTCGGCGCGATCGACCCTGTCGGCGTGTTCTGGCTCGACGAGAACCTGGACCGGCGCACCTCGTCGATGTCGCTGTCGTATGCGTTGGCCGCCTCCGGGGTTCCTTCCGCGGAGCTCCCGGCCTACCGGTTTCGTCGGCCCGTCTCCGACTGGCTCGGAGGCTGGATGCCGCAGATGGCGCATTGGGAATGGCGGCCCCCGCTGCCGGGCGAGCCTTGTTCGAGCCGTCACGAGCCGGAGACCGCGATGGGAATGGAGGCCTCGGATGTCGCGTGAGCTCGTCGTCTTCTCACACCTCCGGTGGACGTTCGTCTGGCAGCGCCCGCAGCACCTCATCTCCCGCCTGGCTCACGGCTACGACCGGACGTGGTTCGTGGAAGAGCCCGAGCCCCTCGAAGGCTTGCGCGAGCCATGCCTGCGGATGGAGCAGCAGGGTGACGTGACGCGGGTTTGGCTCCAGGTGCCGGACGACGGCACGCTCCCCGGGTTCAACGACGACGCAACGGCGCGCTACGCCGCCGCCTTGACCGAGGTGCTGGAGCCTGGCGAAACGACGGCGTGGCTCTACACCCCGATGGCGCTCGCAGCCGCCCGCTCGTTGCAACCGACACTCCTGGTCTATGACGTCATGGACGACCTGGGAGCGTTTCGATACGCCGCGCCGGAGCTGGCGTTACGCCAGCGCCAAGCCTTGCGGGAGGCCGATGTGGTCTTCACGGGTGGTCGATCACTGCACCGATCGGTCATGGAACAAGCGCCGGGCAACGCTCACTGCTTCCCGAGCGGTGTGGAGCCGGAGCACTTCGCGTCGGCAGCTCCAGAGCGTGAGCGTCGTGCTGGGAGCAGACCGGTGGCCGGCTACGTCGGTGTGATCGACGAACGACTCGACCTCGACCTGATCCGGACGCTCGCCGAGGAGCTCTCCGATTGGACCATCAACATGGTCGGACCGGTCATCAAAATCGATGAGTCGACGCTTCCGTCGGTCAAGAACATCCGCTATCCGGGACCGTGCCACTACTCGGAGCTGCCCGAAGTGATGAGTGGATTCGATGTGGCGCTCATGCCATTCGCGCGCAACGAGGCGACGCGCTCCATCAGTCCGACGAAGACCCTCGAGTACCTGGCCGCGGGCCTTCCGGTTGTCAGCACCAGGGTGCCGGACGTTGTGGCGGACTATTCGGGTGTCGTCGAGCTCTGCGACGACGGCGTCGCCTTCGCGCGTGCGTGCCGGTCAGTTGCGGCCGGGAGCGCCACTGAGAGGCGCGAGCGGGTTCGTCCGATCCTCCACGCGCAACATTGGGACACGATCGCAGCGCGGATGGCGGCACACCTCGAGGCCGCGCGATTCGACCGAACGAGCACACAGGAGACCGCATGAGCCAGGGCGACAATCCCCGCATCGTCATCATCGGTGCCGGCCCCACGGGTCTGGGGGCGGGTTACCGGCTCCAAGAGCTCGGCTACGACGACTGGGTCATCCTCGAGGCCAACGACTACGTCGGCGGGTTGGCCACCTCGTTCACCGATGATGCCGGATTCACGTACGACATCGGCGGTCACGTCATGTTCAGTCACTACGACTATTACGACGAGCTCGTCGACAAGCTCATGGGCGGTGATTACACCGAGCTCCAACGCGAGGCGTGGGTGTGGATGGAGAACCGCTTCATTCCCTATCCGTTCCAGAACAACATTCGCGACCTCGAGCGGCAGACGGTGTTCGAATGCGTCACCGGTCTTCTTCGTGCCCAACGCGAACCGCACGACGAGCCGACGAACTTCCGGGAGTGGGTCGACGCGACGATGGGCGAAGGCATCGCCCGTCACTTCATGCTGCCCTACAACTTCAAGGTGTGGGCCACTCCCGCTGAGCTCATGAACTACATCTGGATCGGTGAGCGGGTCTCGGTCGTCGATGCGGATGCGGTGCTGCGGAACGTGATCCTGGGTGAGGACCAGGTGTCTTGGGGCCCGAACAACACGTTCCGCTACCCGATGCGGGGCGGCACCGGCTTCCTGTACGAAGGACTGCGCCGCTTCGTCGAGGATCACCTCGAGCTCGAGACGCCCGTCGCTTCGGTCGATCCGGACGCCAAGCAGGTGCGGACCACCGACGGGCGGGTGTGGGACTACGACGTGCTTCTCTCCACCATGCCCCTCAATAGGTTGGTCGAGCACATGGAACACGTCCCGGACCGGGTACGCGCGGCCGTGCCCGGGCTGCACTGGAGCGGGAGCCACATCGTCGGAGTCGGCGTCGACCGGGCCGCGGACACGACGAAGAACTGGATCTACTTCCCGGAACCCGATGTGCCCTTCTACAGGGTGACCTACCTCTCCAACTACTCGCCGTACATGACCGCCGAACCGGACCAGACGCTCTTCCTCACCGAGACGTCCCGGTCACCGCACAAGATCGAAGACCCCGAAACCATCGTCGAGCGGGTCGTTGACGGGCTCGTGGGTACCGGTCTCATGGACGACGACGACCGCGAGCGCATCGTCACCACCTGGCGTTGCTCGCCTGACATGACGTACCCCGTCCCCTCGATCACCCGCGACACGAGCCTCGGCACGATCCAACCCTGGCTCCGCCACCACGAGATCTACTCCCGGGGACGCTTCGGTGCCTGGCTCTACGAGATCGGCAACATGGATCACTCCGCCATGCAGGGCGTCGAGTTCGCGAACCACGTGCTGCTCGGAGAACCCGAGTCGGTGTGGATTCCCCGCGGCGAACCGCAGGGGGACGAAGTGGACGGGCAACGCACTGATCCGGCGCGCCGCGCAACCGCGGGCTCCTGGACGACTACGGCTTGAGCTGGATCTTGATCGCGCCGTCGGCCTTCTTCTGGAAGATCTCGTAGGCGTGGGGCGCGTCCTCGAGCGGTAGCCGATGCGTCGCGAAGTCGTCGACGCCGAGTGGGTCGTCGTCGACGAGCAGCGGGAGGATGTCATCGACCCACCGCTTGACGTTCGCTTGCCCCATGCGGACCTGGACCTGCTTGTCGAACAGGGTGAGCATCGGGATCGGGTCGACCATCCCGCCGTAGACGCCGATCAGCGAGATGGTGCCGCCGCGGCGGACGATGTCGATCGCGGTGTAGAGCGCGTGCAGTCGGTCGACGCCGAACTTCTGCGTGAGAGGGGCGGCGATCGCGTCCGGAAGCAACGAGGTCATCTGCTGGACGAGCTTGGTGGCGGGCGAACCGTGGGCCTCCATGCCGACGGCGTCGATGACCGCGTCGGGTCCGCGTCCCGCGGTGAGCTCGCGAACCGCGCCGGCGATGTCGCCGTCCTTGAGGTCGATGACATCGGCCCCGCGCGCTCGGGCTCGCTCGAGGCGTTCCGGGACGAGATCGACGCCGATGACCCGCGCGGCACCCCGGTGCAGCGCGATCCGCGTCGCCATGTCGCCGATCGGCCCGAGGCCGAGAATCGCGACGGTCCCGCCCGGCGGGATCGCGGCGTACTCGACGGCCTGCCAGGCGGTGGGCAACACGTCGGAGAGATAGACGAAGCGGTCGTCGGCCGGCCCCTCGGGCACCACGATGTTCGTGAACTGCGCTTGCGGGACCCGTAGGTATTCGGCCTGACCGCCCGGCACCTCACCGTAGAGCTTCGAGTATCCGAAGAGCGCGGCACCGGTGCCTTGGTCGCGCACCTGGGTCGTCTCGCACTGGGTGTAGAGGTGCTGCTCCTGGCACATGTAGCAATGACCACAGGCGATCTGGAACGGGATGACCACCCGGTCACCCTGCTTGATCGAGGTGACCTCGGTCCCTACCTCCTCGACGATGCCCATCGGTTCGTGACCGATGACGTCGCCGGGAGTCATGAACATTCCCAGCGTCTCGTAGAGGTGGAGGTCGGAGCCGCAGATGTTGGTCGTGGTGACCTTGATGATCGCGTCGGTCGGTTCCTCGATCCTGGGGTCGGGAACATCGTCCACGCTCACGGAACGCTTGCCTTGCCATGTCACGGCGCGCATCGACGGGTCTCCTCGGCTCGGCGGACGGATACACGCCGGCCCGGTACCCGGATCAGCCCGGGTTCAACCGGGTCGCGCCACGGTGTTCGGGCCCTTGCCGCGAGCTGGAGGATGGCCGCGTCGGTGTCAGTCTCGAAGCGCGCCACTACCGCGACGCGTCACTCCGCGGGGTCGACGCGGAAGAGCGAGGCGGTGCCCGTGAGCTCGAGCACCGCGGTGACGCGCGGTTGGGCGCCACGCAGGATGAGCAGGGTCGAGTCCGTGTCGGCGCGCTTCTGCGCCTGGACCAACACGGTGAGGCCCGAGGAGTCCATGAAGTGCACGTTCGTGATGTCGATGATCACCACCGAACCGCCGATCTCGAATGCCTGTTCGAGGGTCTCGGCGAGCGTCGGTCCCGTGGCCATGTCGACGTCGCCGGCCACCCGGACGAGGACGGTGCCGCCGCTCGTCTCGGTGATCATGCAGTTGAACGGCTCGACGTCCACACGCTTCCTTCGCTTGGCGGTTCGGATCTCGCGGTAGTGGTCGGCCTACTCCGGGTATTCCCGTCCAATCTAGGACGGTTCTTCGGGCACCTCGCCGGTCCGGGCGACCTCTGACGCGACATCGCGCAGCTTCCGGTTGAGGCGTTGTGACGCTTGACGCAGCTCGGTGAACGCCTGATCGGCGGTCATGCCCTCGCGGGTCATGAGGATGCCCTTCGCCTGGCCGATGACGTCGCGCGACTCCAGCGTGCTCTTGAGGTTCTCGGCCTGCCGAGCCGTCGCCATGGCGACGGCGGCGTGGGCCGCGAACACGGACCCGATCGCGACCGCCGCGTCGTCGAACGCGTCGCGGGTCATGGCGTAGAGGTTGAGCGCTCCCAGCGTGTCGTCCGCCGCGGACAGTTGGTAGCCGACCATGCTGTGGACACCGGTCTCGGCCGCCGCCCGCGGGGAGAACTCGGGCCAACGGCCTTCGTTGCCGAGGTCACCGGTGCGGAACACGTCGTCCTTCGAGCGGATGGCGTCGAGGCACGGCCCTTCGCCCACGTCGTACTGGATCTTGTCGACGGCACGCGGCACGTCGCTGCTGGCAGCGGGCGTGGTGACGGTGCGGCCCTCGACGATCGACACGCCCGCGGAGTCGCAGCCGTCGACCATCTCAGCGGCCAGGTCGACGATCGCCTGCAGCGTCGACTGGACGTCTTCGGCGGCGAAGAGGATTTGCGCGATCTCGGCAAATGTCTCGGCCAGCTCGATGGACCGGTCTTCAGACACGGGGCTCCTCGATGGACCACCTGGTGTCGTCCGCGTGGGACCGTGTGGGCGCGTCGCCGGCGAACCGGAGCCGAGACGCGACGCATGTCCGAGAGGAAGTGCGGGCAACGACGGGCGACGGGGAACCATGCCCCGCCCTCTCGAGGGCGCTCACCTGAGGTCTCCACGGGATGTCTCAGCGGACCCCGGAGCCTCTTTGCCTGAAGCCTGGACGGTCCGTCTGCGTACAGCTCAACCTCGAGAGGTCGTGGCCAGACTGTCTAGCAGAACCGGGGCATCACGCCGGTGACCCGCGGATCCTCCCGTCAGGCTGCCCGTGCAACCACCCGGGCCGGGCGACCAAGCAGGCGGGGCTCGGTGGAGCTCGCTCCGGCTAGCTTTTCCGCTCGTGACGGCGCCGACCCCCGAAAGGTCACGAGACCCCGTGGAGCGCCGGGCAAAGCCGCGGTCGACCACCCTCGTCGTCGTGATCATCGGTCTGGTCATCACCGGCGCGATGACCTTCGCCACGTGGTCCGTCCACGACAGCAACGAGAAGCGGCTGCTCAACCAGCGCACGCGTGAGGCCGCCGCGGTCCTGACTGCGGCGCTGCCCAGCATCCAGACCCCGCTCGGGTCCGCCGCCGTCCTCGCGGAGGCGACCGACGGGAACGACGCCCAGAGCTTCCAGCAGCTCATGGACCCGTTGGTCCGCAACCACCAGCCGTTCGTCACCGCGTCGATCTGGGCGCTTGTCTCCGGCCACTACCGGCCGATCCTGACGGCGGGCACCACGTCGAAGATGGAGTCGCGGGGGCAGTCGATGATCGACGCCTTCTTCCAGCGTTCGACGCAGACGGCGACCCTGGGGGTCTTCCCGCTGCTCCATGGCAAGGACCCGCGACTCGGCTACTCCTACACCGTGGTCGGCGCCCCGGTCCGTTACATCGCGTACGCCGAGAGCGCGATCCCGGCGGATCGCAAGGAGGTCGTGGCCAAGGACTCGCCGTTCACGGGCCTGGACAACGCGATCTACCTCGGGAAGCGCGAGGTCCCTGCGGCGCTGATCGCGGCAACGACGCGTGCGCTCCCACTCAAGGGTCGTCGCGCCAAGGCGTCGGTCGCGTTCGGGGACACTTCCTTGATGATCGTCGCGTCGCCCACGACCGAGCTCGGCGGCAGCCTGCTGGCCGACCTTCCCTGGATCGTGGCGCTCGTGGGATTGGTCGGCACCGCGAGCGGCGCGGTCCTGGTCGATCGTCTCCTTCGTCGCCGGACGCACGCGGAGGACCTCGCGGCCCGGAACGCGGTGTTGCTCGCGGAGCAGCGATCCGTCGCCCAGACGCTGCAGCACAGCCTCCTGCCCGACCGCCTGCCCCACATCCCCGGGTTCGTGATCGGGGGGCGTTATCACGCGGGTGCCGAAGGCGTCGACATCGGCGGCGACTGGTACGACGTGGTCGCGCAGGACGACGGGCGGTTCCTCATCGTCGTGGGCGATGTGTCGGGCCGCGGGCTCCCGGCCGCGACGGTGATGGCTTCGCTGCGGTTCGCGATCCGCGCGTTCGCCAGCCAGGGCGACTCGCCCGCGGTCATCCTCACGAAGCTGAACTCCCTCGCCGACTTCGACGGCGACGGCCGGTTCGCGACCGTGCTCTGCGCGGCGTTCGAGATGGGCACCGGCGAGATCACCGTCGCGAACGCCGGGCATCCGCCGCCGATCGTCGTGGAAGGCGGTCAAGCCCGGTTCCTCGACACGACGGTCGGAACTCCCGTCGGTGTCGTCGCGGAGCCGCACTACTCGTCGGTGACCATGACGTTGGGTCGCCAAGCCACGTTTCTGGCCTTCACCGACGGTCTGTTCGAGCGGCAGGGCGAGACGATCCAGGTCGGCATGGAACGACTCCGCCGCTCCTCGGCCGACGCGCCCGGCACCCTCGAGGAGACGCTCGACGTCATCATCGAGAAGCAGGGAGTGCATCGGGTCAAGGACGACACCGCGATCCTGGGAGTGCAATGGCTGACGTAGGTGGACCCGACGATCCCCGGCTCGAGCTCACGATCCACTCCGCCGACGACGAGACCGTGATCGTCGTCGACGGTGAGGTCGACATCGCCACGAGCGGCCTCCTGAGGACCACCATCGAGCGGGCGCTCGAAGTGCCGCCCGGCCGGCTCGTGTTCGATCTCTCCGCGGTTCCCTTCCTCGACAGCTCCGGGATCTCCGCGCTGTTGTCGGCGCTCGACGCGGTCGAGAGCGTGAAGATCAGGAATCCGTCGCCCGCCGCGAAGCTCGTCATCGAAGCCACCGGCCTGTCCGAGGTGCTCCCATGCGAATGATGAAGGAAAGCCGCGAGTTTCCCGGCCTGGCGCAGTCGGTACGAGCCGCGCGCACGTTCGTGCTCGAGTGCGTGTCGGGCATCGAGCCGAGCTCCTCCGACGCGATCGCGCTCATGACGTCGGAGCTCGCGGCCAACAGCGTGCTGCACGCTGCGTCCAGCTTCGTGGTGTCCGTCGAGCTGACCGACGCGGAGATCCGGGTCAGCGTCACCGACGAGGGCGAGGGCCGGCCGGAGCCGCGCGACTCCGGTCCCGGCGATCAGTCGGGGCGGGGACTCC
>JAODBH010000036.1 GCA_025463865.1 Actinomycetes bacterium | reverse complement strand
GAGTAGCCGTTGCGGTGTGCCTAGCGTCCCATCAGTCGGGAAGGGGGGATTTGAACCCCCGACCTCGTGCTCCCAAAGCACGTGCGCTGCCGAGCTGAGCTACTTCCCGTTGGGTCAGTATCCCAGCCCGACCGCTTCACGGCGACCGGTGGTCCTTCCTCGCGATCCGCGGCGGGACCCCACCGGCACGAACCCGTCGTTCGCCGCGGCCACGGGTTGGACGCGATCACCGGCCTCGGCTGCCGCAGATCCGCGCGCTCGCAACCAGATCGTCAAGATCCTGGGTTGACTAGACGGCCGCGCCGACGAGCGTCCCGATCAGGGCGCTGGCGACCATCGCCAGCCCGCCTCCGATGAGCACCCGCGTGGCGCCCCGGGCGACCGAGGCGCCGCCGGCGCGCCCGCTCAGCGCGCCCGAGACCGCCAGGGCCACGAACGCGACCGCGGCGATGATCCCGACCCGCGCGGCCTCCTGACCCGGCAGGAAGAAGATCGAGACGACGGGGAAGAGGGCGCCGATCGCGAAGCTCACCGCGGACACACCGGCCGCCTGGATCGGGCGGGCCCGGCCGCCGTCGTTGAGGCCGAGCTCGTCGCGGAGGTGGGCGCCGAGCGGGTCGTGGGCGGTGAGCTGCCGGGCGACCTCGCCCGCGGTGTGGTGGTCGAGGCCGCGGCGCTCATAGATGCGGGTCAGCTCAGCCAGCTCGAGCTCGGGGGTGCGGGCCAGCTCGCCTTCTTCCTTGGCGATGTCGGCTTCCTCGGTGTCGCGCTGCGAGCTCACCGACACGTACTCGCCCATGGCCATCGAGCAGGCGCCGGCGACGAGCCCGGCCGCGCCGGCCGTGACCAAGGCGTTGTGGGAGCCGGAGGCGGCGGCGACCCCGATGAGGAGGCTCGCGGTCGAGACGATGCCGTCGTTCGCGCCCAGCACGGCGGCGCGGAGCCAACCGCTCCGGTCACCGCGGTGGCGCTCACGGTGCAGCGTCGGCATCCGCCGCGGCTGGTTGCTCATCCGCATGATGCTACGGGGCAAACAGCCCACGACCCCCGATTGCTCGGGCCGCGACGCCGTCCGGGGCTTCCATGACGCCGCGGGTACACTCCCGAGCCCATGCAGACCACCGTAGAGACCCTCGACGGCAACAAAGTGCGGCTCCACGTCAGCGTTCCGGCTGACGAGTTCGAGTCCGCCCTGAACGCCGCGTTCCGCAAGCTCGCCAAGGAGGTCCGCATCCCGGGCTTCCGTCCGGGCAAGGCCCCCCGCAAGCTCCTCGAGGCCCGGTTCGGCCCCGACATCGCCCGCGAGCAGGCGCTGAAGGACTCGCTGCCCGAGTACTACGTCGAGGCCGTCAACGCGGAGCGAGTGGACCCGATCGCGGTCCCCGAGATCGAGATCACCTCGGGCGAGGAGGGCGGCGACGTCGAGTTCGATGCCACCGTCGAGGTCCGACCGGTCGCCACGCTCGAGGGCTACGACAGCCTGCGCATCGAGATCCCGAACCCTGCGGTCAAGGACGAGGACGTCACCCGCCAGGTCGACATGCTCCGCGACCGGTTCGCCGACCTCGCCGAGTCCGAGGAGCCCCTCACCACGGGCGACTACGCCACGATCGACATCACCGGCACCATCGACGACGAACCCATCGAAGGCCTGACCGCCACCGACCTCCTCTACGAGGTCGGGTCGGGCCGCCTGGTCGAGGAGCTCGATGGCGCGATCGAGGGTGCCACTGCGGGTTCCAACATCGAGTTCACGAGCACGCTGCCGGAGGAGTTCGAGGATCACGGTGGCGAAGAGGTCACCTTCCGTGTCGACATCAAGGACACCAAGAAGAAGGTCCTCCCCGAGCTCACCGACGACTGGGTGCAGGAGGTCAGCGAGCACGAGACCGTCGACGCGCTGCGCACCGACATCGCGACGCGCGTGGAGAGCATGGCGCGCATGCAAGCGCAGTTGGGACTGCGCGACCGGGTCCTCGCGGAGGCGGGGGAACTGGTCATGGTGCCCATCCCCGACTCGCTCGTCGACCAGGAGGTCTCGTCCCGTCTGGAGGATCTGGTCGGTCGCCTGCAACAGCAGGGCGTGAGCGTGGAGCAGTATCTCTCCGCGGTCGGCAAGAGCCAGGAGGACTTCGTCGCCGACACGCGCGACGCCGCCGCCAAGGCCGTCGCCACCGACCTCGCGCTACGCGCCGTGGTCGCCCAGGAAGCGATCGAGGTCAGCGACGAGGAGCTCGACGAAGAGCTCGACCGCATCGCCCAGCAGATGAAGGAAAAGCCCGCCAAGTTGCGCCGCGAACTGGAACGCAGGGGGGCAATCGAGGCGGTACGCTCTGACGTCGCACGCGGAAAGGCCCTGCAATTCCTCATCGATCACGCAAATGTGGTGGATGAGGAAGGAAATCCGCTCGAGTTGAGTTCTCCCCCCGAGCCCGGGGCATCCGAGTCCCAGGCACCTGAGCCCCAAGCCGCTGCCGACGTCGCAGACGATGCGGTCGTCGGAGCAGACGCCGCCACCGAGGAGTCCGAGCAGTGAGTGATCCCTTCCGTAACCAGATCCCCTTCCCGACCGTCATCGAGCAGACGAACCGGGGCGAGCGCACCTACGACGTGTACTCCCGGCTGCTCAAGGACCGTGTCATCTTTCTCGGTACGCCGGTCGACTCGACCGTCGCGAACCTGATCATCGCCCAGCTCCTCCACCTCGAGAGTGAGGAGCCGGACAAGGACATCTCGATCTACATCAACTCGCCCGGCGGCGAGATCACGGGTCTCTTCGCCATCTACGACACGATGCAGTTCGTGAAGCCCGACATCCAGACGATCTGCATCGGCCAGGCCGCATCGGCCGCGGCGGTGCTCCTCGCCGCCGGCACGCACGGCAAGCGCCTCGTGCTCCCGCACGCGCGGATCCTCATCCACCAGCCCCACGGTGGTGCCCAGGGTCAGGCCGTCGACATCGCGCTGCAGGCCAAGGAGATCGTGCGCATGCGCGAGACCCTCGACGAGCTGCTCGCGTACCACACCGGTCAGTCGATCGAGAAGGTCTCGAAGGACACCGACCGGGACTTCATCATGAGTGCCGAAGAGGCGAAGATCTACGGCATGGTGGACGAGGTCATCACCAACCGCGAGCTCTCCGCGGTCAGCATTCCGTCCGGCGTCAGCGTCTGATCTTCCGCTCCGCCCGTCCACTGCAGAACCGGGGGTAGAACGTCGTGGCGAAATTTGGCGACGGGGGTGACCTGCTCAAGTGCTCTTTCTGCGGAAAGAGCCAGAAGCAGGTCAAGAAGCTGATCGCCGGTCCTGGCGTCTACATCTGCGACGAGTGCATCGACCTCTGCAACGAGATCATCGAGGAAGAGCTCTCGCAGAGCACCGAGGTCAAGTTCGACGAGCTCCCGAAGCCGCGCGAGATCTACGACTACGTCGACGGCTACGTCATCGGTCAGGAACAGGCCAAGAAGATCCTGTCGGTGGCGGTCTACAACCACTACAAGCGCGTGCAGGCGGGGTCGTACGGCGACGCCGACGTGGAGCTGCAGAAGAGCAACATCCTGCTGATCGGCCCCACGGGTTGCGGCAAGACGCTCCTCGCCCAGACCCTCGCCCGCATGCTGAAGGTGCCGTTCGCGATCGCCGACGCCACCGCGCTCACCGAAGCGGGATACGTCGGCGAGGACGTCGAGAACATCCTGCTGAAGCTGATCCAGGCCGCTGACTACGACGTCAAGAAGGCCGAGACCGGCATCATCTACATCGACGAGATCGACAAGATCGCCCGCAAGGCGGAGAACCCGTCGATCACCCGCGACGTGTCGGGCGAAGGTGTGCAGCAGGCACTGCTGAAGATCCTGGAGGGCACCACCGCCTCGGTCCCGCCCCAGGGCGGCCGCAAGCACCCGCACCAGGAGTTCATCCAGATCGACACGACCAACATCCTGTTCATCGTCGGTGGTGCGTTCGCCGGCGTGGACAAGATCATCGAGGGCCGGGTCGGCAACCGCGGCATCGGCTTCGGTGCCGACGTGCGCCGGGCGAGCGAGAAGGACCTCGGCGGCCTCCTCGCGAGCGTGCTCCCGGAGGACCTCCTGAAGTTCGGGCTCATCCCCGAGTTCGTGGGCCGGCTTCCCGTCATCGGTGCGGTGCACAACCTCGACCGCGAAGCGCTGATCCGCATTCTCAACGAGCCGAAGAACGCGCTGGTGAAGCAGTACCAGAAGTTCTTCCACTTCGACGACGTCGAGCTCATCTTCACCGACGACGCGCTCGACGCGGTCGCCGACGAAGCGCTCAAGCGTGGGACCGGTGCCCGCGGTCTGCGCGCCATCCTCGAAGAGGTGTTGCTCGAGGTCATGTACGACCTGCCGAGCCGGACCGACGTCGCGCAGTGCATCGTCGACCGCAGCGTCGTCCTCGAGAAGATGGCACCGACGCTCATCACCGAGGACGAGACCAAGCGCCGCAGCGCCTGAGGATCTCCGCTCGATGAGCGACGACATCGTCGCGATGCGCGCGTGGCTGGACGCGCACATGAATCTCGAAGCGCTCGGCGTCCCGAACGGGCAGACCCGCCGCACCGCGCTCCCGACGCTCGCGCGCATCGAGGCGCTCACCGAGCTGCTCGGTTCGCCGCAGTCCGAGTTCCCGGCCATCCACATCACCGGCACGAACGGCAAGACGTCGGTGACCCGCATGGTCGGCGCTCTCCTGCGCTCGACCGGCCTGTCGACGGGCACCTACACGAGCCCGCACCTCGAACGGGTCAACGAACGCATGACCTGGGAGGGCGAGCCGATCCGTGACGAAGACCTCGCTGCGCTCCTCGCTCTGGTCGCGGCGGTGGAACCGCATCTCGACGAGGTGCCGAGCTGGTTCGAGATCATGACCGCGGTGGCGTTGCGTTGGTTCGCCGACGTCGCGGTGGAGGTCGCCGCGATCGAAGTCGGGCTCGGCGGCCGCTGGGACGCCACCAACGTCGTCGACGGCCGGGTGGCCGTCATCAGCAACGTCGACGTCGACCACACCGACTTCCTCGGTCCGACGCGTGCCGACATCGCGGCGGAGAAAGCCGGGATCATCAAGCCCGGCGCCGACCTCGTGCTGGGCGAGACCGACCCGGAGCTCGAGCTGCTGTTCCTCGAACGCGAGCCCGGCCGCGTGTTCCGGCGCGGTGTCGACTTCGGCGTCCTCGACAGCCGACGCGCGTTGGGCGGGCGGGTCCTCGACCTCTACACGCCGGGAGGCACGTATCGCGACGTGTTCCTGCCCCTGCACGGGGCGCACCAGGCCGACAACGCCGCGCTGGCGTTGATGTCGACCCAGGCCTTCCTCGACGGACCGCCGAGCGAGGACGTGGTCCTCGACGCGTTCGCGGCCGTGCGGACTCCCGGCCGGCTCGAGGTCGTCGGCCACCAGCCTCTCGTCCTGCTCGACGGCGCCCACAACGTCGCGGGTGCGCATGCGCTCGTGCAGGCGTTGCACGACGAGTTCCCGGAGGCACCGCGCACGCTCGTCGTCGGCTTCCTGCGGGAGAAGGATGCGGCCGAGATGCTCGAAGCGCTCGGTGTGCACGACGCGCAACGGATCGTCTGTTGCGCGCCACCGAGCCCCCGTGCGCGCGACCCGCGTGAGATCGCAGATGCCGCGTACGACCTCGGGGTGCCCCCGGAAGCCGTGACCGTGATCGACGACGTGCGCGAAGCGGTCACCGACGCGATCGACGAAGCGGGTGACGACGGCCAGGTCGTGATCACGGGATCGCTCTACCTGGTGGGCGCCGCGCGTGCGGTCCTCGTCCGCGACTGAACTAGCCTGCGCCGCCGTATGAGCAACCGGACCCTCGTCATCGCCAAGCCCGACGCCGTCGAACGCGGACTCGTCGGGGAGATCATCCGCCGCTTCGAGCAGAAGCAGCTGAAGCTCGACGCGGTGGAGCTGCGGCTCCTCACCCGCGAGGTCGCCGAAGCCCACTACGCCGAGCATCAGGGCAAGGGCTTCTTCGGCGACCTCATCGACTTCATCACCCGCAGCCCGGTCGTCCTGATGGTGGTCAGCGGACGCGACGCGCAGCCCGTCGTGCGGCGCTTGATGGGCACGACCAACCCGGCCGAAGCCGCCCCGGGCACGATCCGCGGCGACCTTGCCATCGAGACGACCGAGAACCTGGTCCACGGATCCGACTCCCCGGAGTCCGCGGAGAGTGAGATCGCCCGGTTCTTCCCCGCCCTCGCGACCACATGAGGGTCGGCGGGGCGCCTCGCGCCCCCGCGCACGAGTCCGGGCGTGTGATGATGGTCCTGAGGGGCTTTACCCAGGCCGCACCCGGCCCGTACGCTGTGCCCTCGTCACACTCTTCCCGGGAGGCTCTGGCGTGACCGAGCCCTGGTACTCCTCGATCGTTGGCCGCGACATGGCCGTCGATCTTGGTACCGCGAACACACTGGTCTACGTGCGTGGTCGCGGCATCGTGCTCAACGAGCCCTCCGTCGTCGCGATCAACTCGCGCGACGGGCGCCCGCTCGCCGTCGGCGCCGAGGCGAAGCGCATGATCGGACGTACGCCGGGTCACATCCAGGCGATCCGTCCGCTGAAGGACGGCGTCATCGCCGACTTCGACATCTGCGAGAAGATGCTCCGCTACTTCATCCAGCGCGTGCACAGCCGCCGCTGGGCGAAGCCCCGCATGGTCATCTGCGTGCCCTCGGGCATCACCGGCGTCGAGCAGCGCGCGGTGCAGGAAGCGGCCGAGTACGCGGGCGCGCGCAAGCCCGCCTACATCATCGAGGAGCCGATGGCCGCGGCGATCGGCGCGGGCCTGCCCGTGCACGAGCCGGCCGGCAACATGGTCGTCGACATCGGTGGCGGCACCACCGAGGTCGCGGTCATCTCGCTCGGCGGCATCGTGGCGAGCGAGAGCATCCGCATCGGCGGCGACGAGCTCGACGAGGCGATCATCACCTTCGTCAAGAAGGAGTACTCGCTGGCGATCGGCGAGCGCACCGCGGAAGAGATCAAGATGCGCCTCGCCAGCGCGTACCCGGTGGAGGAGGAGCTCTACGCGGAGATTCGCGGCCGCGACCTCGTCACCGGTCTCCCCAAGACGATCGTGGTCTCGACCCAGGAGATCCGCGAAGCCATCGAGGAGCCGGTGTCGGCCATCGTCGACGCGGTGAAGGTGACGCTCGACAAGACCCCGCCCGAGCTCGCGGCCGACATCATGGAGAAGGGCATCGTCATCACCGGTGGCGGCGCCCTCCTGCACGGCCTCGACTCCCGTCTGGCGAACGAGACCGGCATGCCGATCGTCATCGCCAAGGACCCGCTGTTCTCGGTCGTGATCGGATCGGGTCAGTGCCTCGAGGAGTTCGACGCCCTCAAGCAGGTGCTGATCTCGTCCCAGCACCACTAGTCGCGGGCGCGTAGCGAGCTTCCCCTTGTCTGTTTACCGACCCACGAGCCGTCGCCGGTCGGTGCTCCTGCTCCTCGTGCTCACATCGATCACGATCGTGACCCTCGACGTCCGCAGCCCGGGCGGTGGGGTCATCGAGCAGACCCGCTCGAAGGCCCAGGACGCGATCGCGCCGGTGGAGCGGGCCACCGACAAGGTCTTCACCCCGGTCGGCAACTGGTTCGACAGCGTCACGAACTCGGGATCGATCAAGGCCGAGAACAAGAAGCTGCAGCGCGAGCTCGCGCAGGCGCGGGGTGTGGTGCGTCAGCACCAGGTCGACGCCCGCGAGAACGCCAAGTTGCACAAGCTCCTGGACCTGCCTTCCGTCGTCAACATCCCGAGCGTCGGCGCTCGCGTCGTCGCCACCGCGTCGGGCAACTTCGAGCAGACGTTCGAGATCGATCATGGGAGCTCGTCGAAGGTCGCCGACGGGATGCCGGTCGTGACCGGCGACGGTCTGATCGGGAGGGTGATCTCGGTCTCGAAGTCGAGCGCCAAGGTGCTGATGATCACCGATCCGCAGTTCGTGGTCTCGGCCAAGGTCGACCGCTCCGGGGCGGAGGGGCTTGCGCAGGGCCGCTCCGGGCGGAACACGCTCTCGTTCGCCTTCGTGAGCCCGACCGCCGACGTGAAGGTGAACGACCTCGTCGTCACCTCGGGGCTGGCGACGAGCCGGTTCCCACCCGGCATCCCGGTCGCGAACGTGGCAACGGTGACCAAGGATCCGGAGAAGCTCCTCAGTGACATCGTCCTGAAGCCGGTCGCCAACCCCGACCACCTCGACTTCGTGAAGGTGCTGCTCTGGGAAGCCCCGAAGCTGGGCTCGTGAGCCGGGTCCGGCCCGGCTGATGCAGCGCATCCTCCGGCTCCTCCTCGTGCTCATCGGATGCGTCATCCTGCAGACGTCGGTCTTCCCGCACCTGCGGATCCTGGACGCGGTCCCCGAGGTCGCGCTCGTGGCGTCGATCGCCGTCGCGTACCGCTCCGGTCCCGAGACCGGGGCCGTCTTCGGGTTCGCCGTCGGCCTGTCGGTCGACCTCTTCGTCCACACCCCGGCCGGGCTCATGGCGCTCTCGTGCGCGGTGACGGCGTACATCGTCGGCATCCTGCAGGCCGGTCTCGTACGGTCGACGCCGTGGGCGGCGCCGATCCTGGCCGGCGTGTTCGGGCTGTTCGGGGGGTTCCTGTTCGTGACGGTGGGTGTGCTCGTGGGCCGGGACGAGCTCATGAACGCCCACTCGATCCAGATGGTGCTGCTGTCGGCGGCGTACGACGTGCTGATCTCGCCGCTGGTGTTCCCCGTGGCGCGCTGGGCCGCCGCCGAGCCGTCGACACCGGGCGGGATGCGCCGATGGTGACGCGGCCCGCGTGCCATCGCGGCGCCGGTTCGGTAAGCATGGGGCTCATGGGCGGACTTCGGGCGTTGGGGGCGTGAGCGCGAGCGCGGCCGTTGACCACCGGGTTCGGCTCAGCATCGTCGGGGTGATCGTGGTGGCGTTGTTCTGTGCGCTGCTGACCCGGCTCTGGTACTTGCAGGTCGCCTCGGCCGACACCTACGCCGCCGTCGCGCAGACCAACAACACCCGCGTCGTCTACACCGAGGCGCCCCGCGGTCGGATCCTCGACGACCAGGGACGCGTCCTCGTCGACAACCGCGTCTCGTATGCGATCACCGTCGACCGCAAGATCCAGGGCAAGCAGCTCGACGGGGTCGTGAGCCGGCTCTCACCCCTGCTCGCGCTCACTCCCGCGCAGATCAAGGACCAGATCGCCAACCCGCGCGCGTCGGTCTACAAGCCCGCGCCGGTCAAGCTCGACGTGAGCTACGACACCGTCTCGATGATCAAGGAGCACCCCGAGCTGTTCCCCGGCGTCGACGCCGCGCAGCTTCCGGTGCGGCAGTATCCGAACGGGTCGGTGGCCGCCAACATCCTGGGCTACGTCGGTGACATCAACGCGAAGGAGCTCGCGGCGAAGAAGGGCACCGATTACCAGCCCGACGAGACGGTGGGACGCGCGGGCGTCGAAGCGAGCTTCCAGGACGAGCTGCGCGGAACGCCGGGCAAGGAGATCGTCGAGGTCGACGCGACCGGTCGGGTGATTCGCACCGTGTCCTCGACGGCTCCGAAGGCGGGGCACGACGTCAAGCTCACCATCGACCTCGACGCGCAGAAGCTCGCGGAGGAGTCGCTGCAGCAGGGCATCCTCGCGGCGCGCGGGCAGCGCGCCAAAGAGATCCAGACGCACTTCGTGAACAACAAGGCTCCGGCGGGCGCTGTGGTCGTGCTCGACGCGGCGACCGGATCCGTGGTCGCGATGGCGTCCAACCCGACCTATGACCCGAGCCAGCTCACGAACGGCATCACCAGCAACCTGTGGGCCCAGCTCCAGGACCCCAACAACAACAATCCGTTGACGGACCGGGCCCTCACGGGCGCGTACGCGCCGGGGAGCACGTTCAAGCTCGTCACCGCGATCGCCGGCGTCGAGGGCGGACTGATCAGTGGTGCGTCGACGATCAACGACACCGGAAGCCTGAAGGTCGCGAACGAGACCCGCTACAACGACGGTCATGCCGCCTACGGCCGGATCAACCTCTCGCGCGCGATCACGGTCTCGAGCGACGTGTTCTTCTACAAGATCGGCCTCGACTTCTGGCAGCTGTTCCACCGCAACGACCCCAAGGGCAACACGATCCAGGACACCGCCAAGAAGTACGGCTTCGGGTCGGACACCGGCATCGCCCTGCCCGGTGAATACGCGGGTCGGGTGCCGGACGCGGCGTGGGTCCACCAGGTGCACACGGCGAATCCAGTGGCCTTCCCGTACGACATCTGGCTGCCCGGGCAGAACGTGAACCTGGCGGTCGGCCAGGGCGACCTCACCGTCACGCCGCTCCAGCTCGCCAACGCGTACGCCACGTTCGCCAACGGCGGCACCCGCTACGTGCCGAGGATCGCGTCGGAGATCGAGAATCCCGGCGGCACCGTCTCGCGGTCGATCGCGCCGGCGGTCGCGACGACGACCGGTCTCGACCCCGGTGCCCGGTCGGTCATCCTGCAGGGCCTCACCGGGGTGGTCGCCGATTCGAAGGGCACGGCATTCGGAGCGTTCAACGGGTTCCCGCTCAACCAGGTCTCGGTCGCGGGCAAGACGGGCACCGCGCAGGTGACGGGCAAGGGGAACAGCTCGGTCTTCGTGGCCATCACGCCGGTGCAGAACCCGAAGTACGTCGTCGTGTCGCTGATCGAGGAGGCTGGGTACGGCGCCTCCGACTCAGCCCCCGTCGTGCGCCGGGTCATCGAAGGGCTCAACGGCATGCCAACGCCGCCGGTCAGCTACATCCAGACGACATCGCAGGCCAACTGATGGCCACCGTGGTGATGAGCGAGCGGCGGGCCCGGCGCGAGTCCGCGCCGACGCGGCACGTCGACGTCGTCCTCATGGGCTCGGTCGTGGCCGTCTGCGGCCTCGGGCTGGCCATGATCTACGGCGCGAGCCACGCCCGCCTCGAGAAGCAGGGCCTCGACCCGCCGTACTTCGTCAAGCGCCAAGCCGTCTTCATGGTGATCGGCGCCGCGGTGATGGGCGTGGTGATGGCCGTCGACTACCGGAAGATCCGCGACTTCGCGCCGGTTGCGTACGGCGCGCTCGTCTTCGTGCTCGCCGCGGTGGTGAGTCCCCTCGGGACCCGGTCGAAGGGCACGCAGTGCTGGTTCCAGCTGCCCGGTGGTTTCCAGCTCCAGCCGAGCGAGTTCTCCAAGTTCCTGCTGATCATCGGGCGGGCGGGGTTCCTGTACCAGCATCGCGGCGAGCTCGACGCGTACCGGTTCGCGATCGCCTGCTTCATCGTCGGGCTGCCACTCGCCCTGGTCATGCTGCAGCCCGACCTCGGGACCGC
>JAODBH010000020.1 GCA_025463865.1 Actinomycetes bacterium | reverse complement strand
CGGGTGCAGCAGCCGTTCGTGTCTCAGGCAACGAAGCTCACGCTCGGGGACGGCCGGGTCCGCGTCGAACGCGAGACCGAGGTGGGCAACGACAGCATCGAGGCGAAACTGCCCGCGGTCGTGGCCGTGACCGACGCGATCAACGAGCCGCGTTACACCTCGCTCAAGGGGATGATGGGCGCGAAGAAGAAGCCGCTCGACACGTTGACCGGATCCGACCTCGGGATCGCGGCCGACGCGGTAGGCATCGCCGGCTCGCAGACCGTCGTGCTCGGCGTCGGCGCGCCGCCCGCCCGAGCCGGCGCGGTCACGATCGAGGACGATGGCACCGCGGCACAGGCCATCTTCGAATACCTGGTGGAGCGCGACCTCGTATGAGTCTCCTCGTCTTCCTCGAGCAGCATGAGCAGGCCTTCTCGCCGGGATCGCTGGGCGTGCTCACCAAAGCAGCCGCGCTCGATACCGACGTCGCCGCGGTGCTCGTCGGCAACGAGGAGCTCGAGCCCCTCGCCCGCGAGGCCGGCCGCTACGGCGCGACCACCGTTTTCACCGCGGTCGACGCCTCCGCGTCGCCGCTTCCCGGCCCCCGCATCGACATACTGGCTGAGCTCGTGCGCCGGTTCCCGAACTTCGACACGATCTTGTTCTCGAACTCGGTTCTCGCCGCCGATGTCGCCGCCGGACTCGCGGCGCGTCTCGACGCCGGCATCAACTGGGACCTGGTCGACCTCGAGTTCCGCGACGGCCAGCCGCTCGGCAAGCAGCCGATGCTGCAGGAGTCGGAGCTCGCCGAGGTCGGGTGGCGGTCTCCGCAGCGGATCGCGCTGTTCCGGGCGGGCTCGTTCGAAGCAGTGCCGGCCGCGACGGAGCACGAGCCGATGGTCGAGTCGCTCACGGTCGCGTTCGCGGCACACACGCTCGCGGCGCGGGTGATCGAGCGCACCCTCCGTGTCGACGAAGGCCCTTCACTCGCCGACGCCGACGTCATCGTGGCCGGCGGCATCGGCCTCGGCTCGGCGGAGGGCTTCGAGCTGGCCGAGGAGCTCGCCGCGGTGCTCGGAGGCACGGTGGGTGCGACGCGCGCCGCCGTGTACAAGGGCTGGTATTCCGCGTCGGCGCAGGTCGGCCAAACCGGTAAGACCGTCTCGCCCAAGCTCTACGTCGCCCTCGGGATCTCCGGCGCGGTACAACACAAGGTGGGGATGCAAAGCTCGAAGATGATCGTGGCCATCAACAAGGATCCGCACGCCCCGATCTTCGAGTTCAGCGACCTCGTGGTCGTGGGCGACGTGCACACGATCGTGCCCGAGCTCGTCGAGTTGCTGCGCAAGCACGCCGGCTGATGTCGCGTCCCGTCGACTTCGAGGCGGCGTTCGACCCGAACCGGTTCGTCGTCGAACCGAGTGACCCGGTTGACGAGCGCATCGAGGTCGGCGTGCTCGTGGTGGGCGCCGGACCCGCGGGGCTCGCGTGCGCGATCCGCTTCGGGCAGCTGCTCGAGGAGCACCCGGACGTCGCCGAGCGGCTGGGCGACGTGCCCCTCGCCGTGGTCGAGAAAGGCAAGCAGGCGGGATCGCATCTGCTCTCGGGGGCGGTGATCCGGCCCGGGGCGCTGGAGCGGCTGTTCGAAGGCCACGGTGGTCTCGACGGCATGCCGACGTACGGCCGGGTCAGCAAGGAACAGGTGTATGTGCTCACGCGCGACCGGGCGCTGCCGATCCCGACACCGCCTCCGATGCGCAACCACGGCAACGTCATCCTCTCGCTCTCGCAGGTCGGGCGCTGGCTCGCCGAGCGCGCCGAGTCCGAGGGCGCGACGTTCCTGAGCGAGACCGCGGCGGTGCGCCTGCTCGTCGAGCAGGGTCGTGTGGTCGGGGTGCGCACGGGTGACAAGGGCCGCGGCCACCAAGGCGAGGAACTGGGCAACTTCGAGCCAGGCAGCGACGTCGTCGCGCGCGTGACCGTGCTCGCGGAAGGCACGCAGGGACATCTCACGAACATCGCGCTCGACCACTTCGGGCTCCGCGGCGACGCCGCACCCCAAGTTTGGGAACTGGGCGTGAAAGAGGTGTGGAAGGTCCCGCGGCCGCTCGACCGGGTGATCCACACGATGGGGTGGCCGCTACGGCCGCAGGCGAAGTATCGGGAGTTCGGCGGATCGTTCATCTACCCGATGGGCGACGACATGGTGTCGATCGGGATGGTCGTCGGCCTCGACTACCGCGATCCCCGGCTCAACCCGCACGACCTGCTCCAGATCCTGAAGACGCACCCAACCGTCCGCGCCATCCTCGAGGGCGGCGAGCGGATCGAGTGGGGCGCCAAGACCATCCCGGGCGGGGGGTTCCACGCACTCCCGCGACAGCTCCACGCGCCGGGCCTCCTCCTGTGCGGGGATGGTGTCGGGATGGTGAACGTCCCGACGTTGAAGGGCGTGCACTACGCGGTCGAGTCCGGGCGCCTCGCGGCCGAAGCCGCGTTCGCGGCCGTCGCGCAGACCGCCGATGACGGGCCGGTACCCGACGCCGCGCTCGCGTCGTACGACGACTCGGTGCGCGCCAGCTTCATCTGGGACGAGCTCCATGAGATGCGCGACCTGCGTCAGGTGTTCGGCCGTGGGTTCTTCCTGGGCGGCGCACTGGGCGTCATCAACACGATCACCAAAGGGCGGGTCAGCATCGGGTCGATGACGACCGAGCCCGACGACGAGACGCCGCTCCTGCCCGTCGACGGCGCGGCACCCGCGATCACGCACGATGGCGTGCTCACCTTCGACCGGCTCTCGTCGGTGTTCGCGTCCGGCAACAAGACACGCGACGACCAGCCCAACCACCTCTGTGTCCGCACCCGGGTCGCACCCGATGTCGCGGAGCTGTGGGCGAACCTGTGCCCCGCACAGGTCTACACGGCCGGGCCGGTCGGCGACGACGGCCTCGCCGAGGTCGAGGTTGCACCGTCGAACTGCGTCCAGTGCGGCGCCATCTCGGCCAAGGGCGGTCGCCTGACGCCGCCCGAGGGCGGCTCCGGGCCCGAGTACTGGCAGACCTGACCGCTTCTACCGGTCGATTCCGCTCCGCCGTCCCGCCCTCCGGGCACGGCTGCGCTTCATCTCCTCTTCGCCCGGTTCAGGTGGCGGTGAGGTCGAGGTCGGGCGGCGGCGTCGAGGGCAGCTGCCAGCGCAGGAAGCTCTTGTCGTACTTCTCGTGGTACGCGTTCGCCTGGTCGACCATCGTGTTGAACGTCGTCTCGAAGGCGTCCCAATCCTCGGCCTCGATGCTCGCCTGCAGCGATGCCACCACCCCGGTGGTGAACGAGTCGATGTCTT
>JAODBH010000009.1 GCA_025463865.1 Actinomycetes bacterium | reverse complement strand
GCAGCTGAAGCGGCTCGTCAGCCTGCCCCCGGAGGAGCTCGCGCGGGCCGACCTCTCGTCGATGCGCTGTCTCATCGCCAACGCCGCCCCGGTGCCGTACGCGCTCAAGCAGGAGTTCATCGCCACGTTCGGCGACGGCTTCCTGTACGAGGTCTACGGCAGCACCGAGCTCGGCGTCGCGACCATCCTCGGCCCCGAGGACCAGCTCCGGAAGCCCGGATCGTGCGGCCAGACGTACGGCGGCGTACAGGTGCGGATCGTCAAGGACGACGGCGAGGACGCGGCCGTCGGGGAGCCGGGCGAGCTGTTCATCTCCACCGGGCTCGGCATGGACGGCTACCACCACACCGACGAGATCCTCACCGAGCTCGCGGGCACGGAGTGGCGTTCGGTCGGCGACGTCGCCTACGTCGACGACGAGAACTTCGTGCACATCTGCGACCGCAAGAAGGACATGATCATCTCGGGCGGGGTCAACATCTATCCGGCCGAGATCGAGGCCGTCATCTACGGGCACCCGCAGATCCTCGACGCCGCGGTGTTCGGCATCCCCGACGACGAGTGGGGCGAACGCGTGCACGCGATCGTGCAGGCGAAGACGGGGGAGACCCTCGACCTCGACGAGCTCAAGGCGTTCGTCGACGCGCGGCTCGCCGGTTACATGCGGCCGCGCGCCTACGAGACCCGTGACGAGCTGCCCCGCACGGACGCGGGCAAGCTCCTGAAGCGCGTCCTGCGCGACGAGTACTGGCAGGGCCGCGCCAGCGCGGTCTGAGTCGTCTCGCCTGATGGCCGACCCGGCTCCCGAAGCGCGAGGGCGCCGACCCGAGACGCGCCTGCAGCGGCGTCGAAGCCGGGACCGCGGCCGGCGCGGGCTCGTCGTGCTGCTCCTGATCGCGGCGGTCGGTCTTGCCGCGTTCGCGCTGCGCGGACCGGCCTCGGCCGCCGCCGGGACCACCCCGGCGCAGCCCGGGGCCACGCCGGGGTGGTCGGCCCGCCGGATCCCACAGCCCGTCGCCGACGAGGTCGCCGACATCCACCTCCAGGCCGACCTCACCCGCCTTCTGCAAGGTGTGGGCGGCTGCGCGGCGGCGGCCGACTCGATGGGCTCACGCGCCGCGGTGCAGCCCGACGGCGCGTTCATTCCCGCGTCGACCGCGAAGCTCCTCACCGGCACCGCCGCGCTTTCGGCCCTCGGCGCCGACTTCAAGTTCCAGACCCGGGCGCTCGCGCCCAAGGCGCCCCAGGGCGGTTCGGTCAGCCGCCTCTACCTCCAGGGCGGCGGCGATCCGGTCATCGTCACCCCCGCCTTCACCGCTGCGCTCGAGAAGGATCCCGAGACCAGCGGCAGCACGTCGACCGATCTCGGCGTGCTGGCCGACGCCATCGTCGCTGCGGGAGTGCGCAGCATTCCCGGCGGCATCGCGGTCGACGACTCGCGCTACGAGTCGCTGCGCGCGCTGCCGTCGTGGAAGGCGGCCTACAACATCGAGGTCGGCCCGCTGGGCGCGCTCACGGTCAACCGCGGCTTCGCGCAGTTCGACGGCATGCGCGTGCAGGCCGCCGACCCCGCGATCTACGCGGGAACCGCGCTCGCGCAGATCCTCACCCAGAAGGGCGTGACGGTCGGCCCCGTGACGCGGGCCGCGCCGCCTGCCGGAGCCGCGACGGTCGCCACGCTCACCTCACCACCGCTCCACGACATCGTCGCGACGATGCTCCGCACCAGCGACAACACGATCGCCGAGCTGCTGACCCGTGAGATCGGCGTCAAGGTGTCGGGCAAGGGCACCACCGCCGCCGGCACCGCGGCGACGATCGCGACGCTCGGAAAGGTCGGCGTCCCGACCACCGGCGTGACCCTGGTCGACGGCTCGGGCCTCGACCGCGGCGACCGGCTCACGTGTGCCGCGCTCGTCGCGACCGTCGCGCACGAAGCGGCTACCCCCGCCGACGGTCTGGTGGCCGGCCTGCCCGTGCTGGGTCAGAGCGGCACCCTCACCGACGTCGCCAAGGGCAGCACGATCGCCGGGAAGCTCCAGGCGAAGACCGGAACCCTCGACGGCGTGACCGCGCTCACCGGGTTGGTGGACGGCGCCCGTCCGCTGTCGTTCGCGTTCGTCGCGAACGGCACCTTCTCCACCGCGCGCAACGCGCAGTACAAGCTGCAGGCCGCGCAGATCTTCGCCGCCTTCCCGCGGGTACCGGCCCTGGCCGACCTGGTTCCCGCGCCGTAGCTGCGGGCGAGCAGTCGGCGCCGGGTTCCGGGCGCCCTGAGCCGGGGTAGAGCCTCCCGTGTCCGGTTGCGCGTCGCGCGCCGGTCGGTGAGACTCCTCGTCCGGCGGAGCCCAGGGAGCGGAATGGCGGAGAGCGAACCAGGAGTCCCGGCCGAGAGCCGGGGCATCCAGGAAGACGTCCAGGGTCTTTTCAAGCTGGTCGTGGCCTACTTCAAGCAGGAGACGGTCACTCCGCTCAAGTCGCTCGGCCGCTACGTCGGCTTCGGCCTCGCCGGCGCGCTCCTGTTCGGCTTCGGCGTCATCTTCCTCTCCGTCGGGGCGCTCCGGGCGTTGCAGACCGAGACCGGCGACACCTTCGACCACAATTGGTCCTGGGCGCCGTACGCCATCGTCGTCGTGACCCTCGCCGTCTGCGCGTTCATCGTCTGGAAGCTCCGCGGCTCCCGTCCCGGAAAGGCCACCCGCACATGAGCCCCACCTCGCCGACCGATCGGGACATCCCCGAGGGCAAGATCAGCAAGGCCGACATCGAGGCCAAGCTCGCCGCCATCCAGGGCGGCGTCGTCCAGGTCGAGCGCGACGTCAAGAGCCTGGTGATCGCGGCCGGCATCGTCGTCGGCTCGATCGTCCTCGCGGGGGCCTTCATCCTCGGCCGGCGCAAGGGACGGAAGCGGTCCGGCTACATCGAGATCCGGCAGCTCTAGATGGACTACATCATCTCCCGCACGCTCGACAACGGCCTACGCCGCGGCCTGCTCGGCGGCAACAAGGTCTGGGTGGTCGTCGGCGCCGTGGCGCTCGGGACGCGCATCCTCCGTTGGTCCGGCCGGCGCTCCGGCCGGGCGCACGTCCAGCGCTTCCACATGGAGCCGGGCACCTCGCTCCAAGTGATCGCCCATTCTCCCGACCGGTAGCCTGAAGGGCCATGAAGGTCCTGCTGCGCAATCCCCGTCGTGAGCTGGAGATCGAAGGACCGACCACGGTCCTCGCGCTGCTGAAGCGGTTGGAGATCAACCCCGAGTCGGTGCTCGTGATCCGCGGAGACACCCTGGTGACGCGCGACGCGCGCCTCGCCGACGCCGACGACATCGAGATCCGACCCGTGATCTCCGGAGGGAGCAACCCCGCGTGAAGTGCCGTCGCTGCGGTCAGCCCGCAGTCATCGACGTCCGCCGCCACAACGCGGCGTTCTGCGCGGATTGCTTCGTGCACCACTGCCGCGAGCAGGTGAAACGCGCGGTCCACGACTTCGACATGCTCGAACCGGGGCAACGGGTGCTGGTCGCGGTCTCGGGCGGCAAGGACTCGCTCGCGCTCTGGCACCTGCTGCGCGAGCTCGGCTACGAGGCCGACGGCCTCTACATCGGCCAGGGCATCGGCGAGTACTCCGACCACTCCCGCGACGCCACGGTGGCGTTCGCCGACGCCCAGGGGTGGAAGCTCCACGAGATCGACATCCGGGGCCAGTACGGCTTCGACATCCCCGGTGCGGCGTTTGCCACCAAGCGCGCACCCTGCGGATCCTGCGGGCTGTCGAAGCGCCACCTGTTCAACAAGGCCGCGCTCGACCACGGGTACCCGGTCGTCGCCACCGGTCACAACCTCGACGACGAGGCCGCCGTCCTGCTCGGCAACGTCCTGCGCTGGGAGACCGGGTACCTGGGCCGTCAACACCCTGTGCTTCCCGAGTCGCGCGGGTTCGCCCGCAAGGTGAAGCCGTTGGTGCGCCTGGGTGAGCGGGAGATGGCGGCCTACTGCGTGATCCAGGGCATCGACTACATGGTCGAGGAGTGCCCGATGGCGGCCGGCAACAAGCACCTCGGCTACAAGGACATGCTCAACGGGCTCGAGGAGCAGTCGCCGGGATCCAAGGCCGCGTTCCTGTTCGGGTTCCTCGAGCGGGGCCACGAGCACTTCGCGGTCGAGGCGGGGGAGGAGCGCGAAGCTCTCGGCGAGTGCCGCGAGTGCGGGTCTCCGACCTCGAACGACGACCTCTGCGCGTTCTGCCGTCTGCGCGAGCGCGCCCAAGGCGTCGACGCGCCGGTCGAGCTCGGCCCCACCCGCCGCCGGCGCAACCGGGGCCGCCACAGCCCGTCCCGGCCGACGAGCGCGGGGTAGCGGCATGCCTCCCCGCCCGTTCATCCCCGGCGACCGGGTCCTCCTGGTCGACAGCAAGCAACGCCGCCATCTCGTGACCCTCGTCGAGGACGGCGCGTTCCACTCCCACGCCGGCGTGCTCCCGCACAGCGAGATGATCGGCAAGGACGAAGGCGTCAGCGTCCGCACCACGATGGGCCAGCGGTTCACCGCGGTGCGCCCGACGCTGGCGGAGTTCGTGCTGAAGATGCCGCGGGGCGCGCAGGTGATCTACCCGAAAGACCTCGGGCCGATCCTGATGCTCGCCGACATCTTCCCGGGCGCCCACATCCTCGAGTCGGGCGTCGGCTCCGGCGCGCTCACCACCACGCTGCTGCGCGCGGTCGGTCCCACCGGCCACGTCTACGGCTACGAGCTGCGTGAGGATTTCGCGGTCACGGCCCAGCGCAACATCGAGTCGTTCCTCGGACCCGACCAGCCGCTCACGGTCGAGGTCCGCGACGTGTACGACGGCATCGACCTCACCGACCTCGACCGCATCCTGCTCGACCTGCCCGAACCGTGGCGCGTCGTCAAGCATGCGGAGCACGCCTTGCGGCCCGGCGGCATCATGCTCGCCTACCTCCCGACCATCCTCCAGGTGGCCCGGTTCCGCGAGGAGCTCCAAGGCTCGGCGTTCGGGATGGCGGAGTCGCTCGAGGTGCTGCAGCGAACCTGGCACATCGACGGCCAGTCGGTGCGACCCGATCACCGGATGGTCGCCCACACCGGCTTCCTCACCTACGCGCGGCTGCTCGTCGCGGACGGGTGAGGGAGACGGACGCGTGAACGGGCTCGACGCGCTCATCGGTCTGTTGATCGTCGCCGCGGCGACGGTCGGCTACCGGCTCGGGTTCATCACCCGCCTGGTCTCGTGGATCGGGCTGGTCGCGGGGGCCGGGCTCGCGGTCCGGCTGCTGCCCGGGTTCGTCGGCTCGAACCACACCTCGATCACACCGCGCACCCAGGTCTTCGCGGCGGTCGGGTTGGTCGTGGGCCTCGGGCTGGTGGGCCAGGCCATCGGCATGGTCGTCGCCCACCGCACGCTCGGTCGCCCGACCACCCTGGTGCAAACGGCCGACCGCCTCGCCGGGGCCGTGCTCGGCGGATTCGGCGTCCTGGTCATCGTGTGGATGATCGTCCCGGCGATGCTGGCGACCGCAGGTTGGCCGTCGCAGAGCATCCGGTCGTCGAGCATCGTGCGGGCGGTCGACGAGATCGGGCCCGACCAGCCCGCGTCGCTCCGCGAGCTCGGCCGCCAGATCGCCGAGTCGAACTTCAGCCAGATCCTCGACCCCGCGGCCCGCGCCACGGATCCGGGTCCGGTACCCGCGTCCGGCCTCGGCGCCGCCCTCGACGCTCGCATCCAGCCGTCGGTGGTGAAGGTCGAAGGTCAGGCGTGCGACACGATCCAGGACGGCAGCGGCTTCGTGGTGAAGGCAGGTCTGGTCGTCACCAACGCACATGTCGTCGCGGGTGAGACCGACACCCGGGTGATCCGCAAGAACGGCGACAGCTACGACGCCAAGGTCGTCGGATTCGACCCCGACCGCGACCTCGCGATCCTGCGGGTTCCGTCGCTCCACGCCGCGCCCATCCCGCTCGCGGCGCCGGTCGTGGGCGACAGCGGCGCGGTCTACGGATTCCCGGGCGGCGCCGGACTCCGCCCGGCACCCGCGCGGGTCGCGAGTCAGGTGGTCGCGGTGGGCCGCGACATCTACGACACGTCCGAGACCCGCCGCGACGTGCTCATCCTCGCGGCCGGCCTCGCGCCCGGCGATTCCGGCGCCGCGCTGGTGAACGCGGCGGGCAACGCGATCGGCGTGGCCTTCGCGATCGATCCCGCCCACCCGACCACGGGCTACGCACTCACCTCGGGCGAGATCCGCTCCGTCCTCGACTTCGTCGGCACCGCCTCGGTCAGCACCGGCGCCTGCACCCACGGCTAGCGCAGGTCCACAGGCGGATCGGGGCCGCTCAGCCGTTGAGCCAGCGGGGGCCGGACCACGAGGGGTCGGCGAATCCCTGCTCATAGGCGAGGCGCAGGTTCTCGAGCCAGGCGTGGCTGTCGGCGAGGCCGCCCGGTCGGTGACGCGTGAGCCAGAGGTCGCGGTGCTCGTCGGTCACGACCCGGAGGTCGGCGGCCAGCTCGAGGCGTGCGGCCTCGGGAATCGACGCGAGTGAGCCGTCGCCACCGAGGCGCAGCTGCGCGTCGCGCACGAGGAGCGCGACGAGGTCGACCGCGTTCTCGAGCTCGCGCAGCACCAGCTCGCTGTCGGACCGGGCGGGCGTCGCGCGCGCGAGCCGCCCGCGCACGACCGCGAGTCGCCCCGCCACGTCGTCGAGCTCCGCGGTGGTGACGCCCCGGGTGAAGCTGTGCCCGAGCGGGATCTGCGGGTAGTAGAGGTGCATCACCAGGGTCGAGATGTTGGGGAACTGCGGCGTGATGGCCAGGTGGAGGTCGCCGAGCTCCTGCAACGCCACGCCGAGCTCGCCGGTGGGATCGGCGTAGACGACGGAGGAGACGGTGGCCGCGAGGTCGACGTCGGCGTTCCGGTCGTAGCCCCACGACACCGCCGCCGCGTAGGCGAGGCCGGGCTCGCTGATGGGCAGGTGCTGCAGGTGGCCCTGGTCGCCCCAGTCGGTGGTGAGCATGCCGCCGCCCCCGTGCGCGAGCGCGGCGGCGATCGCGTGCCGGGTCGTCGCGACCATGTTCGTCCATCGCCCGAGGATCGTGATCCAGCTCGACGTGCCCGGGCTGACCCAGAACGGCACGCCCGCCGCCGCGTACGCGGCGCCACGCGCGTCGAAGTCGCTGTCGGCCTCGTAGCCCCACTCGCAGATGGTCACGCCGGGCGGTACCGCGGCCAATCGCTCGGGCCGGCCGGCGAGGATGTCGCTCCACACGAGCAGCTCGTAGCCGTCGAGCTCGGGGAGCGCCCGGAGCTGCGCCACCCAGGCCAGGTAGTCGTCGACGCGCGACTCGGGCAGCTCCCACGGCTCGTCGAGGCCGACGTGCACGCGTCGGGCGGTGAAGTTGGGAAGCAGCTCGGCCAGCAACGCGCGCACGAGGTCGAGCGAGCCCGGGTTGGTCGGGTCGATCGTCGTCGGCCCGCGCCGGCGGCCGAACGCGTCGGTGAAGCCGTCGGGCGCGAGCGCGAGGTGCCGGTACTCCTCATGGCGCAACCACCGCTCGAAGTGTCCGAGCGTGTTCTGGTTCGGCACGAGCTCGACGTACCGGGCCGCGCAGAAGGCGTCGAGCTCCCGTATTTCCTCGGGTGTGAGCGGGCTCGCGTCCCGCCACACGATCCCGTGGTCGCGGTACGCGAAGGTGTGCTCGCTGTAGAGCTCGACGTGGTTGATCTTCCAGCTCGCGAGCCGATCGATCAGCGTGAGCAGCGTTTCGAGGGTCGGGACCTTGTCCCGGGAGATGTCGAGCATGACGCCGCGCACCGGGAGGTCGGGCCAGTCCTCGATCGCCCCCGACGGGAGTTGCGCGCCGAACTCGGCCCGTAGCTGCGCGAGCGTGGCCCGGGCGTAGAACGCCCCCGCGTCGTCGGCCGCGGCCACGCGCACGCCGTCGGCACCGATGTCGAGCCGATACCCCTGGGGCGGCAGCCCGGTTCGAATCGTGACGGTGGGCTCGGTCGCCGCGACGAACGGACCCTCGAGCGCGACGGAGCGGGGGAGGGGCAACAGGTTCATGCGCCGCGTGCCTTTCGTTCGGCGTACGCCTGCATCGGGTCGATGAGCGAGACCTGCTGTCGCGCGCGGTCGAGGTTTTCCCCGGGGTGGCTGACCGCGTAGTAGCGGTCGCCTTCGAGGTAGTCGCTCAGGAACCGGACCGACTGCTCATACGCGACGACCGCACCCGAGATCGGAAGCGCGGCGAGCTCGTCTGGGGTCAGGAGGTCACCGACACCGGCCCGGTACGCGTCGAGCAACGCGTCGGCCGCCTCGGGATCGAACTCCGGCAGCGGCACGGGCGGCCCCTGGCCGACCATGACCGAGAAGATCGCGCGCGAAGGTTCCGGCTTCAGCTCCGGTGGCCTGCAGCACGCGCTCCGGAGCAGATCGCCGACGTCCCAGAGCCAGCTGCTCGGCATCACGGTGTCGAGGTCGAGGACCGCCACGACGTCGCCCGAGGCGTCGTCGACGAGCACGTTGGTCGGCGTCGCGTCGAGATGGGCGACGCGCGTCGGGACGGCGGGCTCCCGCCACCCGTTGGCGACCTCGATCAACCGTCGGTGCACGGTCAGCTCGTGCCCGACCGCGCCCACCTCTTGTGATCCGGCGACACGGCCGTGTGGATCGGTGAGCACGAGCTCGACCAGCTCCTCGGAGCGGCGACCCGGGTTGTGGAAGTCAGGGATCGTCACGTGCAGCCGTTCGGGATCGATGTCGGCGACGTCGCGGTGGAAGCGGGCGAACGCGGCCCCGAGCCGCGCCGCGACCGCCGGACCACCTGCCGAAGGCGCCTGGACGGTCCCGTCGA
>JAODBH010000285.1 GCA_025463865.1 Actinomycetes bacterium | reverse complement strand
GCGAGCTGTTCCTCGGTGAAGCCGTCGGGGTGCTGGAACAGCAGGTCGATGTCGACGCGGGTCCGCTCCGCGGTCAACGGCGTGAAGCAGAACAGGATGCCCGTGCTCCCACCCATCTGCTCGTAGTCGAGTCGCAGCCACAGCGTGGTGGGCGCGGCGTAGCGGTACGTCATGGTGCGGTGCTGCTGGAGCGGCCGCGCGCCGTCGAGCGCGTCGACGTCGTTGCGCGCGCTGATCGGCACCCGCAACACCGCCTCGAACGTGTTGCCGTTGCGCTCGACCGTGTACGGCGGCAACGCGGCGCCGTCGGCTGAGCCGAACGTGTTGCGGTGCACGAACGAGAAGTGCCCCGCGTCGAGCTGGTTGTCCAGAAGCAGTCCAACTCCGTAACGGCCCTCGATCCGCGGCATGGGCACGCGACGCCAACCCGCTTCCGCGAACTCCCCCACCTCGAGGAGACCGGTGACCGGCTCCTCGGGTGCGATCCACACGTGGCCGAGATGATCGACCGCTGCGTAGGCGCCGACCGCGACCGGTTCACCTTCCGGCGCGGTTCGCTCGACCAGCCACTGCTCGCCCAAGAGCTCGACCGCGAGTGACCCACCCGGCTGGATCTCCTCGCTGCGACACACGGGATGCCAACCACGGCGCAGACCAACGTCGTCATTGGCCATCACGAGCCGCGGCGGCTCGGGCTCGGGCTCGCCGGGATCCATCCAGACCAGGCCGTCGTGCTCCTCGACGGCCGGCGCCAGGCGCAATCGCGCACGAGGTGGCAGCGGCGCATCGGTCCGGCCGAGCGCGGGGATCTCGACCGCGCGACCGTCGGCGTCGTACCGCCACCCGTGGTACGGGCAGGTGAGGCAACCGTCCTCCACCGTTCCGGCCGAAAGCGGGTACCCGCGGTGCGGGCAGCGGTCACGCGCGGCCACGACCCGACCGTCCAGGCGCGCGAGGACCCACGGGACGCCGTCGAGCACCACGCGCACCGGACCGGCCGCGAGATCCGACGACGCCGCGACGGGCTGGAGGCCACCGGGCGTCATCGGTGCGAAGTAGGCCGGTTCGGGATCGGGAACGGGATTGGAGGCCACGTGAACTCATTCAACAGTTCGTTGAAGAACGCCGTGTTACGGGCTCGCGAACGGCGTGCCCGGGATGGCGCATCCGGGACGGGATCCGCCCAGAATGCAGGCATGGATGACGCCGGGCCGGATCCCCTGCGCGCGTACTGGCACCCGGTCTCGTGGGCAGGGGATCTCGGCCCGGCGCCGAGAGCGACGACGCTGCTCGACGAGCCGTTGGTGCTCTGGCGCGACGCGACGGGGTCGCCCCGCTGCTTCCGGGACATCTGCCTGCACCGTGGGACCGCGCTCTCGCTCGGGACCGTCGACGGCGGCTGCCTCGTGTGCCCGTATCACGGCTGGGCCTACGACGACTCGGGTGCGTGCACCTTGATGCCCCAGCTCCCGGCCGGCGCGCGCATCCCGAGCCGGGCGCGGGCGACCTCGTACCGCTGCACCGAGGCGAACGGGATCGTGTGGGTCGCGCTCGAGGACCCGGTCGCGCCGGTTCCGGTCTTCCCGGAGTGGGACGACCCCGGCTACCGCCACGTCCCGTGCGCGCCGTACACCTGGGCCACGAGCGCTCCCCGCATGGTCGAGAACTTCACCGACTTCGGCCATCTCGGTTGGCTGCACGACGGCCTGCTCGGTACCAAGGACGCGCTCGAGGTGCCGCCGCATCACGTCGAGCAGACCGGCGTCGAGCTGCACTACGAGATCACGATGGAGGTCCCCAACACCAACGACCGGTTCGCCGTCACCGACGTGTCGGGCAACCGGGGGCTCCAGACGAACACCTACGTGCTGACACTGCCCCACACGATCCTGCTGCGGTGCACCTATCACGACACCGGCGCGCACCGCACCCTGTTCTTCGCGGCCCAGCCCGAGTCGGCCAAGCGCAGCACCGGGTTCTGCTACCAGTCGCGGGACTTCGGGTTGGACGAGCCCGACGCGCCGTACGCGGAGTTCCAGGAGCTGCTCGCCGAGCAGGACCGCGTCGTGATCGAGAGCCAGCGGCCGGAAGAGCTGCCGATCGATCTCGCGGCGGAGCTGCAGCTCCCGTTCGACCGGGTCGCGATCGCCTACCGGCGCGGGCTGGCATCGATCGGGATCAACGCGTGATGCGATGCGCGACGGCAGGCGGCCGTCCGTCTTGCTCAGGCCGACGCCGCCGCCCAATCGAGGAGGGCGCGGTCCGAGCCGGGGGCGCCCATCGCCGCGACTCCGATGGGCAGTCCCTCGATCCTCGCCAGCGGCAGGACCACCACCGGGGCGCCGGCGAGCCCCGCGATGCACATGAGCGTGAGCGTGGCGAGCCGGGTGGCCGCGGCACGTTCCGGATCGGTGTGGATCTCGGGTGCGGGTCCGGCCGCCGCGGGCGAGAGCAGGACCCGACCGCCGGCGGTGGCCTCGACGACCGCCCGACGCACCTCCGCCCGCAGCCCGTTGGCCGGCTCCACGGCGGCGGGATCGACGCGCGACGCGATCGCGAACCGCTCCGCGATCCCCGGCCCGAATTCGGGATGCGCGGCCTCGATCCACGGACCGTGCAGCGCCCACGCCTCGCGGCCCTGGAGGATGCGGAAGGCGAGGCTCGCGTCGGAGACATCGCACGCAACGCTCTGCCACTCGGCCGCCCCGCCCACCAGCGTGTCCGCCACCGCGACGACCGCGGCCCGCACGTCGGCCGGAGCGAGCTCCACCAGGTCTTCGAACAGGACGACGTCGCGCACGCCGTGTCGGCCGGCTGGTTGCCGCTCCGATCCGCCCGCGCCATCAAGAAGGACTGTGGCCGCGTCGCGCAACAAGCCCGCATCACGGGCGAACAGACCGACGGTGTCGAACGACGGCGCGAGATGGGCCATCCCCTGGGTGCTCACCGCTCCGTGGGTGGGCCGCCATCCGTACACACCGCAATAGCTCGCCGGCACGCGGATCGACCCGCCGGTGTCGGTCCCGAGGGCGAGATCGACCAGGCCCGCGGCCACCGCGGCAACCGACCCGGCCGACGAGCCGCCGGGGATCCGGCCCGGCGCGGCCGGATTGGTCGGCGTGCCGTAGTGCACGTTGGTCCCCGAGAGCGAGTAGGCGAGCTCGTCGGTGATCGTCTTGCCCACGACCGTGGCGCCCGCGACGGCGAGCGCGTCGACGGCGTCGGCGTTCGCCGTCGCCGGGAGGTGCGCGGCCGCATACGCCGGATTGCCGGCACCGGTCACGACACCGGCCACGTCGAGCACGTCCTTCACCGCGAGCGTGCGACCGGCGAGCGGACCATCGGAAGAACCCGCGACCAGTACCGACGGCGCCCCGAGGAACGCGCCGACGGTGTCTTCGGGGACGTGGATCACGTGCGGTTCCGTTCGCCGGCGGCTTTTGCGGGGATCATCGCAGCCATGCATTCAATGTCAACGTGAAGCCACTGCACGCGATCATCGTCGGCGCCGGCATCGGCGGCCTCACCGCCGCGGTGGCCCTTCGCCGCGACGGGCACTCGGTGACGGTCCTCGACCAGACCCGCGAGCTGCGGCCCGCGGGCGCGGGGATCTCGCTGTGGTCGAACGGCGTGAAGGTGCTCAACGCGTTGGGCCTCGGCGATGCCATCGCCGCCGTCGGCGGTCGCATGGACTGGGTCAGCTACCTCGACCGCGACGGCAAGCAGCTCTGCCACTTCAGTCTCGACCCGCTCGTCGAGCGCGTGGCCCAGCGTCCGTACCCGGTCCGGCGTACCGACCTCCAGAACCTGCTCCTCGACGCAGTGGGGGTCGAGCACGTGCTGCTCGGTCAGCGGTGCGTGAAGGTCGACGACGACGGTGACGGGGTCATCGTCGCCACCGAGAGCGGCGACCGTTTCGGGGCCGACCTCGTCATCGCGGCCGACGGAGCCAACTCGCGTCTGCGTTCCTATGTGGTCGGCCACGGCACCGAACGCGAATACCTGGGGTACCAGAACTGGAACGGCCTGGTGCGCAGGTCGCTCGGCGGCCCGGACGAATGGACGGTCTTCCTGGGTGAGGCCAAGCGCGTGTCGACCATGCCCGTTCGCGACGGCTTCTACTTCTTCTTCGACGTGCCGCTCGACGATCCGGACATCGACGCCACGCGACCGGCTCCCGACGTGCTCGCCGAGCACTTCGACGGCTGGGCGCCCGCCGTGCAGGACCTGATCGCGAACATCGATCCGGCCACCACCACCAACGTGGCCATCCACACCCACACGCCGCTCGGGCGCTTCAGCCGCGGCCGCGTGGCGATCATGGGCGACGCCGCCCACACGACGGCTCCCGACCTCGGCCAGGGCGGCTGCCAGGCGATGGAGGACGCGTTGGTCCTCGCCCGCTCGCTGCGCGACACCCGGGCGGGCGTGGTCGAAGCGCTGGAGCGCTATTCGGCGGAGCGGGTGCCGCGGACCGAGCAGATCATCGTGCGGGCCGCCGACCGGGCCCGCGTCACCCACGGCCACGATCCGCTCGAGACCGAGGCCTGGTACCGGGAGCTCGCGACCGAGGACGGCTCGCGCATCATCGAGGGCATCTGCCGCTCGATCGAGTCGGGACCGCTGGCGTGAACGGGGCCCGGCTCACCACCCACGTGCTCGACGCGGCCCGGGGGGTACCCGCCGGCGGCGTCGTCGTCATCGTCCTGCACTCCGACGGCGACGAGCCGTTGGTGGAGGTCGCGCGGGCGATGACCAACGCCGACGGCCGGACCGATGCGCCGCTGCTCGAGGACGAGGGCTTCGGGCCCGGCGTCTACGAGCTCCGGTACGACATCGGCTCCTACTTCACCGCGCACCCCCTCGACCCCTCGGCTCCGGCCGGAGTGCCGTTGTTCGACGAGGTGCCGGTCCGGGTCAACGTGGCCACCGACACCGGGAATCTCCACGTCGCGCTCCTCGTCACGCCGTGGTCGTACACGACCTACCGGGGCAGCTGAGCGATGGACGGCGATCCACCGTTGCCGATCGCGGCCGTCGACGGATTCGACCGGGGCCGGTTCGTCGAGATCTTCGGGGGCGTGTACGAGGACTCCCCCGAGCTCGCGGCGGCGGCGTGGGCCCACCGCCCGTTTGCCGACCGCGCGGCACTGGTCGCCGCCTTCGTCGCGGCCGCCGATGATCTCGACGCCGACGCGACGATCACCCTGTTGCGCGCGCATCCCGAGCTGGGTGCCCAGGGCTCGATGGCCGCCGCTTCCACCCGCGAGCAGGCGTCGGCCGGGCTCGACCGCATGGACGGCGAGCTCCGCGCGCGCGTCGCCGCCGACAACATCCGCTATCGCGAGCGCTTCGGCTTCCCGTTCATCATCGCCGTGCGCGGCCTGACCACCGCCGACATCGCGGCCGCGATGACCGAGCGGCTCGGCCACACGCCCGACGTCGAGCTCGCCGAGGCCCGGACCCAGGTGCAGAGGATCGCCCGCCTGCGGGTCGAGCAGCTGGTCGCACCGTGAGCGACGCACCGAGCGACATCGGCTTCGACGGGGACCGCCTTCTGCGCCGGGTCGCGGAGCTGGCGCGGGTCGGCGCCTCGGCCGCAGGCGGGGTCACCCGCGAGGCGTGGGGACCCGCCGACCTCGCCGCCCGCGACCTCGTCGCCGGGTGGATGGTCGAGGCCGGCCTGTCTCCGGAGGTGGACGCGGCGGCCAACCTGATCGGCCGGAGCCCGGGCCGTGGGGGCCGGTGGCTGGCGACCGGCAGTCACCTCGACACCGTGGTCGACGGGGGAACCCTCGACGGCGCATACGGCGTCGTGGCCGCGATCGAAGTTGCGGCGAGCCTGCACGACACCGGCCGCGTCATGGAGCACGGGCTCCTCGTCGCCGCGTTCGCGAACGAGGAAGGCGCCCGCGGCACGAGCGGGATGACCGGCAGCCACGCGTGCGTCGGCCTCCATGCGGACACGCCCGTCGAGGAGCTGGACGACGACGGCGTCACCGTGGGCGAACGACTGCGGCACGCCGGGGGCGATCCCGCCGCGCTCGACCACGCGTGCTGGCCGCTCGCCGACGTCGAAGCGTTCGTCGAGCTCCATATCGAGCAGGGCCCGGTGCTCGACGACACCGGGCGGCCGATCGGTGTCGTGTCGGGCATCACGGGTCGGCAGGGCCTCGACGTGGTGGTCCACGGCGCGGCGAACCACGCGGGGACGACCCCGATGCACCTCCGTCACGACGCGCTCGCGGCCGCCGCCGAGATCGTCCTCGCGATCGAGTCGTTGCCGCGCGACGGCGGGGTGCGGGTGGCAACCTGCGGGCATGTCGCCGCGTCGCCCAACGTCCGCAACGTCATCCCGGGCCAGGTCGCGCTGGGCGTCGAGCTCAGGGACCAGGACGCCGCGGTCCTCGACGCGGCGATGCTCGGCGTCGACGCGATGCTGGCGCGCGTCGCGGTGGCGCGGGGCGTGACGGTCGACGCGCGCTGGGGTCAGCGGGTCCCACCCGTCGCGTCGGATCCGGCCGTCGTGGCGTCGGTCCGCCGGGTCGCGGGCGCGATGGGCCTGGCCTGGATCGACCTCCCGAGCGGAGCGGGCCACGACGCCCAGATCATCGGCCGGGTGCTGCCCATCGGCATGATCTTCGTGCCGAGTGTCGGAGGAGTGAGCCACTCCCCCCGCGAGCGCACCGACGCGGCCGACCTGCTCGCGGGGGCCGAAGCGCTGCTGCGCACGTTGCTCGACCTCGACGGGCGCAGCCGATGACGACGCCGGCCCGCTGGGGCCACGATCCCGCAAGCGCCGGACCCTACCCCCGCGACCTCGTGGGCTACGGGTCGAGCCCACCCCACCCGCAGTGGCCCGGAGGAGCGCGCGTGGCGGTGTCGTTCGTCCTCAACGTCGAGGAGGGCGGAGAGAACGCGGTCTTGCACGGCGACCCCGGTTCGGAGACGTTCCTCTCCGAGATCATCGGCGCGCAGGCATTCCCTGATCGGCACATGAGCATGGAGTCGCTCTACGAGTACGGCACCCGCGCCGGCTTCTGGCGGGTGATGGAGCTGTTCCGCACCCGCGAGCTGCCCCTGACCGTCTTCGGCGTCGCCCGTGCGCTGCAGGCCAACCCCGCCGCGCTCGACGCGATCGTCGCCGCCGGGCACGAGATCGCCGCGCACGGCCTGCGCTGGATCAGCTACCAGGACGTCGACATCGAGACCGAGCGCGCCCACATGGCCGAGGCGGTGCGGATCCTCACCGGGTTGACGGGCACCGCACCGGTCGGTTGGTACACCGGGCGCGACTCGCCCAACACGCGGCGGTTGGTGGTGCAGCACGGCGGCTTCCTCTACGACTCCGACTCCTACGCCGACGACCTGCCCTACTGGGCGACGGTCGACGGTCGCCACCACCTCGTGATCCCGTACACACTCGACACGAACGACATGCGCTTCGCGACCGCGCAGGGCTTCCACACCGGCGAGCAGTTCTTCACCTACTGCCGCGACGCGTTCGACCAGCTCTACCTCGAAGGCGAGACCGCGCCGAAGATGCTGTCCATCGGCCTGCACAGCCGGATCATCGGCCGACCCGCGCGCATCGGCGCGCTACGCCTGCTGGTCGATCACATCGCCGCGCACGACGACGTCTGGATCTGCCGACGGGCCGACATCGCCCGCCACTGGATCGACACGTTCCCGCCCGGGCCCGCACAGGACCCCGCGTGACCGGTCGCCACCCCGGCGGCCCCGAGGTCTTCGGTCCGGTCGACCCACCGGCGCGTCTGCTCATGGGCCCGGGACCGGTCAACGCCGACCCGCGCGTGCTGCGCGCCCTGTCGGCGCCGCTCGTCGGCCAGTTCGACCCGGTGATGACCGGCTACATGAACGAGACCATGGTGCTCTACCGCCAGGTGTTCCGCACCGGGAACGAAGCCACGTTCCTCGTCGACGGCACGTCGCGCGCGGGGATCGAAGCCGCGCTCGTCTCGCTGATCACGCCGGGCGACCGGGTCCTCGTGCCGAGCTTCGGGCGCTTCGGTCAGCTGCTGTGCGAGATCGCCGAGCGCTGCGGCGCCGAGGTGCACGCGATCGAGGCGCCGTGGGGCGAGGTGTTCACCCCCGATCAGATCGAGGCGGCGGTTGTCGCGGTGCGGCCGAAGGTGCTGGCCATCGTGCAGGGCGACACCTCGACCACGATGTGCCAGCCGCTCGAGGAGATCGGCGGGATCTGCCGGCAGCACGGCGTGCTCCTGTACTCCGACGTCACCGCGTCACTGGGCGGCAACGCGTTCGAGATGGACGCGTGGGGACTCGATGCGGTCACCGCCGGCCTGCAGAAGTGCTTGTCCGGTCCGTCGGGCAGCGCGCCGATCAGCCTCTCCGACCGCGCCGTCGAGATCGTGCGGGCCAGGAGCAGCGTGGAGGCGGGCATCCGCGGCGACGACCGGGTGCTCCCTCCCCCGGCCCGCATCCGGTCCAACTACTTCGACCTCGGGATGATCCTCGACTACTGGGGACCGCGCCGGCTGAACCACCACACCGAGGCGACGTCGATGCTCTACGCGGCACGTGAATGCGCGCGGATTCTGGTGGAGGAGGGACTCGAGGCCGCGGTCGAGCGCCACCGCCTGCACGGCGCGGCGATGCTCGCGGGTGTCCAAGGCCTCGGGCTCGAGCCCTTCGGCGACCTCGGGCACAAGATGCACAACATCGTGGGCGTGCAGATCCCCGACGGCATCGACGGCGACGCGGTGCGCGGTGAGCTGCTCGAGTCGTTCGGCGTCGAGATCGGCACCAGCTTCGGGCCACTGCACGGGCGCATCTGGCGGATCGGCACCATGGGCTACAACGCCCGCACCGACGCCGTCCTCGAGACGCTCACCGTCTTCGAACGGGTGCTCCGGATCCACGGCGTGTCGGTTCCCGCCGGCGGCGGCGTCGAGGGCGCCCAGGCCGTCTACGCCTGCGCCGGAACCTGACGCCCCACTGACCTTCGTGGTCGGTGAGGCGAGGCGCGACGGTTCACACGAACGCAACGCCGCCGCGTTGACAGTTTGTTGAACGGTGGTGGACCCTGCAGGCATGGTGAGCAACGGGCGGAACCACGACGCGCCGCAAGCACCCGCGGACCTCGAACGGCTGTGGGAGCTCTGCTGGCATCCCGTGTGCACGCTCGCGGAGTTGCGGGCGCAGGCCCCTCATCCCCTCGCGGTCACGCTCCTCGACCGCTCACTCGCGATCGCCGATCTCGGCACCGCGGCCGGCGGCGCGCCCGCGCCGGTCGCGTTCATCGACCGCTGCCCGCACCGCTCGACCCGGCTCTCCGTCGGCTGGATCGAGCCGCCCGACGCGGCCGGCGAGCCCGCGTCCCTCCGCTGCGCGTACCACGGGTGGCGGTACGGATCGGATGGCCACTGCTTCGACGTCCCCGCCATGCCCGACGGGCCGATCCCACCACGCGCGTGCGCGCAGTCGTTCGACGCCGAGATCGCCTACGACCTCGTGTGGGTCCGCATCGACCCCGCCGGCGGCACC
>JAODBH010000281.1 GCA_025463865.1 Actinomycetes bacterium | reverse complement strand
GCTCCGGCTTGGCGCTTGTCCTCGGCGGCGACGAGCGCTCGCCGTGCACGCGATGCCGGATCGACGGACAGCTCGGCCGCGCGCTCCATGAAGGCGGCCGCGGCCGTAAGGCCACCCCGCGCCTCTGCTCGCCCGGCCGAGAGCTCCAGCTCCGCGGCGACCTCCTCGTCGGGACGCGCCGTGGCCTGCGCGCGGTGCCACGCGTGACGGTCGGGGTCGACGCCGGCGTCGGTTGCCAGCGCGAGCGCGCGGTGCGCGTCGCGCCGGTCCTCGGGCGAAGCCGCTTGGTAGACGGCGGAGCGCACGAGCGGGTGCGGGAACACGACGCGCGCACCGAAGTCCAGCAGACCCTCGGCCTCGACCACCGCGGCCGCCGATGCGTCGACGCCGAGTTGCTCAGAAGCGCGCCAAACGAGCAAGGGGTCGCCGGTCGGTTCGGCGGCCGCGATCAGCAACAGGCGCCGTGAGTCCGCCGGCATCCTCGTCAGCCGTCGCCGATAGCTGGCTTCGATACGACGGGCGACGGGCACGGAAACCGGTAACGCGAATCCACCGGCCAGTTGGGCCGGCGTCAAGCCTCGCGGGAGCTCGAGCAAGGCGAGCGGATTGCCATGCGCCTCGGCGACGAACCGCTCGAGGACCCGCTCATCGACACGGTTGGGAAGCACCGAACGCAGCAACGTCGTTGCGGCCACATCTCCCAAGCCGTCGACCACCAACTCCGGGAGCCCGCGAACCTCTTCCGTGATGCTCCGCGTCGCGAACATGAGCGCGATTCGCTCGGTCACCAACCGGCGCGCAATGAACGCGAACGCCTGCGCCGATTCGCGATCGAGCCACTGCGTGTCGTCGATGATGCACAGCAGCGGTCGTTCGGTTCCGAGCTGCGACAGGAGGCTCAGCATCGCCAACCCGACGAGCAACCGGTCCGGGGCGACGCCGGTGATGAGCCCGAACGCGACCTGCAGTGCATCTCGCTGCGGCTCGGGTAGCTGTCCCAGACTGTCGAGGCAAGGCGCGCAGAATTGCTGCAGCGCCGCGAACGGGAGCGCCATCTCGGCCTCGTTCCCCACGGCGCGCAGCACCTGGAAGCCTTGCGCGTCGGCGATGGCGTACTCGAGCAGCGCCGTCTTGCCGATGCCGGGGTCTCCGTGCACGACGATCGCCTCACCGTGCCTGTCGCGCGCTTCACTGAGCAGTCGATCGATCGCTTCGCACTCGCGTTTCCGCCCCAGCAGCGTGCGCGGAGCGTCCGGCTCGACGCCGACCGAAGACCGGGCCACGGCGGCAAGACTACGGCGCGGTGGAGTGAAGGGAAACGCCGGTCGACGAATGGCTCGTCGCCGCGCTCGCGACGCCCGTATCCAGCCGCGACTACGGGTTTCCGGGATGCCACCGACGGCCGCCCACCCTGAAGATGGCCCGAGCTCGTCATCGTTCGATCCAGGGGAAGGACCCAGATGGCCACCGAATCCGCACGAGATCAGACGACGGACCACCTCCTCACGCCGAGGAACGCCTCGCTGGTGGTCATCGACTACCAGCCGAGTCAGGTGCAGACCGTCGCGTCGATGGACCACGAGCTCCTCGTCGACAACATCGTGTCGGTCGCTCGACTCGCGAAGACGTTCGACCTGCCGGTCGTCTTGTCCACCGTCAACGTCGCGAACGGTCAGAAGCCGACGATCCCCGAGCTCAAGGCGGTCCTCTCCGACAGCGCGGAGATCGATCGGACGGAGATCAACTCCTGGGAGAACGTCGACTTCCGCCGGGCAGTGGAGGCCACCGGGCGCAAGAAGTTGATCATGACGGCACTGTGGACCGAGGTGTGCCTCGCCTTTCCGTCGCTCGATGCGATGCGCGACGGATATGAGGTCTATCCCGTCGTCGACGCGGTCGGAGGTACGTCGCCCGAGGCTCATCGGGCCGGGCTCGAGCGCATCGTCCAGGCCGGCGCGCAACCCATCAGCTGGGTCTCGCTGGCGTGCGAACTCCAGCGCGACTGGGCGCGCCAAGAGACCGTTGCCGACATCGTCGACATCGTGTTGACCACGCGGCTGCTCGCGACCGCCTGAGATCGATCCTCGATCATTGGCAATGAAGGGCACGGGGACCGTGAAGCGGCGTCGGTTGGGCACGTACATGGTCGCCCCCGTCGGGCTCGGAGCTATGCGACTCACGGGGCCGAACGTGTTCGGACCGCCCGGCGATCGCGCCGCCGCGATCGCCTTGCTACGCGCCGCGGTCGACAGTGGCGTCGACCACATCGACACCGCCCAGTATTACGGACCGAACATCGTCAACGACCTCATCTGCGAAGCACTCCACCCATATCCGCCCGAGCTGGTGCTGGTGAGCAAGGTCGGAGCGCGTCGGGACAGCCGGGGCGGCATTCTCGTCGCCGACGACCCGGCGCAGCTGCGTCAAGGCATCGAAGACAACCTCCGGACGCTCCAAGTGGATCAGCTCGCCGTCGTCAACCTCCGGCGGATGCGAGATGACGGGCCGGACGCGTTCTTCGACGACCAACTTGCGGCGATGATCTCGGCGCGTGACGACGGGTTGATCGCAGCGGTCGGCCTGAGCAACGTCACGCTCCCGCATGTGCTCCACGCGCTGCGGTTCACGGAGTTGGCCTGCGTCCAGAACGCCTTTCATCTCGCGAATCGCAGATCCCGATCAGTGCTCGACGAGTGCACTCGACGGAACATCGCGTTCGTTCCGTTCGCGCCATTGGGCTCCGGTCGCGCGGGCGCGGCCGCGGTCCTCTCGACTCCCGAGGTCGTCGGAATAGCGACGCGTATGCGCTGCACGCCCGCGGAGGTCGCGCTGGCGTGGGCACTCACGTTCCCGAACGTGTTGCTCATCCCGGGCACATCGTCCATGCGGCACCTACGCGAGAACCTGGCCGCCTCGGCCGTCCAACTCGACGCCGAAGCGCTTCGACAGCTTGCACGAATGGGTGATGCGAGCCCGGTCTGAACGACCGGGCTCGCGACGTTGCGTTCGGGGTCGCCGTGGCTCAGCCGTTCGCGGCCTGCTTGATCAAGTCTGCGACCGCACCGGGATTGGACACGTAGATGGCGTGACTGCCTTGGACTTCGGTGACCTTGGATCCGGCCCGCTCGCACATCGATCGTTGCGCGGGTGGTGGGATCATCCGGTCCTCGGTGGTGACGAGGTACCAGCTCGGCTTCATCCGCCAAGCCGGCTCGGTGATCGAACCACCGAGGGCATCGACGCCCCACGGAACTTGCGAGTCGGCCATGAACTCGGCCAGTGAGGGCTCCACGTCGGCGGCGAACGATTCCCGGAACTTGTCACGGTCGAGGAACAAGAAGCCGTCTTGCGGCGGCAGGATCGGCGGAACGGGCGCTCCCGGCGGAGGGTCGGCGATGAGGGTGTTCACCGACTCGCCCTTGTCGGGGGCGAAGGCGGCGATGTACGCGAGCCGGGCGACGTTGTCGTCGGTTCCCGCTTCGGTGATCACCGCACCGCCGTAGGAGTGGCCGACCAGGACCACGGGTCCGTCCTGCGCATCGATGATCCGGCGCGTTGCCTCGGCGTCGCCTTCGAGCGACAGCGTCGGGTTCTGGACGACGGCGACGTTGAAGCCGTCCGCCTTGAGCAGGTCGTGGACCGCCTGCCAGCCGGACCCGTCGACGAAGCCTCCGTGGACGAGCACCACGTTCGAGATTGCCGGTTCGCTCATGCTGTGCCTCCACTTCCGGTGGGGTTGTCGGGCACCTCCAAGGCAACAGTAGAAGCGCGGCTGGGACGCGCAACGTTTGACTGTTGTGCTGACGACCGGGCCGCAACCTGCTGCGCGCGAAACGTGAAGCGTTGGCTACGCCTCGGGTTGGAATCGCTCGCTCAGGCCGACACCGCGCGTGCTTCGGCGACCATCGCGACCATGGCGCGCCGCACCTCGTCGCCGGTGGCGCACTCCTCGGGGAAGGCCAGGCGGACCGCGGTCCGGTTCCCGTCGCTCACGGCCACCAGGTCGAAGCCGTAGCGGTCGACGGCCGACATGGTGGCCGATTGGGTGCGTGCGAGGCCGGCGAAGTGCCGGCAGAGCAGCACCTGCGCGTCGGCGTGGTCGGCGTTCATGTGCTCGATGATCCCGGCGGCGGTGTCGACCAGGGGGTCGGGCGTCGCGGTGCGGTACTCGGTTGGGTCGACCCAGCTCATGCGCCCGTAGCCGCCGACGTAGCGCACGTGGTCGACGGTCAGCCGCAGGAAGGTGAAGTCGCCGAAGTCGATGTAGTACGACGCGGCCGGGTTGGCCTCGAGGTAGCGCGCCCGGGCGACGTCGCGCGCACGGTCGTCTTCGATGGGCGCAAGCAGTCCGAGCAGCGTGACGCGTCCGCTGGCCAACGGATCCGCGCCGTCCGGCACCGGCTCGGTGACCAACAGGCTCGCCCGTGGATCGCGTAGCGCGTTCTGGGTGTGCTCGGCCATGAGGCTGACGAACACGAGCGGGTCGCCGTCGTCGGTGAGACCGAAGCTCACCACCGAGCCGAACGGGTACCCGGCGGGGTCGGCGGCCACCGTCGACAGCGCGCCGCGTCGCTCCCGATGCACCAGGGTGCGGACGCGCTCGGCGTGGGTCGGCTCGCGTGCCGGCGGTGGAGTCGCCGCGGCGCCGGACGCGGATGCGGCGCCGGGGAGCTGATGCTCGCGGGGTCGAGGTTCCATCGCAACGACGCTACGCGGTGACGTGGTCGCGCAGCGACCGGAGCAGGCACTGCCACCATTCGGCGTGGCGCTGTTGGAACGCGTCGAGGGGGAAGCCGTGGCGCGCCGCGTGCTCCCGAGGCAGCGCGTCCCAGCCGAAGTGCTCGACGGTCACGAGGGTGCCGGTGTCGACCGGCTCGAAGCGCACCGCCACCTCGGTCGCCTGGTCCGGTGTGAAGCTCGCCTGCCGCCAACCGAACACGACCCGCCGCGGGGGATCCCACACCCGCACGTCGCCGATCTCGAACCGCTCGCCATCGGGCCCGATCTCGACCAACCGCTCCGGTGGCTCGGGCTCGAACGCCAGGCGACCGTGGCCGCGGTCGGTGAACCGGAACAGATCGTTGGGCTGCCACCACTCGCCGATCTCGCCGGTGAACGCGTCGAACGTCCGCTGCGGTGACGCGCCGACGCGGAGCGCGACCAGCACGCGCGAGCCGGTCACGGGTGCTCCACGTGGGCCTTGAACGCGGCCAGTTGCTCGCTCCACCCGGTCTCGGCGTCGGCGAGCCATGCCTTCAACGCATCCATCGGCTGTGGCCGCAACGAGATGATCCGGACCCGCGCGTCGAACTGCGGGTGCTCCTCATCGACGAGCTGTGCGTCGCGCAGCACCCGCAGGTGCCGGCTCATCACTGGTGGCGACACCCCGACGGCGGCGGCAAGCTCACCCGCCCGGTGGGGGTGCTCGGCGAGGAGCTCCACGCTGCGCCGCCGCACCGGATCGGCGAGTGCGGCCAACGTGCGGTCAACCGCGGCCGCGTGCGCGGTCACGGCCAGACGGTGGCGAAGATCGGCGTGTTGATGGCGGCCTCCGCCTCTTCACGGCTCACGTCGCGCACGTGCATCGAGAAGCTCCAATGGTGGCCCTCGAGATCGGTGCAGCGATACGTGCGGTCGCCGTAGAACTGGTCCGACGGCTCGGCCACGATGGTGGCGCCGGCGGCGCGTGCACGCTCGCAGTGCGCATCGATGTCGCGGCTGACGTCGACGTGAATGCTGCCGGTGGTGGTCCCGTCGCCTGACGCCGGGCTGCGCATCCACTCGTTCCACTCGCCGCCGATCATGATGCGGCCCCGTCCCTCGAAGCTCATCTCGTAGTGGCCCTGCGACGCGTCGCCGTCGGGACCGTCGATGGCCATGGTGAGCTCGAAGCCGAAGGCGGCGGCCAGCCAGTCGAGGGCGCCCTTCGGGTCGCGGTAGGAGAGGGCGGGCACGAAGGTGATGTCGTCCATGAGAGCCTCCTGGCGCCGGAGATCGTTGCTGTATCCATGAACAATATAGCAACTGCTGAAGGATCTGGCACCTTGACGACGGCAAATGACAGTGATGTGGTTTCATCGGGCCGCGGCGTGCGGCTCCAAGACCCGAGGAGGTTGCGGTGGACATCTCGATGAACCGGGCGCTGGTCCGCATGATCCTCGAGCACGCCGAGGACTACCCGTGGAAGATGCAGGACATCGGGCTCCTCGGACTCTGGCTCGACGCCCGTCGCGAGTACCGACTGCACGTGTGGGACCCGACCTCCAGCGTCGGGGAACCTCCGGTTCACGATCACCCGTTCGACTTCACCTCGACGGTCATCGCGGGCGGGATGACCAACACCCGGTACGAGCAGGATCCACACGGCGTCGAGTACCACCGCATGCGGTATACGCCACCGGACGAGGACGCCCGTACGGTCGACACGGTCAAGCTGTCCGGCATCGCGACGACGACGTTCGTCGCCGGCGATCAGTACGAACAGGTGGCGCACGAACTGCACGACAGCCTGCAACTGCCGGGCACGGTGACGATCATCCGTATGACCTTCAAAGACGTGATGCCCGAGCTCACGGTGTGCCTCCGGGACGAGTCCGCCTGGGCTTCGGGTCAGTCGCGTCCCGCGCCGCTCGACGAGGTGAAGCGGATCACCGCCAAGGCGCTGGAGCTCTTCGACTGACCTCCGACGACCCAGCCCTGGGGCGCGCGACTGCACGTTCCGCGACTCCTCGGGCAACCTCGTCCGGATTGCGCAGTCCTGACCGTCGTGCATGCCGTCGACCGGACGGCACCGTGAGGTGCCGAGACCAGATCGCTCATCCGTTTCACCTCGTCTGAGGTGACGGCCGAAGTCTCCAGACAGAAGCGAGAGCTATGAAAACCATGACGTGCAGTCAATTGGGTGGAGCATGTGATCTGCCACTCCATGGAAATACGGCCGATGAGATCATCAAGCTGCAAGACAAGCATCTCAACGAGGCGGTCGCAGCAGGTGATGAAACGCACAAGCAGGCCTTGAAGGAGATGAAGGGCAGGTGGAAGCACCCGATCAAAGGGATGGGGTGGTACAAAAACACCAAGCGTGAATTTGCTGCTCTTCCTGACGACTGACGGCGACAGCCGAACGTGCGGTAGCGACGAAGCCGAGCTATGCGACGGTGGTCAGGCGCACGGCCTGCGCGCGGGGATCGTCGATATCGGGTAGTTGGGCGCCGTACACGCCGCCGACAACGGCGGCATCCCGCATGACATCCGCGGGGAACCCGAGCGTGGGACGGCTGAGTGCGTCGAGACGGTCGAGGTGCTGCCGGCTGAGGTGCACGTCGGTGGCGGCGAGGTTGTCGCGGAACTGCTCTTCGGTGCGGGCCGCGATCAGCGGGATGACCGAGCCGGGTTGCTGCCGAACCCAGGAGATGGCCACCTGCGCGGGTGAGCAGCGGATTTCGTGGGCGATGGCGACGACGTCGCGGACGATGTCGTCGCTGCCGACGTGGGTATAGGCGCGTCCGACTTCGGTGACTCGGCCCGTGTCGCCGCTGAGGTACTTGCCGGTGAGCCGTCCTTCGGCGAGCGGGCCCCAGGCGAAGACCGGCAGGTCGAACGCGGCGGCCATGGGCAACAGCTCCCGCTCCGGAGAACGGTCGAGCAGGTTGTACCGCAGCTGGACCGCGGTGAACGGTGACCAATCCCGCAGCCGCGCCGCGGTGTTGGCTTCTGCGATCTCCCACGCCGCCCAGTCCGACACCGCGGGGTACAGGATCTTGCCCAGGCGGACCTGGTCGTCCAGGGCCCGCATGAGCTCGTCGACCCCGGTCAGGAGGTCACGGGCGTGCACCCAATACACGTCGATGCGGTCGGTCTGCAGGCGACGCAGGCTCGCCTCGATGGAGGCGACGATCTTCTTGCGGTGGTTGCCGGCGCTGTTCGGGTCACTTGGGTCAGTTTGGTTGGTGAACTTGGTGGCGAGCACGAACCGGTCGCGGCGCCCTTTGAGCAGCTCGCCGAGGATCGTCTCCGACGTTCCGTCGGTGTACGCGTCGGCGGTGTCGATGACGTTGCCGCCCGCGTCGGCGAACAGGTCGAGGATCTTCGCGCTGACATCCGCGGATGCACCCCAGCCCCAATCTTCACCGAAGGTCATGGTGCCCAGCGCCACCTCCGAGATCCGCACACCGGTCGTACCCAAAAGCCTGTAATGCATGAGATTCCCTCACTAATTTGGATCGGCAACTGTCGCTTGTCATTCCGCTTGCGCCGCACCGTCCGGTTGGATGGCTGGGGCCGGGGCAACCCACGAACCGAGGAGGCGCAGACTTTCGTGTGAGTGCGTGCCCGGTTCGGCGGTGAGGATCATGAGCCGTTGCCCGCTGTCGCCGGGGCTGTTCCAGGTGTCGCAGTCGAGGGTGAGGTCACCGACGATCGGGTGTCGGTAGTGCTTGGTGCCGAAGCTCTTCCCGGCGACTTGATGGCTGGCCCACCAGGTGCGGAAGTCCGCGTCCTGAACCGCCAACTCGCCGACGAGCACGGCCAGTTCGGGGTCGTCGGGGTCGTTCGCGGCCTCCATGCGCAGCGCGGCGACCACGCTGATCGCATCGTGCTCCCACTCCGTGTGGAGGGCGCGAAACCCGGGGTCGGTGAAGAGCAGGCGCACGTAGTTGCGGCGGTTCGCCGGGATCTGCGCGAAGTCGATGTAGAGCGCGACCGCGCTGGCGTTCCAGGCGAGGATGTCCATCCGACGGCCCAGCACGAAGGCCGGTGTCTCGGTGAGCTGGTCGAGCAGACGTCGCATCGCCGGACGCGGCTTCTGCGCGACGCGGCGTCGTGGCCGGGTCGGGGTCTTGCCGACGAGTTGGTAGAGGTAGGTCTGCTGGTCCTCGTCCATACGCAGCGCGCGGGCGAGCGTCGCGAGCACTGAGGTAGACGCCTGCACCCGGCCCTGCTCGAGCCGCGTGAGGTAGTCGACGCTGATGGCCGCGAGCTGCGCGACCTCCTCGCGGCGCAATCCGGCAACCTTCCGCGGCGAACCCCCGTCGGGCAGGCCGACGTCCTGCGGCTTCAGCTGCGCACGACGGGCTTTGAGGAATTCGCCGAGTTCGTGCGGATGGTTCGGTGCAGAGCCCATGGGTTCAGCGTAGGAGCGCGCCGCCGTGTTGTGAGGGGGCAGGTTCCTTCCCCCGGATGTCGCGTTCCCAGGCAGAGACCCGAGGCTTTTGCGCGCATGAAGTCTCCGTCACCGTCGGTCATGTGCTCCGGCAGACCGCCGGCATCCGGGCCCGAAGCTGTGGCCCGTCGCCAGACATGGAATCGGAGAGGCATCGCATGAGGGCGAACGTGACGTTCGACAGCGCCGGGCGGAGGATCGCCGGGCACCTCTACACGCCCGATGACGGCGCCGCCGGTCCCCGGCCGGCGATCGTGGTGGGTGGTCCAGGCAGCAGCGTGAAGGAGCAGGCGGCCGGCCTCTACGCGCGGCACACGGCGACGGCGACCGATCACCGCATCAAGGCGGTCGCGACGGTCAGCGCCGTCGACATCGCCCGCCAGTTCCGTTACGGCGCCGACGGGGCGCAGGACCCGGGCGTCTTCCACGGCATGCTCGACGCGGCCGGCGCGGCCCGCACTGCCGAAGCCCGCGGCGAGGGCGTCCAGACCTTCCCGCTCTTCCCCGCCACCGCCGAGGAGGCCCGCGGCCGGGGCCAGCACACCTTCGAAGGGTTCGAGTACTACTGCACCCCGCGCGCCCAGCACCCCCCCTCGGCCAAGTCCCTCACCTGGACCAGCGTCGACCGCATGGCGTTCTTCGACGCCTTTCGTGCTGTCGGCCTCATCCGCCGCCCGCTGCTCATGAACGTCGGGCGCGAGGCCGTCACCGCGTGGATGAGCGTGGAGGCGTTCCAGGCCGCGCAATGCCCCAAGGAGCTGCACTGGATCGATGGCGCGAGCCACAACGACCTCTACGACAAGGAGCAGTACGTCGGCCCAACCGTCGCGAAGCTCACCGAGTTCTTCACGGCGAGCCTCACCGAGCGAAGCCGCCGGGACGCTGCGGAACGGCAAGGTCGACGACGGTGAGGTGCTCGCGGTCGACACGGGCAAGCTGCCACTCGTGCTCGGCACCGCGACCGTGACGATCAGGTCGAGTACCACGAGAATGTCGTCGCGGAGGCGGAAGCCGCCGGTTACCCCTAGGTTTCCGTCCAACTCTCGGGCGATCCGGAAGGCAGGAACCAGATGAGCGTGCTCCCGTGTGTGGGGATCGGCGATATCCGGATCTGGCCGCTGCTCGACGGACGCATGACGGTCGACGAACCGCCGGGGTTTCCGGCCGCCGACGACCCCGAGTACGCGGTGCACGCCGAGTACATCCACGACGGCAAGTGGCACATCGACATCGGCGGGTTCCTGGTCCAGAGCGGCGACCGTCTCGTGCTCGTCGACGCGGGGACCGGACCCGGCGACGGCGAGGTGTTCGCGCCGAACCTCGACGACTCTCGCGCCGAGCTCGTGCACTGGGCGGCCGCGAACGGGATGACCGATCCCGAACAGGTGCTCACGGCGCTCCAGTCACTCGCGCGGACCGACATCCGTACCGGCTCGCTCGCCGCGAACCTCGGCCAGATCGGCTTCCGCCCGGAGGACGTCACCGACGTCTTGTTGTCGCATCTGCACTTCGATCACATCGGTTGGGTCAGCATGGACGGCAAGCCGTTCTTCCCCAACGCGGTGATCCGATGCGAGCGCCACGACGCGGAGCACTTCCTCGCGCCCGAACACGACGACACCTTCTACCGGGTGATGTGGAACGCCATGCCGACGTCGGAACGCATGGCACCGATCCTGGACCGGTTCGAGCCGTGGGACGAGGACGCCCTGATCGTGCCGGGCATCGAGTGCTGCTTCGGGCCCGGCCACACGCCGGGCAGCTCGTTCTTCTCGATCACGTCGGGGTCGGAGCAGGCGTTGATCCTCGGTGACGCCGTGCATTGTCCCCAAGAGCTCATGGACCCTGACTTCAATGGCACCGGCGGCGACTTCGATCCCGAGCAATCCGAAGCGACACGGGATCGCATCCGCCGCGACGCCGCCGATCAGCAGGTCCTGCTGAGTGCGCCCCACTTTCCTCGACTGCAGTTCGGCCGCCTCCACGTCGGCGAACGCGCCCGCCGCTGGCATTTCCGTTGGCAGAGCTAGACGACAGACCGCGTGGACTCACGGCAACGTGGGGTCGTGTGCCTTCGCGGAGTCGTGGGCGTCGACGATCGCCCGATAGCGCGCCGCGACCGGCTCCTTCATCGACGGTGCCGTCATGATGTACGGCACGTCCGCGGCGACTCCCCAGAGCGCCAGCTCCGCAACCCGGTCGGGCTCGACCATGGTGTCGGGGTCGATGTCCATGCCGGCCAGGAAGGCGCCGATCTCCGCGTCCACCACGGCGGGATCCGCCCCCGCGGACGGGCGCACCATCCTCGAGAAGATGTTGGTGTTGACGGCCGTCGGGCAGAGGGCACTCACGCCGATGCCGAACGGCGCCAGGTCGAGCCGAAGCCCGTCGGACAACGCGAGCACCGCGTGCTTCGTCGCGGAGTAGGCGCTGTGCCGTCCCATCACGCGGAGCGCGGCGATCGACGCCGTGTTCACGACGTGCCCGCCGTTTCCCTGGGCGATCATGCGCGGCACGAAGGCGCGGACGCCGTTCACGACTCCGGTGAGGTTGACCCCGACGACCCAGTCCCAGTCGGCGGGCGTGTACTCCCACAGCAACCCCGTCGGTGATACCCCGGCGTTGTTGAAGAGGAGGTCGACGGCACCGAACGTCGCGACGGTCACCTCGGCGAGGTGCTCGACGCGGTCGGGATCGGACACGTCGACGGCGACGGCGATCGCCCGATCCGGGCCCAACTCGTGCACGACGCCCTGCGCGCTCTGCAGATCGACGTCGGCGGCGACCACGAACATGCCGCGCCCGGTGCAGGCGTGCACGAGCGCGGCGCCGATCCCGCTCCCCGCTCCGGTCACCACCGCGACCTTGCCGTCGAACTCCGCCAGCATCGTGACCTCCATCGCCGTATCGGAACCGCGTCGAGCACACGGCCGCAGGAAGTGTGGCCGAACCCTGGAGCGCTTGTTGAGAAGCCGCCCACGAACCGATCAGGCACCTTGATTACGCTCACGGATCGGTGGGCGCCGGTCCACGAGGTCGGGGGTCGTGACATGAGCGTCACCGGTACGGGTGTGATGTCGGCGACACTCCGTTACGGGGACGCGGCCGAGATCGTGGAGGCGGCCGCCGAGCTCGAATCGCTGGGCTACACAGCCGTGTGGATCCCCGACTTCGGTGACGACGTGTTCGGCGCCCTGGACCGGCTGCTCGGGGCAACCTCGACCATGACCGTGGCAACCGGTGTCCTGAACGTGTGGCTGCAAACACCCGAGGCCGCGAACGCCTGGTGGAACGGCCTCTCTGCCGATCATCAGGCTCGGGTGCTGTTGGGATTGGGCGTCAGCCACGGTCCACTGATCGGCGAGAGCTGGGGACGCCCGCTTACGACGATGGGGGAGTTCCTCGACGCGCTCGAGGTTCCCGAGGACCATCGATGTGTCGCCGCGCTCGGACCGAGGATGCAGGAGCTCGCCCGCCGACGCACGGCGGGCGCGCATCCGTATCTGGTGACCCCCGAGCACACTGCGGCGACCCGGCTGAACATCGGCCCGGACAAGCTGCTCACCGTTGCACTCGCGGTCGTGCTCGAGCCCGAGCCCACCAAGGCCCGAGCGATCGCGCGCGAGGAGTTGCAGCTCTACGCCCAGCTCCCGAACTACGCGAACAATTGGAAGCGGGTCGGATTCACCGACGACGACGTCACCTCCATCAGCGATCGCCTCATCGATGCCGTCATCGCGTGGGGTGACGTGGATGCCATCGCCGCGCGGGTAGCCGAGCACCGGGCGGCGGGAGCCGACCACGTCTGCCTCCAGGTGATGCCGGACCGCAACCCGCGCGACGCGTGGAGGGCGCTCGCCGGTGTCTGAGGTGACGTGGGCGCGGGCCGAATCGGCCGCAGCCGGGTCGGCGTCGACGTTCCGGACCTCGACGAGCTCGTCACCGTGAGGTCTTGACGGTACAGACAGGTCTGTCTATCGTCGAACAACGAGACAGACCTGTCTGTTAGGAGCGTCCAATGACCGCAACCCAGCAAGTCAGCGTGGCGGAACCTCGAGTCGCTCTCGTCACCGGGGCGACGTCGGGTATCGGGCGCGCCGTAGCCATCAAGCTGGCGAGTGACGGCTTCACGGTGATCGTGCACGGCCGAGACGCCGAGCGCGGCGCCGCGACGGTGCGAGCGATCGAAGAGGCGGGTGGCCACGCCCGTTTGGTGACGGCGGATCTCGGTGACGCCGACGACGTGACCCGGCTCGCCACCGAGGCGGGCGACGTCGACGTTCTCGTCAACAACGGCGGCTTCTCATGGTTCGGACCCACGACCGAGCTCGAAGTGGCGACGTTCGACGCGTTGTTCGCGACCAACGTGCGTTCGGCGTATCAGCTCGTGGCCGCGGTCGCACCGGGCATGGCCGACCGGGGACGCGGGAGCATCGTCAGCCTCGACTCGATGGCCGGGCGCGTCGGTCTCGCCGGCAGTGCTGCGTATGGAGCCACCAAGGCGGCGCTCACCGCCATGTCACGCGCCTGGGCCGCCGAGTTCAGTTCCGCAGGAGTCCGCGTCAACACCGTTGCCCCGGGACCGGTGTACACGAACGGCGCGAGTTCGGAGCGGATCGATCAGCTCGGCACGACGACGTTGTTCGGCCGGGCCGCGCAGGTCGAAGAGATCGCCGAGGTGATCGCCTTCGTCGTGTCGGACAAGGCGAGCTACGTCACCGGCGCGGTCATCCCGGTCGACGGCGGCCGTACGGCCGTCTGAGGCACGCGAGCGATGCAGGAGGTTCCGTCATGAGCAACACCTTCTTCGGCGTCGCGGTCGACTGCGCCGACGCCGCCGCACTCGCAGATTTCTGGGCCGAGGTCCTCGGCCGAGAGGTGGCCGACCACCCCACCCGAGAGCACGCAGTGGTGCTGGTCGACGACGAAGGCGTGCACGGACCGCGCTTGGCATTCCACCAGGTTCCCGAACCGAAGACGGTGAAGAACCGGCTGCACCTCGACTTCGTCACCACCGACTTCGAAGCCGAGGCCGACCGACTCATCGCTCTGGGCGCCCACAAGATCCGTGACCTCGAACAGGGTGGCGGACGCTGGACGACCTTCGGCGACATCGAAGGCAACGAGTTCGACCTCATCGCAGGCTGACGCCGCGGTGTATCAACGCCACCCCAGGAGGCTGCGCCATGGACACCCGAACACCGAGGATCCCGGGTCCGGACCATCCGATCACGATCGAACCGGCCGGCCGGCGAATCACCGTGCGGGTGGCGGACCGGGTGGTTGCCGACACGACGGCAGCACTGACGCTGCACGAAGCCGGATACCGGCCCGTGCACTACATCCCGATCCGCGACGTCGACCAGACGTTGCTGCGATCCAGTCGGACGTCGACCTACTGCCCGTACAAGGGCGACGCCTCGTACTTCAGCATCGACGGACCCGACGGCGACATCGAGGACGCGATCTGGACGTACGAGCACCCCTACGAAGCAGTCGACGCGATCGCCGGCCACGTGGCCTTCTACGCCGACAGGGTGGAGATCAGCGAAGCGCGCGACGGTGCAGATGCCTAGACCGTGACGAGAGCGATGGGAACCACAACGTCTCCACCGAGCCGGTCGCCCCAGCGTGAAACGGTCGACGGCCGGTCGGCGCGCGAACGCCTCCTCGCATCCGCGAACGAACTGTTCTACGCCGAGGGTGTCCAGACGGTCGGCATCGACCGCATCATCGAACACGCCGGCGTGGCCAAGGGGTCGCTGTACAACCTCTTCGGCAGCAAGGAAGGCCTCGTGCGCGCCTACCTTGCGTCTCGCCACGACGCTACGGCGGAACGGATCCTGGCGGCCGTCGAGCGACACCGCAGCCCTAGGAAGCGACTCCTCGCGGTCTTCGAGGCTCAAGGCCTGCTGTTCGCCGAGCCAGGTTTCCGTGGCTGTGCGTTCGTCGCTGCGAGCGCGGAGGCCCCGACCGGTGGCCTCATCGAGCACGCTGCCGGCGAGTACCGAACCTGGATGCGCGCCTTGTTCACCGACCTCGCCGCGCAGGCCGGAGCCTCTGACCCGCGAAAGCTGGCACGACAACTGCAGGTCGTCTACGACGGCGCGGGCCTCGCCGCCGGCATGGACGGCGACCCGTCGATCGCCCACCCGGCGCGCGCCGCGGCCGAGGCCCTGCTCGACGCATCGCTCGAGAAGTCGGGTGGCGGAACGCCCGATCGGGCTATTCCGCGGTGAGCTCGGCTGCGGCGATCAGGCCGAGCTCGGCGCGTGCCGCGATGACGATGTCCTGACCGGTGTTGGCGAGCCCGTTGATGGCCCAACCCCGCCGACGCCGGTCGCGGCGTCGAGGAGCGCGGCCGCAACCTCACGTGCGGTCGCGCCGGCGCCGCGGTCGTGGTCCATTTGCGCCGCGACCATCGCGCCGTCGTAGAGAAGCCCCAGCTGCAAAGCAAGATGGCCGGGGTCGACTGCTCCAGCCGCGTCCGCCAAGTCGCGGAACATCGACCGAACCGCGGCGCGGTACACGGCGGCCGGGTCCTGGGAAGGGCCGTCGGGACGGTCTTCAGCAGTGGCGTTCATGAACGCGCACCCATGGAAGTCCGGATGGGCGAACGCCTCATCCAACCAGTCGAATACCCCGAGCAGACGGTCGCGCGGCGTCTCGTAACCGGCGATCTTCTCCGTGATGCGCGCGTGCCAGCCCTCGTAGCGGCGCGTGAGGTAGGCCCGGATGAGCGCGTCCTTGCTGCCGAACGCGCTGTAGAGCGTCGCCTTGGCCACGCCGGCGTGCTGGATCACCCGATCGATGCCGACCGTGTGCACACCCTCGGCATAGAACAGCTCGTCGGCCGCCGCGAGCAGCCGCTCCCGGGCCTCCTCGGTACGTACTGAAGCCACGCCGTGAAGCTAACAGACCGGTCTGTTCGTCTGCGGGCACGACGAGAACCCCGCTCCGACCGAGGTGAGCCCCGCGTCGAGCTCCGGAAACGCTTCCGTGCGGAAGCTGCGCGCAGCAGCTCAGGAAGCGTTGGTTGGTGAGGCCCCGGCCCCCAGGTATGCGCCGGCCAGGAGCTCCGGGTCGGCGTCGATTCGGGGACCCGTCCAGACGACGGTTCCGAGCTCGAGCAAAGCCAGGGTGTCCGCGACCGCGAACGCGTTGTGCGCGTGCTCCTCGACGAGGAGCACGGCCGAGCCCCGGTCGCGCAGCTCGAGGATGGACTCCATGAGACTGGCTGCGATCAACGGCGCGAGGCCGAGCGTCGGCTCGTCGGCGATGAGCACCGCGGGCGGGTCGGCGAGGGCCGGCGCCAGGCTGAGCATCTGCTGCTCGCCACCGGACAGCAACCCGGCGATCTGCTTTCGTCGAGCCGCGAGGATCGGAAAGCGCGCGTAAGCGGCTTCGCGCTGGTGATCGTTCCGGAGCGCGACCGCAAGATTCTCTGCGACGGTCAGCCCGGGAAAGATGCCTCGCGCTTCAGGGACCAGGAGCACGCCGTTGCGGGCTCGCAGGAACGGCGCCGACGCGGTGACGTCGATGCCGTTGAGCCAAACCGTTCCCGCGGTCGGTGCGAGGGTGCCGGCCGCGACGGCGCAGAGGGTCGACTTGCCGGCACCGTTCGCGCCCAGGAGGGCGAGGATCTCGCCCGGCCGGAGCTCGAGGTCGATGCCGTGGAGCACTTCGGTGTCGCCATAGCCGCCGACGACTCCCCGCAGCGCGAAGGTCGACGGGTCTGATCCCGCCGGCCGGGTCGGAGGGCCGGTCGGGGCCCGGACCGCCGCCGGCACGTGCGTGCGCTCGTGCTCGGGCACTACGCCGTCGTGGACCAGAGCCTCGGTGCGTTCGATCAATGCGACGCGGCGGCCGCGCGCACGGAGGTCACGGACACGCCCGCCGGTCAGGGCCAGGAGTCCGTCCGGTTCCTGCGCGAGCAGGATGGCCAGGCTGCCCGAGAGGATCGGCACGAAGTACACCGACGTGACGAGGTCGTTCACGGCACCGCCCGGGAGGTTGCTCGCGAGGCCGTGGAAGATCGCCGTTCCGCCGGTGTACGCAAGCCCGGCGAGCAGCGCACCGCCGGGCCGCCGGATCCCGAACGCCACGGCGAGTGCCAACCACACGAGTCCCACCAGTGGCGGTGCGGTCGAGTTGTCGACCTGGAAGCTGAACAAGCCGAGCAGCACGCCACCAAGCCCCGCGATGCCTGCACTGAGCGCAAAGACCATGACCTTGGTCCGGTCGACGCGGATCCCCGCGGCCGCGGCCGCGACCTCCGAGCTGCGCACGGCGAGCATCGCCCGGCCCGACGCCGAACGCCAGAGCGCATGGATGACCATCGTGACGACCCCGAAGACGACGAGGAACAGCAGGATCTGCTCGGGGAGTTGGCTTGTATCGAACGTGGGTTGGTGACCTCGCACGATGAGGTCGTTCACCTGGTTCAGACCGGGGAGGTCCAGCGCCGGCTGCCGAATCGTCCACCCGACGTTGTGGTTGCTCACCGAGTCGAGCGGGAAGATCAGCAGGGAGGCGACGAAGGCGCACGCGAGCGTGCCCAACGCGAGGCTGATCGCACCCAGTCGCGTCATCGGGAGCGCGATGAGCGCACCGACCGTCGTGGCCACGAGGACCGCGATCGCGGCCGCCCAGAAGAAGTTCAGGTGGCCGTGGGCGGCGATGCCCGGAATGTCGACCTGCCAGTCCCGGTTCATGCAGAACCCGGCGGTGAAGCCCCCCGCGGTGACGAAGGTCGCTTGCGCGAGGCTCACCATGCCGCCCAATCCGGTGACCACCACGAACGACAGGAAGATCACCGCGATCGCGAGCCCCTGCGCGATCCAAGTCTGCCCGTAGGTGTCGGCGCGGAGCCACGACGCCGAGAACCACTGCATGGCGTACGCGACGAGCGCCAGCGTGCCGATCGCCCAGGGCAGGCGGCGGCGCAGCGCCGAGAGACCGACGCGATGGTCGGGCCGGGGCACCTCCGACGTGGTCGTGCCCGCCCGTCGCGTGCGGTCCCGGCCGAACAGGAGCAGCAGGACGATCACGAGCACGAAGGGGAGGCTCGCCTTCAGGCCCGTCAGGCCGCTGAGCGCCGCGGGCAGGATGCGGTCGCTGTATCCGGCCACGAGGTTCTGGACGACGCCGAGCGCGAGGCCACCTGCGAAGGCAATGGGGATGGAACGGAGCCCACCGAGGACGACGACGGCGAGCGAGCCGAGCACCACGAGCGTGTACACGTAGTCCGTCAGCGTGAACAGCGGAGCGATGAGGATCCCGCCCAGGCCCGCGAGGATCACCGACAACACCCAGGCGGACGCCGAGGCCCGGCCGGGGTTCACGCCGCGGAGGTCGGCGAGCTCCTCGCGGTCGACGACGGCGCGCATCTCGAGCCCGAGCCGCGTGCATCGGATCACGTACCAGAGGGACGCGCCGGCGAGCAGGGCCGCGGCGAAGACGGCGAGCTGATTGGTGTCGAGCACCACGGTGTCGAACAGATGGAAGACGTGGGGCGGTGTCGGTCCGACGCCCGGCACGGGCCGCCCCGACGCCGCGGCGCTGCTGTCGAGCAGGCCGCCGAGCCCGAGGACCTTGATCCCGAGGGTGACGACGATCCACTGGGCGAGGCTCGGCAGGGCCACCACGAGACCGATCGTCCCCACGATGCGCGCGTACACGGGAGCCTTGGCCAGGCGATGCAGCATCACCCGGTCGAGCAGCAACCCGAGGAGGGGTGCGAAGACGAAGACGGAGATCATGACCGCCGGGATGATCGGAAGGCCGTATCCCGAATGCAGCTGGTAATAGAGGTACGCGACCGCGAACGCGATGGCTCCGTGCGCGAAGTTGAAGATTCCCGACGTCGTGTAGGTCAGGACCAGCCCCGAAGCCATGATCGAGTAGATGGCACCGGTGACGAGCCCGGCGGCCACGAGGTTGACGAGCTCGTTCATCCGGCGGCATCCGAACGGTCGTCGGTGGGTGCACCGAGGTACGCGCTGCGAACCGCGGCGTCGCGTTGGATCTCGTCCGGAAGGCCCTGCGCGAGGATCGCGCCCTGGTCGAGCACCACGATTCGGTCGCACTGCTCCATCACGAACCCGGCGTCGTGCTCCACGAGGAGCACCGAGCAGGCCGATTCCTCCCGGAGCGATCTGATCTCACGACCGAGGCGCTCCGACTCCTGCGAGTCGAGGCCCGATGCCGGCTCGTCGAGCAACAGCAGCCGCGGGGGGTCGACGATGGCGCGCGCGAGCTCGACCATGCGCGCGATGCCGATCGGTAATGAGCCGGCCAGCTCGTGGCGCACGTCCGAGAGGCCGCAGCGCTCGAGCGTCGCCTCCCCGCGGTGGCGCCGTTCCCGTTCTCGATGCCGGCGGAAGGGAGAGCCGACGAGGTCGGCCACGAAGCCGCCGCCGCCCCCGACGACGTCGAGCGCGGCGAGCACGTTGTCCTCGACGCTGAGCCATCCGAACACCTGCACGCGCTGGAAGGTGCGGCGGAGCCCGAGGCGGGCCCGGCTGGCCGGCGGCCGCCTCGTGACGTCGGTACCACCCAGCAGGACCGTCCCGCGGCTGGGGACGCGTACGCCGGAGACCACGTCGAAGAGCGTCGTCTTACCGGCTCCGTTCGGTCCGATGATCCCGACGACCTCGCCCCGGTCCACGCGCAGATCGATGCCGTCGAGCGCGGTGATGCCGCCAAACGTGACCGTGATCGCCTCGAGCTTCAAGAGAGCGCCGACGCCCGTCAGGTCACCGCTGGATTCCGTCGTCGCTTCCCCGTACGTCACCACTCGTTCCGTGTCCGTCTCCGCGGGCCGGATCAGCCGGAGATCGGGAAGGTCTTGGTCGAGCACGAGTAGGGCTCCACGGTCTTCCACTGCGCGCCTTCGTCGACCACCACGGCACTGCAGAACGGTGACGGCAACACCGTCGACTCGGGATACTTCGCCGGCCCGATCTGGTCCTTGATCTCCCACGTCATGTACGCCGCGGCCTGCTGGAGGTTCTCGGGGCTGATGAAGGACTTGCCCTTGGCCTGGACCAGCGTCTTGAGCGCCTGAATGAACATGTCGGTCGAGAAGTAGCCGACCGCGACGCCGAGATCCGGTGCCTGCCCGGGCTTGACCGCCTTCACGTCGGCGGACAGCTGCGCGTTCGCCGGGGTGGCGTCACCGAACGGCGCGAACGCAGTCGTCACCACGCTGCCGTCCAACGCGGTGAGCAGCTGATCCGCGTAGAGCGAGGACACGAAGACCCCGCCGTACTTGCTCGATGTGAGCAGGCCGTAGATCGGAATGCAGTCGGTCGTGAGGAGGCAGACGATGACGTCTGGCGCGCTGCCGTTGTTGCTCCGAAGCAGCTGTTGGACGTAGGGCGTGTAGTCCGAGACGGGCGTGCCCGCGGGGATGATGCCCTTGGCGTAGACCACGTTGAACCCGACGCCGTCGTAGGGCGGCTTGTCGAACTTGGCCGCGTTCTGACCCGATTGACTGTCGCTGGAGAACAAGGCGACGGTGGGGTGGGCCTTGCCGATCCTGCCGCTCAGGTACTTGTAGAGGTTCGACGCCATGTCGCCGACGACCTTGGGGCTGTCGGGAACGAGGCAGCCGTCGATCCCGAAGCCCCACAACGTCGGGTCGGGCTTGTCGGTGCAGTACGTCGAGTCGAACGCCCACCCGAAGTACGGCACGTGCTGCTGCTGGAAGTAGGCGAGCGGGTTGAAGGAGCTCGTGTCGCCGACGATGGCGAAGATCTGCTGCTCGGCGACGAGGCGACGCGCCTCCGAAAGGGCGGTCGCGCGATCGAGATTGTCGTTGGCGAACTCCGTGTAGTCCAGCTTGATCCCGGGGACCTCGTTCGTGTCGTTGAACCGCTTGACCCGGGCCCGGGAGCCGAACTCGACCCCCGGTAGCTGCGACTTGATGCCGAGGCTCGCGAGCTTGAGCGTGGAGCCGTCGTACCCGCGGACCGAGCCCGAGGGCTTGGTGTACCGGGCGCCGGCCGGGGTCGCTCCGGTCCCTCCGGTGCTCGATGCGGCGCCACCCGAGCTGGTGGTCGACGAGCTGCAGGCCACCAACAGGCCGCTCAGCAGCGCAAGGACGACAAGCCCCGTGACGTTGCGACGAAGACGCACCGAATCCCCCCTCGGGTCCGACGGTGCCGTGCTGCCCGACCTCTCGCCATCGGGTGCAGGAACCTAGTAGGTACTATGTACGTGGTTCCGGCGCGGGGTCAAGCAGCCGTCGCACGTCGAGCCAGGGCGACGCCCGTTCGCTGATCCCGGATGGCGCGCCGCGCCTACCTCGGGGAGGTGCGTTCGTCTCGGGCCCGCGTCACGGCCTCGACGACCTCGGCGGTGGACGCCCCGGGGCCGAGGACAGCGGAGATGCCCGCCTCCCGCAGCCTCGGGACGTCGATCGCCGGAACGATGCCACCGACGACGACTGCGCTCTCAACTCCGGCGTCCCGCAACGCCCGCACCACCAGTGGCGCGATCGTCAGGTGCGCGCCGTTGTGCATGGACAAGCCGACGACGTCGACATCCTCCTGGAGCGCCATCGAGGCCACGGATTCCGGCGTCTGCCGGATTCCGCCGTAGATGACCTCCATCCCGGCGTCGCGCAGCACTCGGGCGACGATCTGGACGCCCCGATCGTGGCCGTCGAATCCCACCTTTGCGACGAGCACCCGGATCGTCACGTCACCGCGCGTTCCACCCAAGTACCGAAGACGCCTTCCAGCGCGGCCGTGATCTCGCCGACCGTCGCGTACGCCGCAACCGCGTCGAGCAGGGCGGGCATCAGGTTCACCGTCGGCTCGGCCGCGTCAGCGCAGATCCGTTGGAGCGCCGAACGCACCGCCTCCGGGTTCCGGTCCCGCTTGACCTGGTGGAGCCGGGACAGCTGTCGCTGCTCCACCTCCGGGTCGATGTAGAGCGTCGCGGGGGCCACGTCGTCGGGATCGGTATCGGTGTAGCCGTTGACGCCGACCATGACGAAGCGGCCGGCATCGAGCCGACGCTGGAAGTCGTACGACGCGTCGGCGATCTCCGACTGGAACCAGCCGCGCTCGATCGCTTCGATGACCCCGTCCAGCATGGAGCCGGCACCGAGGTCGACGAGGTACGTGAAGACGGCCTCAGCCTGCCGGTCGAGCTCGTCGGTCAGCTCCTCGACGAACCACGAGCCACCGAGCGGATCTGCCACGTTGACCACGCCGGTCTCATGCGCGATGACCTGCTGGGTCCTCAGCGCGATGCGGGCGGCCTTCTCCGTCGGGAGTGCGAGGGCCTCGT
>JAODBH010000250.1 GCA_025463865.1 Actinomycetes bacterium | reverse complement strand
CCGGGCGACGACGTGCAGCTCCTCTCCAGCTTCGCCGATGCCGATGCCGACCCCCTGGAGCCGGCCCGCATGTGGCTGACGGTCGACGGTGGTGTGCGCTTCGCCGCCGCGCTCAGGCCATGACCTGGTCGATGTAGCACCAGGTCCAGCTCTCGCCCGGTTGGAACGAGCGGATCACCGGGTGGCCGAGCGCCCGGTAGTGCTTCGTGGCGTGCCGGTTCCTCGATTCGTCGCAACACCCGACGTGACCGCAGGTGAGGCAGATGCGGAGGTGCAGCCACGTGTCACCCATGCGCAGGCACTCCTCGCAGCCGTCCGCGGATGGCTCCGGGTCCACCGGAGCCAAGCGGTCCAGGTGCACGCAGCCGTCCGCGGCGCTGCTCATGTCGGCGTGAGGGGTGAGATGTGCCAACCGGGGAGGAGCCCGAGCTCGTCGCAGACCTGCTGGGCCTCGACGTTCTGGCCGTTGAGCGCGTCGGCGTCGCTCGTGAGGAGCCACCGGGCGACCTCACCGATCACCTGCGGGGGCGCACCGGTGCTCGCGTCGAACCCGAAGTCGGCCATGTCCATCGCGATGCGCTCGGTGGCGATGAAACCGGGTTGGATGCTGAAGGCGCGGATCCCGCGGTCCTTCAGCTCGAGCGCGAGGATTCCCGCGATCCGGTGGAGGCCACCCTTCGAGATGCCGTAGCCGAGACCCCACCCGCCCTCACCGGCCGGCGCCGGCGGATCGGCGTACCCCGCGCCCGACGTGATGTTGATGATCGTGCCGCCGCCGCGCTCGAGCATGCCGGGCAGGACGAGCTTGGTGAGGATCAGCGGCGCGATGACGTTGGCGTCGAGATGCTTCTCGAGCAGCTCGATCGGGGTGTCCATGAACCGGTCCATGTGGCCCGGGCCGATGTAGCGGGCGTTGTTCACCAGCACGTCGATGCGCCCCCAACGCTCCTGCGTCGTGGCGATCGCGAAGCCGAGCGACGCGGCGTCGAGGATGTCACACGGCACCTGGAGCACCTGCTGGCCGGTGGCCTCGATGAGATCGGCCGTCGACGCGAGCGAACCCGGCAGCGGCCGCATGTCGGACTTGCTGAGGGTGGACGAGTGCTCGCGCGCCTCGCCCTCCTGGACCGTCCGGGCCGCGATGGCAACGTCGTATCCGGCCTCCGCCATCGACACCGCGATGGCCTTCCCGATCCCCCGGCTCGCGCCGGTCACGAACGCCACTTGCGAGCCCATGTGCGGATCCCCCCGTTGTGCGCGGCCTCTGGAATCACACCCTACGCTCGGCATCATGCAGCGGCTCAAGCTCGGATTCCAGATCGGCTACTGGGGCGCGCAGCCGCCCGTCGGCGTCGACGCGCTCGTCGCCGAGGCCGAACGCCTCGGGTACGACTCGATCTGGACCGCAGAGGCCTACGGCTCCGACGCGCTGACACCCCTCGCGTGGTGGGGCTCGCAGACCGAGCGGGTGAAGCTGGGCACGTCGATCTGCCAGATCTCGGCCCGTACCCCCACCGCGATGGCGATGGCCGCGATCACGATGGACCACCTCTCCGGCGGGCGCTTCGTGCTCGGTCTGGGAGCGTCCGGGCCACAAGTGGTGGAGGGTTGGTACGGCCAGCCCTACCCGCGCCCGCTCGAACGCACGCGCGAGTACGTCGAGATCATCCGCAAGACCCTGGCCCGCGACGAGCCCGTCACGTACGACGGCAAGCAGTACACGCTCCCGTACCCCGGCGGCACCGGGCTCGGGAAGCCGGTGAAGTCGATCACCCACCCGCTCCGGGCGGACCTCCCGATCTACCTCGCCTCCGAAGGCCCGAAGAACGTCGCGTTGACCGCGGAGATCGCCGACGGCTGGCTCGCCATCTACTACGCGCCGAGCGTCGACGGGTTCTACCGCGCCGCGCTCGACGAGGGCTTCGCCCGGCCCGGTGCGCGTACGGCGGCCGAGACGTTCGAGGTCGCCGCAACCGTGCCGGTGATCTTCCACGACGACGTCGAGGAGGCCGCCGACTTCCTCCGCCCGGTGCTTGCCCTCTACATCGGCGGGATGGGCGCCAAAGACGTCAACTTCCACGCCAACGTGTTCGGCCGCATGGGCTACGAGGCCGAGGTGCAGCAGATCCAGGAGCTGTACCTCGACGGCAAGAAGACCGAGGCCGCCGCCGCGGTGCCGCGCTCGCTCATCGAGCAGACCGCGCTCATCGGGCCGAGGGAGAAGATCCGCGACGATCTCGACGCGTGGCGCGAGTCCATCGTCACGACGCTCCTGCTCTACGGCGACGCCACCACCCTGCAGACCATGGCCGAGCTCGTCCTCTGATGACCGTGCGCCGCGAAGGCGGCCGGGCGATGAGCTGCTCCACCTCCGGACTCAGGCGACTCGCTCCAGAAGATGGCCGCTCACCACGAGTTCGAGGTCGAGCCGCTTGTAGCCCGCGCGGTCGAACATGAGCAGGATCCAGGACCCGACGTAGCCGACCACTTCGCCCTCTCCGAACACCCGGTGGCGGATGCGGCTGCCCCGTGGAAACGGGCGCCGAACGTTCGCGTCGGTGCTGATCGCGTCCCGTTCGTCGTTGTCGCAATGGCCGCACCGCTCTGGGGCCGCCTCACCGAAGTACTCGAGGAGAAACCTCCACCGGCACCCGACATGCTCGGCGTAGGCCTCGATCGTGTCGGTGCGCGTCCGCTCGACGGCGCGCCGCCGGCGCACGGTCTCCGCGGCGTTCGCCACGGCCTGATCGAGGCGTCCGGACACCGCCACCCGGCCGTCGGCATCGATGGTCAGCCCACCCGCATCGGCGAGCGCCGTAGCAGCGGCACTGGTGAGCGTGCGCGACAGGCGCGTTCGTCGCCGGAGGTCGGCCAGGCTGACCGGCGGGTCGTCTTCACCCAGAGCCTCCGCGGTGGTCTCGAGGGACCGCACGCTCGGTCCGGCCTTCGATGCGTACATGCGCGGCAATCGCAGGTCCTCGGACCGGAAGTACAGCACTGCTCGTGCCGATGCACCGTCCCGCCCGGCGCGGCCGATCTCCTGGTAGTACTCGTCCAGCGAACCTGGGACATCGGCATGGAAGACCCAGCGGATGTCCGCCTTGTCGATCCCCATGCCGAACGCGATGGTCGCGACGACGACCTCGATCGTGCCGTCGTGGAACCGGTCCTCCACCTCGAGTCGCGCGGCGGCGGGCATACCCGCGTGATACGGCGCCGCACGCAGTCCGAGTCGGGCGCAGTCGCCTGCGAGGGCCTCCACCCGCCTGCGGGTGGCGGCGTAGACGATGCCGTGGCCGGCGCCGCGAGCTGCTTCGGCGATGTCGTGGACGATGACCTCGAGCTTGTGCGACTCATCGGTGAAGTAGGCGTGGACCGCGAGATCGATGTTCGCCCGGCTGAAACCTCCGACCATCACCGAAGGGTCGTGCATTCCGAGGCGTTCGATGATCTCCTGACGGACCGGAGGAGCGGCCGTCGCCGTCAAGGCCAACGTGATCGGATGACCGATCGCGGCGACGGCTGGCGCGATGCGGAGGTAGTCGGGGCGGAAGTCCGTTCCCCACTGACTGACCAGATGGGCCTCGTCGACCGCGACCAGGGCCGGTTGGAGAACGGCCAATCGTCGGACCACGTCTGCGTTCGCCAGTTGCTCCGGCGCGAGAAAGACGTAGTCGGGCCGATCCGAGTCGGCGGTCAGCCGGTCGAGTGCTTCCCGTCGGTGGCTTGCGGTCTCCGCCGAGTTGATGACCACCGCGGAGACGCCTCGTCGTCGTTCGAGCGCGAGGAGCTGGTCGTTCTCGAGCGCAATGAGCGGCGAGATCACGAGGGTCGCGGCGTGCAGGAGGTGGCCGGCCAGCGCATAGATCGCGGACTTGCCGGCTCCCGTGGCGAGGACCGCGAGCGTGTCCCTCCCGCTGAGCACGCTCTCGATCGCTTCGCGCTGGCCCGGGCGAAGCGTCGGGTAGTCGAACACCTCGCGAGCCGCGTGCGTGATCGGGTCGGCGGTGTCTCCACCCGGCGTCTCGTCGTCCTCGTCCACGCGGCCTGATCTCCTTGTGGGTGCTCGAGGGGCCTCGCGTCAGATGACCCGGTGCTCCTCGTCGGTGAGGAGGAACGTCGTGGCGTCCAGATCGAGCAGGTAGCGCTCGTCGGGGCCGACGTGCTCCTGATACGCGGGGTCGGCGACCATGGCGAAGAAGTCGCGGACGGAGTCGAACCACTGGATCGCGCAGCCGTCGAAGTCGGGAGCGCCCGGACGGGCATAGTCCTTGGGCAGACGGTGGTTCTGCTCGTAGCGGCGGACCCACCGGCCTCCGTGCTCGAGGACGAGCTCCGCGTGTTGGTGGGTCCAGTGCTCGTGGAACTCCTCGATGGTGAGGTTCGGGTTCCTGCGCACGAAGCAGACCAGCTTGACCATCCCGACACTCTGGCACCCCGTGCCTGCGCGGGGTCGGCCGAACGGGGACGGCGGGTCGGCGGCCGGCTCAGAGCCGGTGGTGGTTCCGGTTCCGGACCTGCTGACGGATCTGGAACACGCCGACCGCGTAGAGGACGACGGCGCCGATCATGATCACGCGGGTCACGTGCGAGCCGGTCGTGGCGACGACGTAGGCGGCGATCGCGACGAGGAGGACCCCGAGGATCGTGAGCCGGCGTACGTCGTGCATCGTGTCCTCCTCGTGGCCTGTGCCCCGACGGTACCCACTTGCCACCTGATCCCATGCGCCGCGGCGCTCTCCGGCCGCGGAATTCACACTCCTGACGCATCGTCAGAAGTGGGCGCTACGGTGACGACCCCGGCGGTCGCGCCGGAACGGAACGGGCGGACGAGCGGCGGGGGACCGGAGTGTTGCTGGAGGGCAAGGTTGCGTTGATCTCCGGGGTCGGACCCGGGCTCGGCCGGGCCACCGCGCTGGCCTACGCACGGGAGGGCGCCTCGGTCGGGCTCGCGGCCCGCAGCGAGGCGTTCCTCGCCGAGACCGCGGCCGAGATCCAGGCCGCGGGCGGTCGGGCGGTCGTGGTGCCGACGAACATCGCCGACCCGGACGCGTGCGCCGCGGCCGTCGCGCGGACCGTGGAGGCGTTCGGGTCGCTCGACGTGCTGGTCAACAGCGCCTTCCGGGGTGACCCGTCGGTGCCGTTCGAAGCCGTCGACCTCGTCAAGTGGCGGAAGGTCTACGACGTGAACGTCTGGGGGACCCTCCAGCTCACGCAGGCGGCCATCGCGCCCATGAAGGCGGCCGGCGGGGGTGCCATCGTGTTCGTGAACTCGATGAGCGCCCGCAAGATCCGCGTCAACGAAGGTGCGTACGCCTCGTCGAAGGGCGCGCTCAACACCGCGGTGCAGTCGCTCGCCCTGGAGCTCGGGCCCTACCGGATTCGCGTCAACGCGGTGGTCCCGGGCTGGATGTGGGGCCCGAACGTCCAGACCTACGTGCAGTGGCAGGTGCAGTCGCGCAACTGCACCGAGGCCGACGTGGTCGCCGAGCTCGAAGCGGAGATCCCGCTCGGCTTCGTCCCGCCGCAGGAGGATGTCGCCGACGCGATCGTGTTCATGGGCTCGGACATGGCCCGGAGCATCACCGGGCAGTCCCTCGATGTGAACGGCGGGGAGTGGTTCCATTGAGCCGGCTCGACGGCAAGGTCGGCTTCGTCACGGGGGGCGGCTCCGGCATCGGTCGGGCGGTGGCGCTCGCGATGGTCGACGAGGGCGCGGCCGCGCTCGTCGTCGCGGACATCGACGCCGAGGGCGCGCGGGAGACCGTTGCCCTGGTCGAGGCGAAGGGCGGCCGCGGCCTGGCGCTGGCGGTCGACGTCACCGACGGCGAGGCGGTCGAGCGGGCGGTCGCCGCCACGGTCGAGACCTACGGCGGGCTCGACGTCGCGAGCAACAACGCCGGTGTCAACGGCGCAGGTGGCCGAACCGGTGACTACGACGTCGACGACTGGCGGCGCACGCTCGACATCAACCTCACCGGCACCTTCCTCTGCTTGCGCGCCGAGCTCCGCGCGATGAGCCCGTCGACCGGCGGTTTCGGGGGCGCCATCGTCAACATGTCGTCGGGCGCCGGCCTGATGGGCTTCCCCGGGCTGCCGGCCTACGTCGCGAGCAAGCACGGCATCCTCGGACTCACCAAGGCCGCCGCGCTCGAGTACGTCCGGGAGGGCATCCGCGTGAACGCGGTCTGCCCCGGCAGCACCCGTACACCGCTGCTCGAGGGGTTCATGGCCCAGGACCCGGGCATCGAGAAGATGATCACGCGGGGAAGCCCCATCGGCCGGCTCGCGAACCCGGAGGAGATCGCCGCGGCCGTCGTGTGGCTGTGCTCCGACGACGCTTCGTTCGTGGTCGGCCACGCACTGGTGGCCGACGCGGGCGCAACGATCCAGTAGCGCCCCCGCACTCGAAGTTCACTATCGTCCGGCGCCATGGCCATCTACGCCCTCGGCGACCTCGTTCCCGACATCGATCCCACCGCGTACGTGCACCCTGACGCGACGGTCATCGGGCAGGTGACGATCGGGCCCGAGTCCTCGGTATGGCCGCAGGTCGTGCTCCGGGGTGACTACGGCCGGATCATCATCGGCGCCCGTACGTCGATCCAGGACGGGTCGGTGATCCACGCGACGCCGATCCAGCCGACGATCATCGGTGACGGCTGCGTCATCGGCCATCTGGTGCACATGGAGTGCTGCACGATCGAGGACAACTCGCTCGTCGGCTCGGGCTCCATCGTGCTGCACCGCGCCGTCGTACGTTCGGGAGCGATCGTCGGCGCGAACGCGGTCGTGCCGAACGGCATGGAGGTACCGGCGCGCGCGATGGCCCTCGGCGTACCGGCGAAGCTGAAGCTCGACGCGGCGACGCCCGAGATGATCGAGCCGGGCATGGCGAGCTACGTGGCCAACGGCAAGATCTACCGCGAGCAGCTCCGCCGCATCGACTGAGCGCGGCCGCTCAGATGGCGAGCACGACGAGCGAGGCGATGCCCGCCAGCACGAGCGCCACGACGACGAACATCGCGACCCACTTCACCCAGACCGGCTGCTGGGACCGACGGCTGCCGCCGCTGCCGCCGCGGCGGATGCCGAAGTTGGCGAGCACCGAGGCCTCTTCGCGCTGCGACTCGTGTTGGAGCTCGGTCCGGCTGCCCACCTTCGGCAAACGGCTCGAGCCCTTCTTGCGACCGCCTTTTCCCATGCCCGCACGCTAGCAATCACCGGCCGGGAGGCGGCTCCACGGAGCGGTAGAGATCGGGCTCGATGTAGATGACCGTCGCGATCGGTACCGCGGCGCGGATGGCCGCCTCCACCTGATCGATCTCGCGGGCGAGCTCCTCGTAGGAGTCGGCCGCGAGGTCGAGCTTGGCCGCGACCAGGAGCTCGTCGGGACCGAGGTGGAGCGTGCGCAGGTGGATGATCCGGCGCACCTCGGGGCAGCTCTCGATCGCGGCGCGGATCGCCTCCGCGTTCGGGCCGCTGGCCGACTCGCCGATCAGCAGGCTCTTCATCTCGACGGCCAGCACGAACGCGATCACCGCGAGGAGCAGCCCGATCGCGACGCTGCCGAGCGCGTCCCAACGGGCGTCGTCGGTGATCTGGGCCGCGGTGACCCCGATCGTGGCGAAGAGCAGCCCGCACAGCGCGCCGCTGTCCTCGAGCAGCAGCACCGACAGCTCCGGGCTCTTCGTCCGGCGGATGAACGAGGGCCACGAGAGCTGCCGTTTGCGGGGTCTGGCCTCCTTGACCGCGGTGCGCAGCGAGAAGCTCTCGAGCACGATCGAGATCGCGAGCACGACGTAGGCCCAGAGCGGATCCTCGACCGAGCCCGGGTGCAAGTAGTGATCGATGCCCTCGACGATCGCGAACAGCGAGCCCAGAGAGAACAGCACGAGCGCGACGACGAAGGCGTAGAAGTAGCGCTCGCCGCCGTGGCCGAACTGGTGCAGCTCGTCGGGCGGCCGATGGGCCCGCTTGCCACCGACGAACAACAGGAGCTGGTTGCCGGTGTCGGCGAGGGAGTGGATGCCTTCCGCGAGCATCGACGCGGCACCGGTGAACGCGAACGCGGCGAACTTGGCGATCGCGATGCCGAGATTGGCGGTGAACGCGGCCGCGATCGCGCCGCGGCTCTCCTCCGCCATCAGCCGGGCGGGAGGTGGCGGAAGTCGGGTACGCGCTTCTCCATGAACGCGTGGATCGCCTCGAGGTTCGCCGGCGCGCCGACGAGCCGTTGGAACACGGCGTCCTCACGGATGAGCGCGGCGTCGACGGCGTCGCGGCGCGGCGCGAGGAGGAGCCGTTTGGTCTCCACCAGTGACACGATCGGCATGGCGGCGATCTCTCGGGCGACCGCGAGCGTCTCGGGCATGAGGTCGGCCAAAGGCACGCAGCGCCACGCGATCCCGGCGTCGACCGCCTCCTGGGCACTGATCCACGCCGACGTGAACAGCGCGTGCGCGGCGCGCTGGCGGCCCATGACCTCGGGCAGCAGCGCGCTGCTCGCCGCCTCCGGGGCCACGCCGAGCACGGTGAACGGGGCCCGGAGACGGGCGGTCTCCGCGATCAGCACGAGGTCGCAATGGGGCAGGAGCGTGAGCCCGATGCCGACCGCGAGCCCGTTGACCGCGGCGATGAGCGGCTTCTCGAATCGGGACACCGTGCGGAGGAACGCCGGGAACCCGTGGACGACGCGGCCGTTCTCCCGTGGAGGAGACGTCATCTCGGCCAGATCCTGGCCGGCCGAGAAGGCCCGACCGGCCCCGGTGATGACCACGCAGGCGATGTCGCTCGACGACGCCGCGTCCTCGAGGGCTTCGCGGACGGCATCGTAGAGGTGCGTGTCGAACGCGTTGAGCGCTTCGGGACGGTCGAGGGTGAGGGTCCTGACGCGCTGATCGTCGTGGGTCTGCAGCACCGTGGCAGTCTGGCAGACGCACCCGCGAACGCCGTGCCCAGCCGGGCCGGTCGGAAGTGCCGTCGAAGGAGCCCTCGATGCCCGAAGCCGTGATCGTCGCCACCGCCCGGACCCCGATCGGTCGGGCCTTCAAGGGATCGCTCACCGAGCTCCGCCCCGACGACATGGCGGCGTTCATCGTGCGTACCGTGCTCGACAAGGTGCCGCAGGTGGATGCCGAGTCGATCGACGACCTGATGCTCGGCTGCGGCCTTCCGGGCGGCGAGCAGGGCTTCAACATGGCGCGCGTGGTCGCGCTGCTCGCCGGGCTCGACGATGTTCCCGGTTGCACCGTCACCCGCTACTGCTCGTCGTCGTTGCAGACGATCCGCATGGCCGCGCACGCGATCCGCGCGGGTGAGGGCGACGTGTTCGTGGCCGCCGGGGTCGAGGCCGTCAGCCGATTCGTGAAGGGCAACAGCGACTCGCTGCCGGACACGCAGAACCCCTACTTCTTCGACGCGATCGAGCGCAGCCTCGAGCACGCCCAGGGTGACGGCCACCCGTGGGCCCCGTCGAAGGACATCGCCGACGTCTACATCGCGATGGGCGAGACCGCCGAGAACGTGGTCGAGCTCACCGGCGTCACGCGCGAGCAGCAGGACGAGTTCGCGGCGCAGTCGCAGCAGCGCGCGGTCGCGGCCCAGGAACGCGGCTTCTTCGACCGCGAGATCACCCCGATCACCACGCCCGACGGCAGCGTCGTCAGCAAGGACGACGGCCCGCGGCCCGGCACGACGGTCGAGAAGCTCGCCGCGCTGAAGCCCGTGTTCCGGCCGCAGGGAACGGTCACCGCCGGGAACGCGTGCCCGTTGAACGATGGCGCGGCCGCGGTGGTCGTCATGAGCGACACGAAGGCCAAGGAGCTCGGCATCACGCCGCTCGCCCGCATCGTCAGCAGCGGTGTCACCGGCCTCAACCCGGAGATCATGGGCCTCGGGCCGATCAAGGCGAGCCAGCAGGCCCTGAAGCGCGCGGGCATGACGATCGACCAGATCGACCTCGTCGAGCTCAACGAGGCGTTCGCCGCGCAGGTCATCCCGTCGGCGGCCGAGCTCGGCATCCCGTGGGAGAAGCTCAACGTGAACGGCGGAGCGATCGCGCTGGGCCACCCGTTCGGCATGACCGGCGCCCGCATCATGACCACGCTGCTCAACGGCCTCGAGGACGCGGGCAAGACCTACGGCCTCGAGACGATGTGCGTCGGCGGCGGCCAGGGCATGGCCATGATCGTCGAACGCCTCAACTAGCCCGGAATCTTCAGCGCCGATTGAACCCATGTGCGGTGCTCAATCGGCGCCTCTGAAGTCGTCCTCGAGGAGGAAGAGGCGGCCGGCGCGCTCGGCGTCGGAGTAGGGGTCGGGGGTGGGCTGGACGTCCCACACCGATTCGACGAGCACGACCTCCGGGACCGCGCCGAGGGGTTGCATGCGGACCGCGCGGCCGCGACGCGCCGGGCCTTCCAGCCGACCGGTGACGCAGGCGTCGGGGGCGTGGTCGCTCCGGTAGCGCAGGGACAGGTAGCGCCCGCGGCTCAGGCGGATGCGTTCGTCCCAGCCGTAGCGGAGGCGGCCGTCGGGTCCGCACCGCGCCGGGTGTGCGAGGTGCACCTTGTGCTGCGCGAACGAACGCTCGAGCTCGCCGGCCGCCTCCTCGCCGTCGTAGTGGCGGGTCGCGTCGAGCAGCACGCGGGTGAACGTGCGGCCGTGGTGCGGGAGGTCGCTCTGGCCGTGCAGCGCCCAGTGCGTGAGCTCGTGGAGGACGACGCTCGTCGTCCGGTAGCGGCGCGGCAGCGTGATGCTCGGGGCCGCGGTGTCCCAGCGGAAGAACGCGTGGCGCGCGCCCTGCCCGGGCCGGAGCATCGGTGCCAGATCGGGGGTGTGCTCGGGGAAGCGCTCGGCCCACCACGGGTCTCCGACCACGAGGTCGCGGAAGTCCTCGCAGCCGGGAAGGCCGCGCAACTTGCGTCCGGGGAGCGGGGTCTCCGCGAGGTAGACGCGCCGACGTTGCGAGTCGCGCGGGTAGCGGGGGTACGTCACGGTCCGTTTCTACACCGGAGCAGCGCGGCAGCCTGGGTCAATCGGCCGAGCCGGCCGAGGGTGCGGCCGCGCCCTGGAACGGCGATTTGGTCCGCATTGTGGCGCTCTGCGTGTGTGGACGCGCGGCGCGCGACGGCATGATGTGCTCGGTCTCGCGCAACTCCGCCATGCCGATGTTGTTCCCCGTGTACGGCATCGGCTGGCGCAGCATCCAGATCACCCCTTCGGCCGCAACCTCGCTCGGCTCCCAGTCGGAGTGGTCGGCATCGGGCAGATTGGCGACGAAGCCCTCCGACGCGACCGGGACGTCGATGCGGAACGTGTTGACGGTGATGCCGTCGGTCGAGAGCTGCGGCGCGAGCGACATCGTGAAGTGCTCGAGCGCGATCTTCGACATGCCGTACGCCATCTGCCCCGGGAAGTAGTTGAGGCCGGCGACGCTCGACACGTTGAGGATGGCGCCGCCGCCCCTCGCGCGCATGAAGGGGAGCGCGGTCTGCACCGCGATCATCGGGGCCCGCAGGTTCACCGTGAGGATCAGGTCCTGGCGCTTCATGGGTAGGTCGATGTCGCCGACGAAGGTGATCGCCGCGTTGTTCACGAGGATGTCGACGCCGCCGTAGTGCTCGGCCGCCAGCTCGACCATCGCGACGACCTCGTCGTCCTTGGCGAGGTTCGTGGGCACCGCGATGGCGTCGCCGCCGGCGTCGGTGATCGCACGCACCGTCGCGTCGAGCGTGCCCGGGGTCGGCTGCGGCTGCGCCTCGGTCGATCGGGCCGCGCACGCGACCTTGGCCCCGGCCGCGGCGAGCGCGACGGCCACCGCCGCCCCGACCCCGCGACTCGCTCCGGTGACGATCGCGACCTTGCCGTCGAGCTCCATCGACTTCCCCCGGGGATCCCACGGATGCGTTTTCGAGCACACTATGTGGGTCACGACGACCGACCCGGGAAGGACCAGACGCCGATGGCGAACGACGAGAGCGGCTCGATGCACCCTGCGGACGCGCTCGACCGGATCGCCTACGTGCTCGAGCAGAGCGCGCAGCCGACGTACCGGGTGCGCGCGTTCCGCCGCGCCGCTTCCGTCGTCCGCGAGACCGACCTCGACGAGTTGCGGCGGCTGGATCGGGCCGGGCGGCTCGAGTCGTTGGCCGGGATCGGGAAGGCGACGGCGGGCGTCATCCACGACGCGCTCGCGGGGATCGTGCCCGAGTACCTCCGCGACGTCGAGGAGGCCACGCCCGACGTGGGCGAGCGGCCGGGCGTCGAGCTGCTCGAGATGCTGCGGGGCGACTGCCACACCCACTCGGACTGGTCGGACGGGGGCAGCCCGATCGAGGAGATGGCCCGTGCCGCGCGCGATCTCGGCCACGAGTGGGTCGTCCTCACCGACCACTCGGGCAGTCTGAAGGTCGCGCACGGGCTCACCCTCGAGCGGCTCGTGGCCCAGATCGACGAGGTCGCCCGGGTCAACGAGCAGTTGGCGCCGTTCCGGATCCTCACCGGGGTCGAGGTCGACATCCTGGCCGACGGAACGCTCGACCATCCCGACGAGGTGCTCTCGCTCCTCGACGTGGTCGTGGCCAGCGTCCACTCCAAGCTCCGGGACGACGCGCGGACCATGACCCGGCGCATGCTGACCGCGGTGAGCAACCCGAACGTCGACGTCCTCGGCCACTGCACCGGCCGTCTCATCACCGGCAAGGGCCGGCCCGAGAGCGAGTTCGACGCCGAGGTGGTGTTCGGCGCCATCGCCGCACACGGCAAGGCGCTCGAGATCAACTCCCGTCCCGAGCGGCTCGACCCGCCGACGCGGTTGCTCGAGCTCGCGGTGGGCCTCGGTTGCGACTTCGCCATCGACTCCGACGCCCACGCCCCCGGCCAGCTCGCGTGGCAGATCAACGGCTGCGACAAGGCCGTCGCGGCCGGCATCGCGCCCGAACGCATCGTCAACACCCGCGACTCCCACAGCCTCCTGGCCTGGGCCGGAACGCACGCCGCCTGAGCCTCGTCGTCAGCTGGGCAGGTCCTGTTCGACGGTGAGCGCGTCGGCGTAGAGGTCGCCGAGCTCCTCGACGCGGGCGAGCACCGCGTCGGTCTCGAAGCGGAGCGACTCGGGATCGCCGGACTCGGCGCAGACTTCGACCTCCGACCAGCGCAGCGGGGTGCTCACGGTGGGGCGGGGGAGCGCGCGCATCGAGTAGGGCGCGATCGTCGTCTTGTGCGGGTCGTTCTGGCTCCAGTCGACGAAGACCTTGCCGGTCCGCTTCTCGCGGGTCATGTCGACGAGCACCGACGTCGGGTGGCGCTTCTCGAGCAGCTGCCCGACGGCGAGGGCGAAGGCCTTGGTCTCGTCGGGCGTCCGGTCGGCGCCGTGCAGGGGGATGAACGCGTGCAGGCCCTTGCCCCCGCTGGTCTTCACCACGGCCCGGATGCCCCACACGTCGAGCAGGCCGCGGAGCTCGAGCGCGATGCGGCTGCAGTCGACGATCGTCGCCGGGGGCCCCGGGTCGAAGTCGAACACGACCCCCAGGGCGTGGTGCGGCCGCTCGACGGTGGACTGGAGCGTGTGGAGCTCGAGCGCGGCCAGGTTGGCCAGCCAGACGAGCGTCGCCGGGTCGTCGGCGACGCAGTTGTCCTGAGCGCCACCGATCCGGACCCAGGCGGGTCGGTGGCCCGGGCAGCGCTTCTCGAAGAACTGCTGCCCCCCGACCCCGTCGGGGACCCGGACCCGGGTGAGGGCCCGTCCGGCCAGGTGGGGGAGCATCACCGGGCCGATTCGCGCGTAGTAGTCGATGACCTGGGCTTTGGTGAAGCCCGCTTCGGGGTAGAGCAATTTGTCGAGATTGCTCAAGGTCAGCGATCGACCGCCGACCTCAACGCTGACCGAAGACGTGGACCGGCTCACCACGGTCTGCGAACCTAGTCGGCCAGCACCCGCGAACCGCACGGGTGCGGCACCACCGAGGAGGACGCGTGGCCACGACCATCTGGACCGGTTCGATCAGCTTCGGGCTGGTGACCGTGCCGGTGCGGCTCGTACCGGCGACCAAGTCGCGTGACGTCAGCTTTCACCAGCTGGAGGAGGGGACGGGCTCCCGCATCCGGTACAAGCGCATCTCGGAGGCCTCCGGCGAAGAGGTCTCGAACGACCAGATCGTGAAGGGCTACGACCTCGGCGGCGGTCAGTACGTGGTGATGGAGCCCGACGAGCTCGCTGCTCTCGCGCCCAAGGCGTCGAAGCAGATCGAGATCGAGGATTTCGTCGACCTCGACCAGATCGACCCGCTCTATTTCGAGAACCCGTACTACGTGGTCCCGGACAAGAACGCGGCCAAGCCGTACCAGCTGCTGGTCCGGGCCATGGAAGAGCTGCACAAGGTAGCCATCGGCCGGGTCGTGCTCCGCTCCAAGGAACGCCTCGTGGCCATCCGCCCGCTCGACGGGATGCTCTGCATCGAGATGATGCGCTACGCCGACGAGGTCCTCCCCCACGCCGGGCTCGCCGGCGACGAGGCCGAGGTGTCGGAGCGCGAGCTCAAGATGGCCGAGCAGCTCATCCAGTCGCTGGCCAGCGACTTCGAGCCCGAGAAGTACCACGACGAGTACCGCGAGCAGCTGCTCGACCTGATCGACCGCAAGGCGGCCGGTGAGGAGATCGTCGCGCAGCCCCAGGCTCAGGAGCCGGCGAAGGTCCTCGACCTCATGGCCGCGCTCGAGGCCAGCCTCGCCCGGGCGTCCGGCACCGCGACCGAGGACGACACCTCGGACGGGTCGGCGGAGGCGGAGGAGTCGGCGAAGCCGAAGCGAGCATCGTCGGCCAAGAAGTCGGCGGCCAAGAAGTCGACCGCGGCGGCCGAGATCGCGGCGGTGCCCAAGAGCCAGTCGGCCCGCAAGGCCCCGGCGAAGGCCACCGCCAAGAAGGCTCCGGCGAAGAAGACCGCGGCCAAGAAGTCGACGTCGAGCGAAGCCCCGGCGAAGAAGCGCTCGGCCTAGGGGGAGGCGCGCGGCGCGGTCCCTACGAAGCGCGCCGCTGCTCCTCGACCGGGGCGCCCCGGCGCAGGACGGCGAGCACGGCGATCGGCGAGACGTCGTAGCCGGCGTCGTCGAAGGCAGGGCCGTCGAAGGCGCCCGGGTGCTCCTCGGGCAGGTGGCCGCAGCCGAGACAGGGGCCGTTCGGCTCCTCGTACTCGTCGCGGTACTCGACACAGACTTCCAGGCTGAACCGGTGCATGGTCCGACCCCCTTCGACTCGAATGCCCAAATTACATGCTTGGCATTCACGGATCGCGGACGCCCCGTGGTGGCCTGGGCCCATTAGAGCGAAGGGGTGTGACAGCTAACCCCGTCGTTACCGGGCGGGGGTGCTCCGACGGGCGTTCTCACGCTCGGAATCGGCGATCAGCTTCTCCATCGTGGGCGGCCACCACGGCGGCGAGACCTTGTCGGTGACCGAGGCCACGTCGATCGTCCGTCCCTCCATCGACGCCTGGTAGGTGGCGAAGCAGAGCTGGAGGACCTTCACCGCGAGCTCGCCGCTCAGGTCACAGGTGGTGCCGTCGACGATGGCGCCGATGAAGTCCTGCGCGGCGTTGTCGAAGCTCCGGAAGTAGTCGGGATTGACGTCGTCGAAGGTGACGTGGTTGCGCTTCTGCCCGTCGTACAGGACCACCGGCGGCAGCTCGGTGAGGCGCGCGCAGAGGCGGGTGACCCAGATGTAGCCGGACTCGCCCTGGATCTCGAAGAACTCGTCGGCGCTCCAACCGTCGGACTCGATGTACATGTCGGGCGCGTGCGACACCTCCATGTTGCCGAGCAGGCCTTCGCCCTCATACTCGAACGACGCGGCCGCGGGCTCGAAGAACAGTGGCCCCGGCTTCACCACCGACGACACGCGCGTGATGTCGCGGTCGACGAGCCAGTACTGCATCGCGAACTTGTGGACGATGTCGTCGAACAGGTGGCCCCCCGGCGCGTCGTCGTTGAAGCGCCAGATGTAGCCCTCGGGGTCGAGGCCGGCCTCGAACTTCGACTCCGACCAGCCGGTGACGGTCTTGATGCGGACGTGGACCGGCGCGCCGATCGCGCCGTCGAGGACGAGCTCGCGCGCCTTGCGCAGCGGCTCGTAGCCACAGCAGTTCTCGAACACGCGGAACAGCACGCCGGCCTTCGCCACCGCTTCGAGGATCTCGCGCCCGTCGGCCACGCTGTTGGCGAGCGGCTTCTGGATCGAGATGTGCTTACCGGCGCGCGCGGCCGCGATCGCATGGTCCTTGTGGAGATGGGTCGGCGTCAGGATCTCGACCGCGTCGATGTCGTCGTCGGCCAGGCACTCCGCGAGGTCGGTGTACACCTTCGGGATGCCCCATTCCGCAGCCTTGCGGGCGCCCTTCTCGGCGTTGGGCTCGCAGACCGCGACCACGTCGCAGCGGGGGTCGGCGAGATAGCCGGGAAGGTGCATCGTGGCGATGTTGCCGGCGCCGATGATGGCGAGACGGACGCGGTCCATGGGTACTCCCGGTGGCTCGAAGGCTTGGCTGCGGTCGGTCGACGCGGTGGGAGCGACCGTCTCCCGCAGCTCGAATGTGACACCGACGTCAGTTAGAAGAGGATGCGCAGGGCCACCGGCAGCGCCGTCTGCGACCAGCTCACGAGGTCGTCCCCGTCGGTGCGGTACTTGGCGGCGATCGCCTCCCGCACCGGCGCGTCGGGCGGGAGCCCGTCGACGACCCGGGCGACGGCCACGGTCGTCGCCGAGCCGATCCGGAGCCGGACCTCGGGGTGGGCCTGCAGATTGCGCACGGTGTCGGAGCGCGCGCCCGATCCGTTGAGCATCCACACCTCGTCGTCGTGCACGAGGAACCAGATCTCGATCGTGTGCCGGCGGCCGGTGACGCGACCGATCGTCGTCAGGTAGCAGAACTTCTCGGACGCGAGCGTGGCGAGGTCCGGGAACGGCACGACCGGCAGCTTCGCGCCGCCGGTCGGCCGCCCGCGGGTCAGCCGATACCGGTGATCGGGGCGACGAGCTTGAGCGCGCCCGCGCTCCCGTAGAAGTTCGCGTCGCCGAAGCTGAAGACGCCACCGTCGCTCGCCACCATCCAGTAGCCCAAGCCGGTGACGCTGGGCCGGATGCCGACGATGGGCTGCTTCAGCTTCAACGCGCCGGTGGAGCCGAAGTACTTGGCGTCGCCGAAGCTGAAGACGCCGCCGTCGCTGGCAGCGAGCCAGTAGCCGTTGCCGGTGGGTGTGCTCCCCATCCCGACGATGGGCTGCTTCAGCGTGAGCGCGCCGGTGGAACCGAAGAACCTGGCGTCGCCGAAGCTGAAGATCCCGCCGTCGCTGGCAGCGAGCCAGTAGCCGTTGCCGGTGGGTGTGCTCCCCATCCCGACGATGGGCTGCTTCAGCGTGAG
>JAODBH010000230.1 GCA_025463865.1 Actinomycetes bacterium | reverse complement strand
GCGCGGGTGCGCGGGAGCTCACCGGGATCTGGGGCCACCCGGATCAGGAGGAGGGACCGCGGGCCTTCGCCGAGAAGCGTCCCGCGGTGTGGGCCGTCGAGTGAGCACAACCGGCCTCGGTGCCCTGCTCACTGGGGTGGGCGCGCCGAACGATCCCGTCGTCCACGTCGGCGTCGACACCTCGGTCACGCGTTCGGAGCTCGAGGCGGCCGCCGACGCGCTGGCCGCCGATCTCGGGCGCGCCGGAGTGCTGCCGGGGCAGGCGGTCGCGGTGTCGCTGCCCAACGGGAGCGACGCGATCGCCGCGCTCTTCGGCGTGTGGCGGGCGGGCGCGGTCCACGTGCCTCTCAACCCCCGCCTCACCCCGGGCGAGCAGCAGCACGTGCTCGACGCGGTACGGCCCGCGGCCATCGTCACCGACGGCATGCGGGTGCAGACCCGCGCCGGTGCGGCCACGTACGCCGAAGACGTTGCGCTGATCAGCATGACGTCGGGCACCACCGGCCGGCCGAAGCCGGTGCTCCTGCGGCACGACGGCGTGACCGACCTGCTCGACGGCGTGATCGGCACTCTCCGCAGCGGGCGGGCGAACGAGCCGGCGCGGAAGCCCATGCCGAACCTTGTGCCGGTGTCCCTCTCGCTCTGGGCCGGGATCTACCAGGTGCTCTTCGCGTTCCGCGTGGGCGCGCCCGTCGTGATCATGCCGGCGTTCGACACCCGCGAGTTCGCCCGCATCGTCGCCGCATTCGGCATTCGATCCAGCGTGCTGCCACCAGCCGCGATGGTCATGCTCTGCGACGACGAGTCGATCACCGACCTCGCGCCGTTGCGGTACGTGCGCTCGATCAGCTCGCCGCTCTCACCGTTGCAGGCGCGGCGGTTCCGCGACCGCTTCGGCATCGCGGTGCTCAACGGATGGGGTCAGACCGAGATCGGCGGGGAGATCGTCGGGTGGAGCGCGGCCGACTCGTCGGCGTTCGGTGACGCGAAGCTCGGCTCCGTGGGACGCCCGCACCGCGGTGTCGTCGTGCGCGCGGTCGACGCCGACGGCAACGACGTCCCGCTCGATGGTTCGGGCGAGCTGTGGGTCACGACGCCGGCGCTGAGCGCGGGCTACGCCGATGGCGCCGACCTCTCCGACCGCCTCAGCCCTGACGGCTGGTTCCGCACCGGTGACGTCGGGAGGGTCGACGCCGACGGGTTCGTGTGGGTCGAGGGCCGGGTGAGCGACATGATCAATCGCGGAGGGCTGAAGGTGTTCCCCGCCGAGGTCGTCGAGGTGCTGCTGCTCTCGCCCGCGATCGCCGACGCGCACGTCGTCGGTGTGCCCGACGTCCGGCTCGGAGAGGTGCCGTGGGCGTTCGTCGTCGCCAGCCCCGGAACCCCGGTACCAGAGCCGGCTGTGCTCGAACAGTTGTGCCGCGAGCACCTGGCGCCGTACAAGGTGCCGGTGGGCTTCGTCACCGTCGAGGCACTCCCGCGCAACGAGATCGGCAAGGTCCTCGGCAACCAGCTCGTCGCCATGGCACCGGTCGAAGCGCCGACGGACCCGTAGGTCTGGCAGCTACTGCGCGAGCACCCGGCGGAACGCGCGCATCTCGTCGACGAACAGCTCCGGCTGCTCCCACGCGGCGAAGTGACCGCCGCGCGGCGGTTCGTTCCAGTAGGCGAGGGTGGGGAACCGCTTCTCGGCCCACCGCCGTGACGTGCGGATGTGCTCGGCCGGGAAGATGCTGCAGCCAACCGGGACCGTGACGTCGGGGAGCGAGAAGCCCTGCGCGGTCTCCCAGTAGATGCGTCCCGCGGACGCGCCGTTCGCCCCGAGCCAGTAGAGCATCACGTTGTCGAGGATCTGGTCGCGGTCGAGCACCGGCGTGAGGTCGTGGTCATGGTCGGCCCAGTTCCAGATCTTCTCGACGATCCAGGCCGCCTGCATCGCGGGCGAGTCGACCAAGCCGTAGCCCAGCGTCTGCGGCCGGGTGCCCTGGAGCTTGGCGTAGCCGGAGTCGTGCACGTCGTACTCGGCCCGGCGGTCGAGCACCGCCCGTTCCTCCGGCGTCGGCACCTCGCTCGGGTCCGGCGGCGCGAGCGGCATGTTGAGGTGCACGCCGAGCAGGTGGTCGGAATCGACCGCACCCAACGTGTGGGTGACCATCGCGCCCCAGTCACCGCCCTGGGCGATGTACTCCTCGTAGCCGAGGCGGCCCATCAACGCCGCCCAGGCGCGCGCGATGTGCTCGAGGTTCCATCCCGACTCGGTCGGGCGCTCGCTGAACCCGTAGCCCGGCAACGACGGGCACACCACGTGGAACGCGTCCGCCGAGTCCCCGCCGTACCCGGTCGGGTCCGTGAGCGGACCGATCACGGTCTGGAACTCGACCACCGATCCGGGCCAGCCGTGCGTGAGCAGGAGCGGAACTGCCTCCGGGTGCGGAGAACGCTCGTGGAAGAAGTGGATGCCGAGCCCGTCGATCGTCGTGCGGAACTGCGGGTACCGGTTCAGCCCGGTCTCGCGCGCCCGCCAGTCGTAGCCGTCGGCCCAGTACGCGCAGAGCTCCTGCATGTAGGCGAGTGGGACGCCCTGGTACCACGGGTCGGCGGCCACCGGATCGGCCGCCGAGCGGTCGACGGTCTCGGCGTCGACCCAACGCGTCCGCCGCAACCGGTCGCGGAGGTCGTCGAGGTCGGCGTCCGCGATCTGGATGCGGAACGGGACGACCGCGCCGCTCACGACGGTCCCGTTCGACGTGCGCTCGTCACGTGGACGGCCGGACAGCGGGCCAGCATGGGAGTCCCCCCGGGTTGCTCTCCCCGAGGTTCGCACGCCGAGGCGGCAATGTCACCCGACCACCTGGTAAGGCGACAGGGTCATCGGGTACCGCGCGAGAGTGACCACCCGTCCCGCAAGCGCAGCGTGGAGGAACCCCATGGCCTTCTACCCGTACCTCTACTTCGGCGGTAACTGCCGCGAGGCGTTCACCCGTTACCAGGAGATCTTCGGCGGCGAGCTCGTCATCATCACGGCGGCCGACATGCCACCTGGAGAAGGGATGCCGGGCGTGTCCGCCGACACGGTCATGCATGCGGCCCTGCGCTTGGACGACGGTCTGCTGATGGCCTCCGACGATCCCACCACCGACAGCTTCGGACCCGTGCAGGGCATGCAGGTGAACTACTCGGTCACCGACGTCGACGAGGCCAAACGGGCGTACGACGCCCTCTCGGAAGGTGGCCAGGTCACGCTGCCGATCGCGCCGACCTCGTGGTCGCCCATGTTCGGCATGTGCGTCGACCGGTTCGGCACCCCGTGGATGGTCAGCGCCGAAGCACCGTCGTAGGCCCTGTCTCCCGCATTTGCATCAGCGGTTAAAAGCAGCCAAGCCGTCGAGGACGGCGATCGTTTCGGCGCCGAGGTGCACGTCGGCGGTCGCCATGTTCTCGATGAGATGGTCGAGGCTCGACGTCCCCGGAATCAGCAGGATGCGCGGGTCGTGCGCGAGCAACCAGGCCAGGCCGACCTGTGCAGGGGTCGCCCCGAGCTCTGCTGCCGCCGCGATCACGGCGGGGCTCTCGGTCACCTTCGGCATTCCGGGGAACGCGGACCCGAGGGGGAAGTAGGGAACCCAGGCGATGTCGTGCTCGGCACACAGCTCGAGCATGGGCTCGCCGGATCGGTCGAGCACGCTGTACTCGTTCTGCACGCACGCGAGGCCGACGCGCAGCGCTTGACGGAGCTGGTCGATCGTGACGCTGCTGATTCCGACCGCGCCGACCTTGCCTTCGTCCCGCAGCGCGACCATCTCCGCCAGCTGGCTGTCGAGGTCGACGTGGGAGCCGTCGTCATCTGCACCGCGCGCGTGCAGCCGCAGGTTCATGACGTCGACCCGCTCGACGTCAAGGCTGCGGAGGTTCGCTTCCACGCCGGCGCGCAGGTCTTCGGGCCGCTGCGCCGCGATCCACGTGCCGCTCGAGTCGCGGTCAGCGCCGACCTTGCTCACGAGCACGAGGTCGTCCGGGTACGGGTGGAGGGCGGCGTGGATGAGCTCGTTGGCGACGTCGGGGCCGTAGAACTGGGCCGTGTCGATGTGGTTCGCACCGAGCTCGACGGCGCGGCGCAGGACTGCCAACGCGTTCTCCCGGCTCCGTGGTGGTCCGAGCACACCGGGTCCGGGCAACTGCATCGCCCCGAAGCCGATGCGGGCGACCGGCCGGCCCGCCAGCGTTGCGACGCCGCCAGGTCGGAGCGTGGGTTCGTCGGTCGAGCTCATGTGGAGTGCTCCCCTCGCGTTCCGCGCCCCTCGCCACCAGCGCCGGGGGCCGTATCCGGAGGGACCTCCGTGAACGTACCACCAACCGGAGGCGACTCCACTTATGGCCTGGACCCGTGATTGCGATGCCTTGCCCTCCCGATTGACAGCCGATCCCTACCGGTACTTAACTCATGAGTTAATTAGCTATCGGGGCAAGTTCGGAGGGTCGGTGGAGACCTCGATCGACGAGCATCGGCTCACGGAGACCTTCGCAGCGCTGGCGAACTCGACTCGGCGGGCGATGTTGGCCCGTCTTGCCCAGGGCGCCGCGACGGTGAACGAGCTCGCCGAACCGTTCGAGATGTCGCTTCCGGCGATCTCGAAGCACATCAAGGTCCTGGAACGAGCCGGGCTGGTCGTCAGGGGCCAACAAGCCCAATACCGACCATGCGCCCTCGACGCGGCTCCGCTCCGCGACGTGTCGACCTGGGCCGAGCAGTACCGGCCCGTCTGGGAGGCCCGCTTCGACCAGATGGACGACTACCTCGCACAGCTGCAATCACAAGGGAAGGACCAACGCACACGATGACTGACACCGCTGGTTCCGAAGACGCCATAGTGATCGAACGGAGCTTCGATGCTCCGGTGGATCTCGTCTGGAAGATGTGGACCGACCCCGCACACTTCAAGGCCTGGTACGGACCCGACGGTGCGACGATCCAGGTTGCGAAGATGGACGTACGTGTGGGCGGCACCCGTCTGGTGTGCATGGAGATGCAGCTTCCGAGCGGCCCGATGCAGATGTGCTTCGTCGGCGAGTACCGCGAGGTCGTCGAGTACCAGCGCCTGGTCTACACCGAGTCCGTGTCTGACGAGCGGGGCAACGTCTTGTCGCCCGCAGCGATGGGCATGCCGGAAGGCCACCCGGCTATTACCGAGGTCCGCGTCGAGCTCGCCGATCTCGACGGTCGCACGACGATGGTGATGACCCACTCCGGTGTTCCGAGTAACTCTCCGGGTGCCGCCGGATGGACCATGGCCTTCGACAAGCTCGCCCGTCGGCTGGATGCACAGGACCTCGCGCCCTGAGTGTCGCCAATCGTCCTCGACGAGCTCGGACCGACTCGCGGCAACTCCCCGGCATTCCGGTGAGAGTGCAACAAACCAGCGGTTGGTGGGCGAGGGGGGACTTGAACCCCCACGAGGTTGCCCTCACTGGCACCTGAAGCCAGCGCGTCTGCCATTCCGCCACTCGCCCGAGTGGAGGCGTCAGGCTACCAGCGCGTCACGCGACGTCCGCCGGAGATCGTCCGGATCACTCCCCGGGTGGCGCCTTGCGCTTGATCACGACCTTGCTGAGCTCCGGGTGGTCGAAGTCGAGCGCGACGTTCACCGGGCCGTCCGGCTTCGTCGGCGCCTCGGTCACGATCGCGGGATCCTCTCGTTCGGGCCGACCCTCGAGCGCGTTCTGGAGTCCGAGGAGGCCGGCGCCGATCATCGCCCCGGCCGTCGTGCGCTTCAGCCGGTCGACGGTTCCTTCCCACACGACCTCTTCACCGTCGACCCGCGGATCGATGTCGTCGTCCGCGCCCTCGAAGACGTCGTCGTCGACCGAGTCGGGGTCCTGGTCGGGCACGGTCGGATCGACGTCGGGCTGCGGTGGGCTCGGCTCAGGGTCGGGATCCGGTCGGCGCTCGTCGTTCTCCACCCGATCACGGTACGCCCGCGGGCGGTGCGAACGCGCTCGCGCGCGGGTACTCGACCTACGGTCGGCTCAGACCGGGACCCGGTCGACCACGGGCGGCTGCACCGACGGCACCCCGGCGTCGCCGCTGCCATCGTCGGACTGCCCGCCGGCCCGGTCGCCACGGGGCCCGGGCGAGAAGCCCCGCACGAACCGGTTGCCGTCGGCCCACATCAGGAGCGACGGAAGGACGAGCAGCGCGATCACCATGGCGAGCAGCGCGTTGAGCGAGACGATGATGCCGAAGTCGGAGAGCAGCGGGAACGACGAGAGCGCGAGCACGCCGAAGCCGCCGACGAGCGTGAGACCCGACGCCACGAACGCGCGCCCGATGCGCACGGCTCCGAACTCGACCGCCTCTTCGGGACTGCGGCCGTTCTCGCGCTCCTCCACGTACCGGCTCATGATCAGGACCGAGAACTCCGTGCACACCGCGATCACGAGTGGCCCCGACACCGCGGTCAACGGACTGAGCTCGAAGCCCAGCGCGTAGATCGCGAGCGACGACGCGCCGACCGAGACCACGACCGGCACCAGGGGCAGCACCGTCTTCCAGATGCTCCGGAAGGCGAGGAGCAGCAGCAGGAACACGATGCCGAGCGCGAACCACGTCATCTCGAGTCGGTTGGCGTCGAGGGCTTCGACGAGTGCGACGCCGACGACCGCGAGCCCGGACGGAGTCGCGCGGACGCCGGGCGGAGCCGCCAACGGACCCGACGCGATGTCGCGCTTCATGGAATCGAGCAGCGCCGAGCGCTCCTTCAGCGACACCTCCCGGATCGGGAAGATCAGGTTCGCCTTGGTCGAGTCGCCGTCGATGAAGCCGATCTTGAAGTCGCGGGGGGTCGCGCTGAGGATCGTGTCCATCTGCGCGCCGTCGGGGATGCCGGTGGTCACGCTGGTGATGATGGCGGGGATGCTCAACGGGTGGATGAGCTGCGCGGAGTGCTTGGCCACCTCGGCCGCGCCGAAGCGCTGCATCCACTGCGAAACCTCGGTGCTGCGCACGTTCTTCGCTTCGACCATGACCCCGAGCTCGCTGGAGAAGCCGGCGCCCGCGCGCAGCTCCTTCAGCTGCTGCACGGTCTGGCTGTCCTGCGAGATCCACTTCTCGGGATCGGTCTGGATGGTGAACTTGTTCTCCACGGCGAGCCCGGCAACGGTGACGACCAGCGCCAGGATCATGATCGGCACGAGCACGCGTCGGGCGACGAGCACGACGCTGCGCACCATCCGCTCCAGCGCGCCACCGGAATGCGCCGTGGTCGGTGTCGGCTTGCGCCGCTCGCGGAGGATGAGGACCGCGGGCGGGACCAGCAGCACGATGAGGAACAGCATGAAGACGCCGATGTCGAGCATGATCCCGAAGTCGCGGATCATCGGCACCCGCGAGATCTGCAGCGCCAGGAAGCCGAGGATCGCGGCCGACATCGCCACGGTGAGCGGCCAACCCAGGCCGCGGTAGGTACGGATCAGCGCCGCGGGCGCGTCGCCGTCACGGCGCACCTCTTCCTCGAAGCGCGCCTGGATCTGGATCGAGAAGTCGACCGCGAGCCCGATGAGGATCGGGAACCCCGAGATGGTGACCAGCGTCAGCTGGATGCCGAGGAAGCCCATGACCCCGAAGGTCGCGAGCGCTCCGAGCACCACCACACCGAGCGACAGCATCCGCCAGCGCACCCTGAACACGAAGAACAACACGAACGCCATCACGAGGAGGGCGAGCCCGCCGAGCTTGAACATCCCGCCCTGGAGATAGTCGTTGATGCTCTGGAGCAGAACGGGCGGTCCGGTGACCACGGTCGGGTGCCCCGCGATCGGGTGCTCGGCGACGATCTTCTTCGCCGCATCGGCGGCCGCGCCCATCTTCCCGATCGGGAGGTTGGGATCGAGGCGCACGATCATCAGCGCGTGCTGCTCGTTGGGGAACGTGTCGCTGAGCCCGCCGCGGATCTTGCCCGCGGGATCACGGAGGAGGAACCGGACGAAGCCCGCGTCCTTGAGCGACGCGGGATCGGTCAGCTTGTCGAAGGGGATGCCGGTCTTGAGCTGGCGCCCGATCTCGGACTGGAAGGTCGCGGCGATGCGGGCCTTGTTGGCCGGGTCCGCGGCCTCGGCCTGGGGAAAGAGGGTCGTCCCCTTGCCCACCTGGAGCTGCACGAAGCGGAGCGTGTCGTACGGCCCGATGACCGAGAAGAACTTGCCGCTGCGCGTGAGCGCGGCCTCGAGCCGGCGGACCTGCTCGAGCTTCGCCGGGGAGGTGAGGTCGTCGACCGAGCCGCTGAACATGACGAGCATCGGGGAGCCGCCGAACGCGTCCTGGTACTTGACGCTGTCCTTGGCGACCTGGGAGCTCGGGCCGATGAGCGCATCCTGATTGGTGTCGAAGCCGATGTTCGCTGCGCCGAGTGCGAGCACCACCACGACCGCGACGACCCCGGCCAGGACCCCGCGGGCATGACGCGCCACGAATCCGCCGAGCCGAGTCCAGAATGTCATCGAGTGCCTCCCTTTCTCACCACGAGCGAATCTCAGGATCGACGCGGCCGGGGTCGACCTGTAGCGCGCGTATTGCCGCGAGTCGGACAGGCAGCCGCGACGCCGGGCGGAGCCGCCGATACACTCCCCGCCGTGGGACTCCAGGGCTTTGAGCGTCGGCTCGAGCGGCTGGTCGAGGGCGCGTTCTCCAAGGCGTTCCGCAGCGGCCTGCAGCCCATCGAGATCGGCCGGAAGATGGTGCGGGAGCTGGATGCCCGCCGAACGATCGGCCTCCGGGGCACCGTCGCGCCCAACCACATCGAGGTGTCCCTCTCCCCCGCCGACTTCGAGGGTTTCGCCTCGTTCGCCGAGGCTTTGGCCCGCGAGCTGGCCGACCTGGCCCGCGAGCACGCCCGGGAGGAGGGGTACCACTTCATCGGCCCGGTCACGGTCGAGCTCTTCGTCGACGACGACCGCCGGCGGGGTGACTGCGCCATCCGGGCGACCATCAGGGAGGGGGCCGGAGGCCGGGCGGGCGCGCTCGTCCTCGCCGACGGGCGCCGGGTCGTGCTGGGCGATGCGGTCGCCACCATCGGCCGCCTGGCCACCTGCACGGTGGTGCTCGGCGACTCGCAGGCGTCGCGGGTGCACGCCGAGATCCGTCCCGACGCCGACGGCTACGTCCTCGTCGACCTCGGGTCGACCAACGGCACCATGGTGAACGAGGCGCTCGTCCGGGAGCAGCCGCTCAAGGACGGCGACCAGATCCGCGTCGGGTCCACGGTCCTCCGCTTCGAGGCCTCGTGACCCTGGTCGACATCGTTGCCGCCAACTCGGTCAGTCAAGGCCTGCTGACAGTCCTCAAGTTCTGCTTTCTCGCCTTGCTGTACCTCTTCCTCGTGCTCGTGGTCCGCGTCGTCCTGCGCGAGCTGCGCGCGTCGGCGATCTCGGCCCACCTGGTGGAACCCATCGCCGCGCCGGTGCCTCCGCCGCCCGCACCGGACCCCGGCCGGGGCTCGCGCCGGGAACGACGCGGTGGGCTGCGGCTGCAGTTCCACGAACCCACGGGCGGCCCGGACGTCGTGGCCCTGGGTGACGAGATGACCATCGGCCGCGCCGCAGGATGCGGGATCGTCCTCGACCACGACACGTTCATCTCGCAGGTCCACGCCCGGATCTTCCAACAGGGCTCCGACACGTTCCTCGAGGACCTGGGGTCCACGAACGGCACGTTCGTCAACGGCGACCGCCTCGACGCGCCCATCCGGCTGCGACGAGGCGACCGGGTCCAGTTCGGCAACACACTCGCGGACGTCGTGCGTTGAGGCTCCTTGCGGGCGCGGCCACCGACGTGGGCATGGTGCGGGAAGGCAACGAGGACGGCTTCCTCATCGACGACCGCCTCCAACTCTTCGCGGTGGCCGACGGCATGGGCGGCCACCAGGCCGGCGAGGTCGCGAGCGCAACCGCGCTCGAGGCGCTGCGGGCGTCGGTCGCGGCCGGCACCGCGCTGGAGTCGGCCGTCACCGCGGCCAACTCCGCGGTGTTCGAGAAGGCGTCGGCCGACGAGGCCTTGCGCGGCATGGGCACCACGCTCACCACGTTGTCGATCGATCCCGACGGCGCGGAGCTGCTGATCGGTCACGTCGGCGACTCGCGCGCTTACCTGATCCGCGACGGCGAGCTGCGCCAGATCACCGAGGACCACAGCCTCGTCGAGGAGCTCGTCCGCGAGGGCCGGCTCACACCCGAGCAGGCCGACGTGCATCCCCAGCGCTCGATCATCACGCGCGCGCTCGGCATCGACGCGGACGTCAACGTCGACCTCGTGCCGGTCGAGATTCGGCCCGGCGACCGCATCCTCCTGTGCTCCGACGGCCTCACGACGATGTTACGGACCTCCGACATCGCCACCATCCTCCGCCGCGAGCCCGATCCGGGACGCGCCGCCGACCTCCTCGTCGACGCGGCCAACGCGGCCGGAGGCGAGGACAACATCACCGCGGTGATCATCGAGGTGGAGGACGACGGCCTCGCCGGTATCACCGGAGCACGCGTTGCCGGCGCGAGTGCTGTCGGCGCTCCTGCTCCTCCCGCCGACGTCGACGCGCCGCCGACGCGCCGCCAACGTCGACGGCGTGACCGCGGCGGGGGCCGGCGCCGCACCTTCGCGCGCGTCGTCCTGTGGACCCTCCCCGTCCTGATCATCCTCGGAATCGGCGTCGGCGCGGTCGGCTGGTACGCGCGCCACGGCTACTACCTGAAGTTCGTCGACAACAAGGTCGTGATGTTCAAGGGCGTCGACGGCGGTCTGCTCGGCTTTGATCCCACGCGCGTCCAGGACACGAAGATCACCCGCAAGCAGCTGAACGCCGCTGGCGGCGGAGCGGCCATCGACGCGATCGCCGCGACCAAGACCTTCGGCTCGCGCTCCGCTGCCGACGCCTACGTCCGTCGTCTCCGGACCGGGATCGCGGATGCGAACCGCCCGACCACGACCACCACGATCCCCACGACGACGACCGCGCCGACCACCACCGCCCCGGGAACGCCCACGACCGCCGTTCCCACGACTCCGCCGAGCGGCCCATGACCGTCCCGTCCCTCGCGCGGTCCCGCCGGGGCTCCGAGCTGGGCCTCGGCCTCCTCGCGGTCGTGGTCACCGGCGGCGGATACGTCGTCATGTCGCTCGCCGACCAGCCCAACCTCCCGGCCGATCTCTGGGCGTTCCTCGGGATCGTCCTCGGCCTCTTCGTGCTGGCCCACATCGCGGTCCGGCGGCTCGCACCCAACGCCGACGGCACGCTCCTGCCGTTGGTCGCGATGCTCAACGGGATCGGCTTCATCTTCATCGCCCGGCTCGACCGGGAGCAGGGCCGCACGCAGGCGCTGTGGACCGCGGTCGGAGTGGGCGCGTTCATCGCGACGCTCATCATCGTGCGCCGGGTCCGGACGCTGGAGCGCTATCGCTACACCGCGCTGTTCCTCGGGATCGCGCTGCTGCTGATGCCGCTCGTGCCGGGCGTCGGCCGCCAGATCAACGGCTCGCGTCTCTGGGTGCACCTCGGTCCGTTCCAGGTGCAGCCGGGCGAGGTGGTGAAGATCCTGATGGTGCTGTTCTTCGCCTCGTACCTCGTCGACAAGCGCGAGCTGCTCACCGAGGGCAGCGTCACGATCGGCGGCCTGCGCATCCCCGACCCGAAGCACCTCGGCCCCTTGCTGCTCGCGTGGGGAGTCTCGATCGCGGTGATGGTCCTGCAAAAGGACCTCGGTAGCTCGCTGCTGTTCTTCACCGTGTTCGCGGCGATGCTCTACATCGCGACGAGCCGGGCTTCGTACCTGCTCCTCGGGCTGGTGATGTTCGTCGGCGGTGCGGTCGTCGCCTACATGCTGTTCGCGCACGTCCAGAGCCGCGTCGGCACGTGGCTCAATCCGTGGCCCGTCGCCGATCGGGGCGGCTACCAACTCGTCCAGGGCCTCTTCGCGTTCGGCAACGGCGGCATCGCAGGCACGGGCCTCGGCCTGTCCAATCCACGCAACATCCCGCTCAACACCACCGACTCGATCTTCGCCGTCATCGGCGAGGAGCTCGGGCTCATCGGCACCGTCGGCGTGCTGAGCACGTTCATGCTGCTCGTCGGCTCGGGCTACCGCGTCGCGCTCCAGGCCGAGCGTGCGTTCCCCAAGCTCTTCGCCGCCGGCCTCACCACGATCCTCGGCGTGCAAGCCTTCGTCATCATCGGGGGCGTCTCCCGCTTCATCCCGCTGACCGGTGTGACGCTGCCGTTCGTCTCGTTCGGCGGCTCGTCGCTCGTGGCGAACTACGTGATCATCGCCCTGTTGCTGCGGATCTCCGACGAGGAGACCACCCGCGAGCTCGACCCTGATGCGGTGCGGTCGCGAAGACCGGTCTCGAGCGCCACGTGAACGGCTCCATCCGCCGCGTGGGGATCGTGGTGATGCTGCTGCTCATCGGGCTGGTCGCGCAGCTCAGCTACCTGCAGATCTTCCACGCCCAGGCACTGAACGACAACCCGCGCAACACCCGCCGCCTCGAGGCGCGGTTCGCCAAGCCGCGCGGCGAGATCTTGAGCGCCGACGGCAAGGTGCTCGCGCGGTCGGTGCCCACGACCGACCTCTACAAGTACCAGCGCCAATACCCCGCCGGGCCGCTGTTCGCTCAGATCGTCGGGTACCACTCGCTCTTCCGCAACACCGGCGTCGAGGCCCAGTACGACACCGACCTCACCGGTGACAGCAGCTCGTTCGACCTGGCGAACGCGAAGGGCCTCTTCACCGGCAAGCAGGTCACCGGAAACGTCGTGCTCACGCTGCGCTCCGACCTTCAGTTCGCCGCGATGAGCCTCCTGGGCGACCAGAAGGGCTCGATCATCGTCATGGACACGAAGACGGGTGGCATCCTCGCGATGTACAGCAACCCGTCGTTCGATCCGGGCCCGATGGCGAGCCACGACCAGCACGTCGTGGAGACCACGCTCAAAGCGCTCGACGCCACCCACACCGACGTGCCCGCGAGCTACGCAGGGCTCTATCCGCCGGGATCCACGTTCAAGGTCGTCACCGCGGGCGTCGCCCTCGACACCGGGCTCGCCACGCCCACGACACCGTCGTATCCCATACTCCAGCGCCTCACGCTCCCGCAGACGTCGGCCACGCTCGCCAACTTCGGCCCACCGAGCAACCCGGAGCGATGCGGAGGAACGCTCGCGCAGAGCTTCACGGTCTCGTGCAACACGACGTTCGGGCAGGTCGGCCTCAACCTTGGCGAGTCGTTCGTGCCGGGCATGGACAAGTTCGGCATCGGCAGCACTCCGCCGCTCGACCTGCGCAACCCCGGAGCGGTCGCCAGTCAGGGTCCATCCGCCGGTTCCTTCGCGCAGAACAAGCCGCAGTTCGCGCTCGCCGGCATCGGCCAGGGTCCGGTGGCGGTCTCCCCGCTGCAGATGGCCCTCGTGGCCGCCACCGTCGCCGACAACGGCGTCGTCCCCACGCCCCACGTCGTCGACCAGATCCAGGACACCGACGGCGGTGTGGTGCGCCGCGTCAACCCGGGTGCTTGGCGCACCGCGATCAAGCCCGAGACTGCCGCGGAGCTCAACACGATGATGGTCTCGGTGGTGCAGTCCGGTACCGGTACCTCAGCTCGGATCCCCGGTGTGACGGTGGCGGGAAAGACCGGCACCGCGCAGCAGAACTGCGCACCGGGGGTCACGCCGTGCTCGCCCCACGCGTGGTTCATCGGCTTCGCGCCCGCCGAGGCCCCACGCTACGCGGTCGCCGTCATCGTCGAACGCGGCGGCAGCATCGGGAGCGAGGCCACCGGTGGCCACCTCGCCGCACCGCTCGCTCAGAAGATGCTCGTCGAAGCGCTCAAGCACTGATGACCATGACCACGCGGAGTGCCCCCGAGCCCGCCACCCTCCGACGATAGGGTCTCCCGAATGTCGCAGGTCCCCCCCGCGCGCGTCTTCTCCAACCGCTACCGCATCGAGCACGAGATCGCGCGCGGCGGAATGGCGGAGGTGTATCTCGCGCACGACGAGCTCCTCGACCGTCCGGTCGCGCTCAAGGTGCTGTTCGCCGAGTTCGCCCGCGATCCCTCGTTCGTCGAGCGCTTCCGTCGGGAGGCGCAGGCCGCGGCCAACCTCAACAACCCCAACATCGTCAGCATCTACGACTGGGGTCAGGAGGAGGGCACGTACTTCATCGTGATGGAGTACGTCGAAGGCCGTTCGCTCCGCGACGTGATCCGCAGCCAGTCGGTCATCGAGCCGAACCAGGCGGCGGAGATCGGCGCCGAGATCGCCTCCGCGCTCGGCTACGCGCACAACCACGGCGTCGTGCATCGCGACGTGAAGCCGGGCAACGTGCTCATCGCCCCGAACGGCCAGGTCAAGGTCACCGACTTCGGCATCGCCCGCGCCGGGACGAGCGAGTCACTCACGCAGACCGGCGCGGTGATGGGCACCGCCACCTACTTCTCGCCCGAGCAGGCCCAGGGCCTGCAGGTCGACGGACGCTCCGACGTCTACTCCCTCGGCGTGGTCATGTACGAGATGGTGACCGGAGTCGCGCCGTTCACCGGGGAGAGCCCGGTCTCGGTCGCCTACAAGCACGTGCGCGAGCCCGTCATCCCGCCGTCGACGCGCAATGCCTCGCTGCCGGCGCCGCTCGAGCAGATCATCATGACCGCGCTCGCCAAGGACCCCGCCGACCGCTACCAGACCGCCGACGACATGGGCGCCGACCTGCTGCGGTTCCGGCGCGGGCGTCCGCTCGAGGCCGCGCCGGTCACCGCAATGGTCGCGGAGGTCCCGGATCCCACCCGGACGGTCGTCGCCGCCGCGCCGATCGTCCGTCGCCGTGAAGGCGCGGCCACGGTTCCTCCGCCCGAACGCAACGTCCTTGCGATCGTCGCGGTCGTGGTCCTGGCGCTGCTGCTCATCGGCGGGATCATCTTCGCGTTCGTCGCCCTGTCCGGCGGCAACAGCGGCCCCGGCACCGCGGTCGTTCCCAATGTCGTCAACATGACCGACACGGCCGCCAAGGCCGCGCTGACGAAGCTCGGGTTCACCGTCGACGAGAAGCGCTCCGCCAACGACACCGTGCCGCAGAACCAGGTGTTCGCCCAGAATCCCGTCGACGGTACGAAGCTCAGCAAGGACCAGCCGGTCACCATCTCGGTGAGCAGCGGCCCCGGCAAGGTGACCGTCCCCGACGTCGTCGGCCAGTCGTACACCGACGCCAACGCCACGCTCAACGCGCTCGGGCTCAAGGTCGACAATCGGAACCAACCCAGTGACATGCCCTTGGGCACCGTGCTCAGCACCGAGCCGGCCGCCGGGAGCAAGCTCGCCAGCGGCGCCACCATCGTGCTCAACATCTCCAACGGTCCGGCCCAGGTGCAGGTACCGAACGTCGCCAACCAGGACGCCACATCGGCGTCCAACCAGCTCGGCCAGCTGGGCTTCAAGGTGTCGACCGTGTCCCAGCCCAGCGCGACGGTCGCGACGGGCCGGGTCATCAGTACAAATCCGCCCGCGGGTGCACAGGCGGCGAAGGGCGCGACCATCACCCTCACGGTGTCGAGCGGTCCCCAGACCGCCGACGTGCCGAACGTCGTGGGGCAGAGCCAGGCCACCGCGACGACGACGCTCACGGGCGCGGGCTTCACCGTCGGCGTGAACTTCGCGCCGACCACACCGGCCAACGACGGCAAGGTGATCGCGCAGACGCCGCAGGGCGGTTCCACCGGCCGGGCGGGCGACCGCGTGACGATCACCGTCGGTCAGGGTGGGCCGACCACGACGTCGAGCACCACGAGCACGACCACCACCACCGGGCCGTGAGCACCCGCACCACCACGATCGGCGTCGACAGGACCCGCGCCACCGCGCGATCCGGCGAGCTGGCGGAGTGGTACGCGGAGCACGGCCGGCACGACCTGCCGTGGCGCGAGACCCGTGACCGCTGGGCGGTGCTGGTGTCCGAGGTGATGCTGCAGCAGACCCAGGTTGCGCGCGTGCTCGTCGCGTGGCCCGCGTTCATGCGGTCGTTCCCCACTCCCGAAGCAGCCGCGGCGGTGCCGGTCGGCGATCTCCTGCGCGCGTGGGGCCGGCTCGGCTATCCGCGTCGCGCGAAGCGGCTCTGGGAGGCCGCGGCGATCATCGCGGTACGCGGCTGGCCCGACGATCTGCGCGAGCTGCCGGGCGTCGGTCGCTACACCGCGGGGGCGCTCGCCGCCCAGGCCGACGACCTCGACGTCGCCGCGCTCGACGTCAACGTCCGCCGGGTGCTCGAACGGGTCGAGGGGCGGAGCCTCACCGAGGGCGCCGCCCACGAGGCCATGGTCGACATCGGCGCGCCCCTGCGCGGTCGCGACCGGCTGCTCGCGCTGATGGACGTCGGGGCGGTGCTGTGCCGACCACGCGATCCCGACTGCGACGCGTGCCCCTTGCACGACCGCTGCTCGACCCGTGGCGTCCGAACCGACGAGCGTCGATCCCGGCAGCCGGCGTTCGCCGGATCGTTCCGGCAGCGGCGGGGCGTGGTCATGGCCGAGCTCCGGGCCGGCCCGGCCCCGGTCGGCGGTCTCGACGCCGAAGCCCTCGCGTCGCTGGTGGCCGACGGGCTCGCGATCGTCGCCGGGCCCACCGCCGCGCTCCCGTAGGATCTCGCCCGTGCCCGTGTCGAAGAGCAAGCGATCCCGCTACACCCCGCCGGCGCCCAAGAAGAAGCCGAAGAGCCCGCTGTGGCTGCCGAGCGCCATGTTCGCCATGCTCGCGTGTGGGCTGCTCGTCGTGATCATCAACTACACCGACCTGCTGCCCGGCGGAGCGTCGAACGCCTACCTCTTCCTCGGCCTGGTGCTGATCACCGGCGGCTTCGGGGCGGCCACGCAGCTCCGCTGACCTCCAGCGGTCTCGCTGACCCGCGGAATCACACCTCTGTCATTTCCCACAGGCTTGTCCCCAGTCTGTGGACGACTCCCTCGAGCGGCCCTTTTCGGGTCAACCCAGGGCGGGCGGGGCCCCTCCGGCGCTCACGAGGTCCATGTCCTCCCGGCAGTGACGGGGAGCGGCCGGAAGCTCACCCTGCGGAGCCATCGTCATGGTCACCGTGGCGCCGCACACGCCGCACCGGTACCCGTAGTCGACCGGCAGGATGTCCTCGGGATCCGGTTCCGCAGGCGGCGCCATGTGGAACTTGCGCAACGTTGCCGCGATGAACGTGTAGAGCACCAGCGCGAACCCGATCGCCACGACGATCTTGAGCAGCATCACGTCGCGATTCTGCCCCAACCGGCCCTTGCGGGGAGGATCAGCCGAGGCGCTCGATGATCGTCGCGTTCGCCATGCCCCCGCCCTCGCACATCGTCTGCAGGCCGTAGCGGCCACCGGTGCGCTCGAGCTCGTTGAGCAGGGTGGTCATCAAGCGGGCTCCCGAGCAACCGAGCGGGTGGCCGAGCGCGATGGCGCCGCCGTTGACGTTGACCTTCGCCATGTCGGGGTGGTGCTCCTGGGCCCAGGCCAGGACGACGGGAGCGAACGCCTCGTTGATCTCGACGAGGTCGATCTGGTCGAGGGTCAGCCCAGCCCGGTCGAGCACCTTGGTCGTCGCCGGAATCGGGCCGGTGAGCATCAGGACCGGGTCCACCCCGGCGAGGGCGAACGTGTGGAAGCGGGCGCGGGGCGTGAGACCGAGCGACCGCGCCTTCTCCTCGCTCATGATGAGGACCGCCGACGCGCCGTCGGTGATCTGCGACGAGTTGGCCGCGGTGATGACACCGTCCTCCTTGAAGGCCGGCTTCAGCGTGGCGAGCTTCTCGAGCGTGCTGTCGGGCCGGATCCCCTCGTCGAAGGAGAACTCCTTCGGCCCGTCCTCGCCCTGGACCTGCACCGGGACGATCTCGCGGTCGAATCGTCCCTCTTCCCTCGCCCGCGCCGCACGCTGGTGCGATTCGACGGAGAAGGCGTCGTTCTGCTCCCGGCTGATGCCCCACTTCTCGGCGATCAGCTCGGCCGAGAGGCCCTGGGGGATGAGGCCGGGATAACGCGCCGGCATGAGGGTGCCGAACGGGTTCGAGCCGGGCAGGACCGACGCGCCCATCGGCACGCGCGACATGTTCTCGACCCCGGCGGCGATGACGACGTCGTAGGCCCCGGCGATCACACCCTGCGCGGCGAAGTGCGCTGCCTGCTGCGAGGAGCCGCACTGGCGGTCGATCGTGGTGCCGACGACCTCTTCCGGGAAGCCGGCCGCGAGCAGCGCGTTCCGGCCGATGTTGATCCCCTGATCCCCCACCTGCATCACGCAACCCATGATCACGTCCTCCACGAGGGCGGGATCGAGCTCGTTGCGTTCGACGAGGCTGCGCAGCGTGTGCGCCGCGAGATCGACCGGGTGGTAGTCCTTCAGCGAGCCGTTCCGCTTGCCCATCGGGGTGCGGACGGCGTCGACGATGACGGCGGTGGCCATGGATCTCTCCTCGGGGTCCCCGGTCGGGTGGTCCCGCGGTCAGCACCTGCGGATCCCCTCTTGACCGGACGGTCAATGGTGGCTCGGGGCTCACAACCGGTCAACCGCCCGGTAGCTTCCCCGGGTGGCCCGCGACATGGAGCGATTCCTCGGTGACGGTGGCATGGCTCTGCTCGCGACCTTCGGCGTGGCCTTCGACGGCTACGGCGACGGGTGGGCCGAGGCCGCCTGGACGCCCACGGAGCCGTGCGCGAACCCGCAGGGCATCGTGCAGGGCGGCGTCCACGGCGTCGTCCTCGACGCGGCGATGAACTTCGCGATGCTCGCCGCGCTCGAGCGCGGCGACAACGGGGCCACGCTCGAGTTCCACGTCTCGACCATGCGGCCCGCACGGGTCGCTGACCCCCTGCGCGTCCGGGGCGAGGTCGTCCGGCTGGCCCGCTCGGTCGCGTACCTCGAGGCGAAGATCCGCAACGCCGAGGGCGAGCTGGTGTCGCAGGCGACCGGCACGTTCATCGTCCGGCGGCGCGAGGGCTGAACCGACCACGGTCCCGGCGTGTCCCGGTCGCGTCGAGCGCTTCTGCTATCTCTGTTCGGTGACCACCACCGCCGCGGCGCCGACGACCCCGGAGACCGAGGCCCGCGAGCCGCTCGCCCCGTTGAGCCGCCGCGTCCGACGCGGCTGGATCCTCGAGATCCTCGTTCTGGCCGTCCTCTACTTCGTCTACGACGCGCTCCGCGACAAGGTTGCGGGCTCGGCGACCGCGGCCCTGCACCACGCACGACAAATCATCCGGCTCGAACGCGACCTGGGTCTCCTGCAAGAGCGGCGCGTGCAGCAGTGGGTCCTGCCCAACCACCCCGCGATCTCGTTCTTCAACATCTGGTACGGCACCATCCACTTCGTGATGCCGGTCGTCGCGCTCGTCGTGCTCTACCGCTCGGCGCCGGCCCGCTACGTGCGCTGGCGCAACACGCTGATCCTCCTCTCGCTGATCGGGCTCCTCGGTTTCTGGTTGTGGCCGCTGACGCCACCCCGGCTGATGCCGAGCCATCAATGGGTAGACACCCCGGCCCAGTTCTTCAACTTCGGACCCCAGGCGAAGGGCAACTCCACCAAGGCCTTCGGCAATCTCTATGCGGCCATGCCGAGCCTCCACGGCGGTTGGTCGCTGTTCTCGACCCTCGCGCTGCTGCCGATGACGCGGCGTTGGTGGCTGCGTGCGCTCCTGATGGCCTATCCCGTCACGATCCTCTTCACGATTGTCGTGACCGGCAACCACTGGATCCTCGATGCCGTCGGGGGCTGGATCGCGCTCCTGATCGCATACGTCCTCGCGTGTGCGTGGGAGCGATTGGTGTACCGGCGTCCGGTCCGGTTCCGCCAGCCGGTCGTCCGGCGCTCCCGAGGCGTTCCCATCGAGGTCGTGGCGGACGGGCCGTGATCCGGCTGTGCTTCGTGTGCGCGGGCAACATCTGCCGTTCCCCCACGGCCGAAGCCGTCATGCGGGCCCGCATCGATGCAGCGGGTCTGGGCGATGCGATCACGGTCGAGAGCGCGGGCACCGGCGGCTGGCACGCCGGTGATCCACCCGATCGACGATCCGCGGCTGAAGCGCGACGGCGCGGGATCATGCTCGCCGGCGGGGCGCGGCAGTTCCGCCTCGACGACTTCGACCGCTTCGATCTGGTGCTCGCGCTCGACTCGGACAACCTGGCCGATCTCCGCCGCATCGGCGTGGGCGACGTGTCGGCCCGCGTGCACCTGCTCCGCGAGTTCGATCCGGCCGGGCCCGATCCGGTCGACGGCCTCGACGTCCCCGATCCCTATTACGGAGGCGTCGACGGCTTCGCCCACGTCTTCGACGTCGTCGACGCCGCGTGCCGCGGCCTGCTCGCGCACCTGATGACCACCCTGCCGGAGTCGCGATGATCACCCTCGACCAGGCGATCGGCGACGCGCTCGGAGCTCCGGTCATCAACCGGATCGCGATCGGCGGCGGCGACATCAATCAGGCGGCGCGGGTGCACCTCGCCGACCGTCGGGTCGCGTTCGTGAAGCACCACCCGGATGCGCCACCCGGCGCGTTCACGGCCGAAGCACGTGGGCTCAGCTGGTTGGCCGAAGCACACGCCGTGCGCATTCCCGCGGTTCTGGCCGTGCGGGACGAGCCGCCGGCGTTCCTCGCGCTCGAATGGATCGAGCCCGGTGTTCCCGCGCCCGACTACTCCGAGCGCCTCGGTCGCGGGCTCGCGGCCCTCCACGCTGCGGGCGCCGCGCACGTCGGGCCGCCCGATGCCCCGCCCGACGTCGCCGCGCTCACCTGGCCCGAGTTCTACGCGCAGGAGCGACTGTTGCCGGAGATCCGCGCCGCCCGCAGCGACGGGCTCCTGCCGGCGCCGGTCGCGGCCGCGCTCGAACGGGTGTGTGACCGGATAGCGGAGCTCTGCGGACCCTCCGAACCGACGGCCCGACTCCACGGCGACCTCTGGGCCGGCAACGCGATCGTCGACGCCGAGGGCGGTCCCTGCCTGGTCGATCCCCACGCCTACGGCGGCGATCGGGAGGTCGACCTGGCGATGATGCGCCTGTTCGGCGGCTTCGACCGCGACTGCTATGCCGCCTACGCCCAGGCGTGGCCGCTCGCTCCCGGGGCCGTCGACCGCGTCGCGCTCTACCAGCTCTACCCGTTGCTCCGGCACCTCCGGCTCTTCGGTTCGGCCTATTTGGGGAGCCTGGTCATGGCGGTCCAGCGGTACGAATCCGTGGATTCCCCCTGATCGGGCTCAGATTCCCAGGCAATCCCCAGCAGGCGCCCAGCGCCGGCCCAGCGCAGGGTCGATAATCGTGGGGTGGACCCAACGCGAGTTCTGGTCGTCGACGACGAAGAAGGCATCGTGCAGCTCGTCGCGACGGCGCTGCGCTACGAGGGGTTCGACGTCGACACCGCCGCGACGGGACGCGGTGCGCTCGATCGCATCGCCGCGTTCGCGCCCGAGATGGTCGTCCTCGACGTCATGTTGCCCGACCTCGACGGCTTCGAGGTGGTCCGCCGCCTCTCGGCCGACGGGCAGCGGGTGCCGGTGCTGTTCCTCACCGCGCGCAACGACGCCGACGACCGGGTGCGCGGGCTCACGCTCGGAGCCGACGACTACCTCGGAAAGCCGTTCAGCGTCGCCGAGCTCGTTGCCCGGGTGCACGCGATCCTCCGGCGCACGAAGATCGACGACGAGCCCTCGCGGCTGACGTTCGCGGATCTCATCCTCGACACCGGCACCTACGAGGCGTTGCGCGCCGACGAGCGCATCGAGCTCACGCCGACCGAGTACCGGCTCCTGCAGTACCTGATGCTCAACGCCCGGCGGGTTGTCTCGAAATCGCAGATCCTCGACCACGTGTGGAACTACGACTTCGACGGCGACGCCAGCGTCGTCGAGACCTACATCAGCTACCTGCGCAAGAAGATCGACCGGTTCGATCCCCCGCTGATCCACACTGTGCGCGGTTTCGGCTACTCCATGCGGCTGCCCCGGGACCACTGATGTCCCTGCGGGCTCGCCTGCTGATCGTCACGGTGCTGGTCGCGGCCTTCGGCATCGGGGCGGTGGCTCTGATCACACGTGGTGAGCTGCGCAGCTTCCTCACCCAACGCGTCGACGACCAGCTGACGATGGCGACGCGGTTCTCGACCGGCGGGCTCACTCCGATCGTTCCCGGCGGGGGGCTACGCGTGCCGCGTGGCCTTCCCAACGACGCCTACGGGCAGCTCCTCGACGACACCAACAAGGTCACGCAGACCTATCCGTTCGGACCCGATGCGTTCAGCGTCCCGCACCCCGTACGCATCCCCAGCGGGGTGCTCGACAAGAAGGTCCACACCTTCACGGCCACCGCGCCCGTCACCGGCGCGCAGTTCCGAGTGCAGGTGAGTCCCCTCCCCGGAGGTGGGCACCTCGCCATCGCCACCCCATTCAAGGAGGTCGACGCCACGGTCAGCCGGCTCGACCGGGTCCTCCTCATCGTCTCGCTGCTCTCGCTCCTGATCGTGGCCTTGGCGGCCGCCCTGCTCGTGCGGTTCGGCCTGCGGCCGCTCTCCCGTATGGGTCAGACCGCCGACCGCATCGCGGCCGGAGACCTCACGCAGCGCGTGTCCCCCGACGAGTCGCGCACGGAGATCGGGAAGCTCGGGCATTCGCTGAACCGCATGCTCGGACAGATCGAGGAGGGCTACCGCGAGCGCGAGGAGTCCGCCGCACGACTGCAGCAGTTCGTGGCCGACGCGTCGCACGAGCTCAAGACGCCGCTGACGTCCATCCGGGGCTACGCCGAGCTGTTCCGCCGCGGCGCGGCCGACAACCCCGACGACCTCGCGATGGTCATGGCCCGGATCGAGGCCGAGTCCATCCGCATGGGCGGCCTCGTCGAGGATCTTCTCCTGCTCGCGAAGCTCGACGAGGGCACCGAGCCCCGCCACGAACCCGTCGACCTCGGGTACCTCGCCCGGGACGCGGTGGCGGACGCCCGGGCCGCCGCCCCCGACCACCACGTCTTGCTCGACGGGCCCGACGATGACGGGGCGATCGTCGCGTTGGGCGACGAGAACCGCCTCCGTCAGGTGCTGGCCAACCTCCTCATGAACGCCACGACCCACACGCCGCCCGGGACCACGGTGCACGTGACGGTCGGCCGGGATGCCGACGCCGCGATCCTGCGGGTGGCCGACGACGGCCCGGGCATCCCGCCCGAGCTGGCCGAGCGCGTGTTCGAGCGCTTCTACCGCGCCGACGCCTCGCGTACCCGTGCCACCGGCGGGTCCGGACTCGGCCTGTCGATCGTCGCCTCGATCGTCGAAGGCCACGCAGGGACGGTTGCGGTCGAGAGCACCGAGACCGCGGGGACGACGTTCACGGTCCGCATCCCGTGTGCCCCCAACGGCTCCGGCGAGTTGGCGGCACCACCGCTTCCCATCGCCGGCTACTGACCCGACGACGTCGGATCAGACGTCGACCTCGGTCGCCAATGCGCCCAGATCCGCGAGCTCGTCGACGTCATCCATGCCCGCGGCTGCGACGGGCACCGCTTCCGGCTCGGCGGGCGCGGTCACCTTCGCGGCCGAACCCATCTTCATGTTGGCGGGGAGGAACGCGTAGGCGAGGCCGGCCCCGAGCACGGCCACCGCGCAGCCCACCAGGTGCGCGACGTCGAAGCCGTGCATGAATGCGACGCGCGCAGCGTCGGTCACGGTCGCCGCGGTGCCGGCGGGCAGGCCGCGCGCCGTCACCAGCGCGGAGCCGATCGAGTCGACCGCGTGATCGGTGACGGCCAACGGGAGCTTCGCCCCGGTCACCCGGCGGGTGAATTCGTGGCGATAAAGCGACGCGCCGACGCTGCCCATGATGGCCACGCCCAACGCACCGCCCACCTGCCGGGTCGTGTCGTTGATCGCCGAGCCCACACCGGCGCGCCCGGCCGGAACCGCGCCCATGATCGACGCGGTCGCCGGCGCGATGACGAGACCCATGCCGAACGCGAACACGCAGGAGCTGAGCACCACGATCGTCGAGCTGGTGCGCACCGTGAACGGCACGCGCGCCGCCATCGAGAGCGCGACCAAAGCGAGACCGCTGGTGATCACCGCGCGCGTCCCGATCCAGCGCACCAGCCGCGGCGTGGTGTTCGCCACCACGAGAAGCACCGCGGCGAACGGCAGCACGAGGAGCCCCGCACCGAGCGGGTCGAAACCGAGCACGAACTGCAACTGCTGGGTCTGGAAGAAGATCACGCCGAACAGGCAGAAGTAGAGCGACGTCATCGCCAGGCTCGCGGCCGTGAACCGCGGGTTCCGGAACAGCCGCAGGTCGAGCATCGGACGGCGGCGACGCAGCTCGACCAACGCGAACGCGACCAGGAAGCCGACCGCGGCGACGAAGCCGCCGACCACCGGTGCGCTCCCCCATCCCCGCGCCGGCCCTTCGATCACCGCGTACACGAGCGTGGAGAGCCCGACGATGGAGAGCGCAGCGCCGATCAGGTCGAGTGGCGCGTGCTCCGCGTCGCGTGACGACGGCACCAGCAGCATCACGCCGAGCAGCGCGATCGCACACACGGGCACGTTGACCCAGAACACCGAACCCCAGAAGAAGTGGCGCAGCAGCAGGCCCCCGGCGACGGGCCCGAGACCGATGCCGATGCCGGCGGTGCCCGCCCACACCGCGATCGCCCGCTGGCGCTCGACCGGGTCCGGGAACACGTTGGTGAGGATCGACAGCGTCGCGGGAAACACGAGCGCCGCGCCGATACCGGTGAGCGCCCGCAGCGCGATGAGCATGTCGGGCGAGGTGGCGAGGGCCGAGCCCCCCGACGCGAGCCCGAAGACCAACAGGCCCCATCCCAGCGAACCTCGGCGACCGAAGCGGTCGCCGAGGGCGCCGGCAGTGAGCAACAGGCCTGCGAAGACGACCGTGTACGCGTCGACGATCCACTGCAGCGAGCTGGCCGACGCATGGAGCTGGTCGACGAGGCTCGGCAGGGCCACGTTGAGGATCGTGGTGTCGATCGTCACCACGATCAGCGACAGGCACAGGACCGTGAGCACGGTCCAGCGGCGGCGGGAGCTGAAGGCCTGCGTAGTCAGTTCTGTCATAGGACGGACGCTAGGTGCTCTGCGTCCTATGACGCAACCCACTACCCTTCCCGTCATGCAACGGACCAGCTTCGAGGACATGAACTGCTCGGTGGCCCAGTGCCTCGAGGTCGTCGGCGAGTGGTGGAGCCTCCTCATCGTGCGCGACGCCTTTCTCGGCGTCTCCCGGTTCGACGACTTCCAGGCCCGGCTCGGCATCTCGCGCAACGTGTTGAACCAGCGCCTGGCCCGGCTCGTCGAGCAGGGCGTCTTCGAGAAGGTGGCGTACCAGGAGCACCCGCCCCGCTACGACTACCAGCTCACCAAGAAGGGCCGCGACCTTTGGGCGGTCCTCACGATGATGCGCCAGTGGGGAGACAAGTGGGCGGCCCCCGACGGGCCCCCGGTGGAGCTCATGCACAAGGCCTGCGGCAAGCACATGACGGTCGTCCCCACGTGCTCCGAGTGCGGCAAGCCGCTCAAGTCGAGCGCGGTGCGCACCGTCGTCGGACCCGGTGCCCGCGACCCCGAGCACATCCTCCCCGCACGCGTCGGCTGACGCTGCCGTCGCGCACGCGCGGGCTCAGTTCGGGATGAGCGCCACCGGCTTTCCTCCGAGCACCGGACCCGTGGTGTGCAGGTGGCAGTACACCGTCGTGCCGACCTCGGTCTCGAACGCCGGCGGGTCCTCGTGCCGGCACACGTCCATCACGTAGGGACACCGCGTGTGGAAGCGGCAACCCGAGGGAGGGTTGGCCGGACTCGGGATGTCGCCTTGCAGCACGATCCGCTTACGACTCCGTTGCACCACCGGATCCGGCGTGGGGATCGCGGAGACCAATGCCTCCGTGTAGGGGTGGCGCGGGCGGCGCGCAACCTCGTCCGCGGGGCCGATCTCCACGATCCGTCCGAGATACATCACCGCGATCCGGTGGCTGATGTGCTCGACGACCGAGAGGTCGTGCGCGATGAAGAGATACGCCAGGCCGAGCCGTTCCTGGAGATCACCGAGCAGGTTGATGACCTGCGACTGCGTCGACACGTCGAGCGCGCTCACGGGCTCGTCGCACACGAGGAGGCGGGGCTCGAGTGCGAGCGCGCGGGCGACGGCGACGCGTTGGCGCTGACCCCCCGAGAACTCGTGCGGTTGGCGACGGAGCACGTGTGAGCCGAGACCCACCAGCCGCAGGAGCTCGACGACTCGCTCGTCCCGCTTGCGGCCCTTCATGTGCTCGTAGATCTCGAGCGGCTCACCGACGCTGTCGCCGATGGTGGCGCGCGGATCGAGTGACGAGTACGGGTCCTGGAAGACGATCTGCATGTTGCGCCGGGCCTCGCGCATCGCGCGGCCCTTGAGCGTGAGCGTCTCCTCGCCGTTGATCGCGACGCTGCCCTCGGTCGCCGGCAGCAGACCGACCACGAGCCGGGCCACGGTCGACTTGCCCGAGCCGCTCTCGCCGACGAGGCCGAGGGTCTCACCCGGACTGATGCTGAAGTCCACGCCGTCGACGGCTCGCACCCGCCCCTTCGCCCGCCGGAGCACGCCGCCGCCCACGGGGAAGTGCTTCACGAGACCGGTGACCGAGAGCAAGTGGGTCTCCGACACCTCGCGTCCGCCCCGCTCCGGGCCGCTCGCGGCGTGCGACAAGACCTCGGCGGCGCTCCGGAGCTCGACGACCTCCGAACGCAGGCAACGCGCCGACGAGCCGTCGGCCACCGTCACCAGCTGCACCGGCACGTCGGCGCACTCGGGCTCGGCGTAGGAGCAACGGGGCTGGAAGCGGCAACCTACGGGGATCGCGCCGGGGGCGGGCACCTGACCCGGGATCACGGTGAGCCGCTCGCCGGCGCGCGCCGCCTGCGGCATCGAGACCAGAAGGCCCTCGGAGTAGGGATGGCGGGGCCGGGCGAACACGGCCGACACCGACGCCTGCTCGACGATCTGGCCGGCGTACATGATCGCGACCCGGTCGCAGATGTCGGCCACGACCCCGAAGTCGTGGGTGACGAACAGGATCGAAGTACCGGTCTCCTCCTGCAGCGACCGCATGAGGTCGAGGATCTGGGCCTGCACCGTGACGTCGAGCGCCGTGGTCGGCTCGTCGGCGATCAGCAGCTTCGGGTCGCACGACAGCGCCATCGCGATCATCGCCCGCTGCCGCATGCCGCCCGAGAACTCGTGCGGGTACTGGTCCACGCGCTTGTCGGCGTCGGGGATGCCCACGCGGTCGAGCATCTCGACCGCGCGCTTCTTCCCGGCCGCGCGTGAGACCCCCCGGTGTGCCCGGACCGCGTCGCTGATCTGCTTGCCGATGGTGAACGCGGGGTTCAGGCTCGTCATCGGCTCCTGGAAGATCATCGAGATCTCTTCGCCGCGCACCCGGCGCATCGCCTCGCCGTCGAGCTCGAGCAGGTTGCGCCCCTCGAAGTCGATCGTGCCCTGCGCGACGCGGCCGTTCCCCTTCGGGATGAGACCCATCACCGCCAACGAGGAGACGGTCTTGCCCGAGCCGCTCTCGCCGACGATGCCGAGGGTCTCGCCTCTGCCGATGGTGAACGAGACGTCCTCCACCACGGGCTGCCACCCGGCCGGTCCGGCGAACTCGACCCGGAGGCCGTCGACCGCGAGCAACGGCTCGGCCGGGACCGCAGCCTCGAGGGGCACGGCGCTCGTCACTTCTCCTCCCGGAACCGCTCGCGGCCCAGCGCGTCGCGCAGCCCGTCGGCGATCAGGTTGAACGACAGCACAGTGATCGCGATCGCGACGCCCGGCGGGATCAGGCCCCAGGGGTCGGAGAAGATGTAGTTGTAGGCGTCCGAGAGCATTCCGCCCCAGCTCGCCTGCGGTGGCTGCACACCGAGGCCGAGGAAGCTCAGCCCCGCTTCGGCCAACAACCCGTAGCCCAGCGCCAGCGCGACCTGCACGATGAGCGGCGACGCGACGTTGGGCAGCACGTGCTTGCGGATCATCCGGCTGTTGCTCGCGCCCAACGAGCGCGACGCCTCCATGAACGTCTCCTCCCGGATCGCGAGAACCTGACCGCGGATCAGCCGCACGAAGCTGGGCACGAAGACCACGGCGATCGCGAGCGACTCGTTGAAGAGGCTCTTGCCGAGCAACGACGCCACCGCCAAGGCCAGGATCAGCGGGGGGAACGCGAACATCGCGTCCATGATCCGCATGAGCACGCCGTCGCGCCAACCGCCGAAGTATCCGGCGATGAGCCCGATGGGCACCGCGGCGATGAGCGCCAGGATCACGATCTGGAACGCGGCCTGCAGTGACACACGTGCGCCCGCGATGATCCGGCTGAGGATGTCGCGGCCGACGGAATCGGTCCCGAGCCAGTGTGCGGAAGAAGGCCCGGTGTTGAAGTCGGTGAAGATCTTGTTCGGCGGGAAGGGCGACACCCACTTCGAGAACACCGCGCAGAACAGCAGCACGACGATGAACGCGAGCGCGATCACCGCGGTCCGGGTCTTGAGGAACCGGGCCCAGAACCGGCCACCGCTCTCGATCCGCTCGGGGTCGGCGCCGATCTCGTGCGCCTGCTCCTCGCCGATCGGGAGGGGAAGCCCACCGAGGGGCGCTCGCATGCTCACGACGACCGCACCTTCGGCGTGAGGTAGCCGTAGGTGATGTCGACGAGCAGGTTGACGAACACGAAGATGACCGCGGTCACCAGTACGACGCCCTGGATGATCGGGAGGTCCTTGGTGTCGATTGCGCCGAGGATGTACTGGCCCATGCCGGGGATCGAGAAGATCTGCTCGATGATGAACGTTCCGCCCAACAAATAGGCGAACTGCAGACCGACGACCGTGAGCACGGGTGTCGCCGCGTTCTTGAGCGCGTACACACCGATCACCTTGCGGCTCTTCAGCCCCATCGAGCGAGCGGTGCGGATGTAGTCCTGATCGAGCACGTCGATCAGCGAGCCGCGCAGCTGCCGCGCGATGGAAGCACCGCCGGCGACGCCGAGCGCGAGACACGGAAGGATCATGTCCTGGAGCCAGCCGAGCGGATCATGGGTGATCGACACGTAGCCCGAAGCCGGAAGGAGGTGGCTCTGGACCGCGAACACCACGACGAGCACCATCGCCAACCAGAAGTCGGGGATCGCGATGCCGAGGCTGGTACCGAAGGTGGTCGAGCGGTCCTGCCAGGAACCGGCCCGGATGCCGGCGATGATCCCGCCGGGAATGCCGATGAGCAGAGCAACGAACATGGCGCCGAGGGTGAGACTCAGCGTGACCGGGAAGCGGCTCGCGATCCCCTGGGCGACGGTCTGGCTCCCACCGAACAGCGGGCGACCGAGGTCGCCGCGCAGGACCTGCGTGAGCCAGCGCCAATACTGCTGGTAGATCGGCTCGTTGAGATGGAGACGGAGCCGCATCGCGTGCACGGCTTGCGGCGTGGCCTTCGTGCCCCCGGCCAAGGTCCGCGCCGGGTCACCCGGGATCACCAGCACGAGCGCGTAGACGATGAACGTGATGAGCAGCAGCAACGGGATCAGCGCGAGCACGCGGCGGAGAACGAACGATCCCACGAGCCCTTCCGGTGGTTACGACGCGCGCAGGTGAACCTGACACCCGTGTCATGGACGATGGCGCACGATACCGCCGCCTCACGTCGGCCGATAGGGCCGGAAACGCGATTGGAACGCGCGCGACACGGCGGGCTCGGTCCGCGGCCGTTTCCCTCCCGTTCACGTACGCTCCGGCCCACGCCGCCGCAGAGGCGGTCGCAGGCTGGGGGGCCGCGCCATGGAACAGCAAACGTCGGACATCTCGCGTCGGACCTTCCTCGGAGCGACGGCCGCGAGCGCCGCCCTGGTCGCGCTCGAGGCGGGTCGATCCCCCCGGGCCTTCGCCGCCAAACCGCCCGCAACCGGTTCGAAGCCCACGAGGGCCCGCAAGCCACTTCCGCCGGGCAGCAAGGCGCCCTTCGACACCGTCGTGGTGCTGATGCTGGAGAACCGGTCCTTCGACCACCTCCTCGGCTGGGTGCCCGGCGCCAACGGCAAGCAGGCCGGGCTCACCTATCCCGACCTCACGGGCGCGCCCGCAGCCACCTACCCCCTCGGCACCGACTTCCAGGGGTGTACCGAGAAGGACCCGTGGCACACGTGGGAGACGATGGTGAAGCACTACAACCGGGGGAAGGTCGACGGCTGGCTGCAGACCCAGACCACGGGTGACCACTTCCCGATCGGCTACTACGAAGAGGCCCAGGTCCCCGTGCTCGGCGCCCTGGCCCAGAACTACACGCTCTTCGACGCGTACCACTGCTCGCTCATGGGACCCACCTGGCCCAACCGCTTCTACCAACTCTGCGCGGCGACGGACCAGGACGTGAGCGGCAACTACCCCACGAGCAGGACGCCGCGTCCGTCGAAGATCAAGCTCTCGATCTTCGACCGGGTGCGCGGTGCCGGCCTGAAGGCCGGCTACTACCACTGGGGCCAGCCGATGACGAAGCTCTTCGCGTCGAAGCGCTACGACGACATCACGTACCCCGTGCAGCAGTTCTTCAGCGACGCGTCGGCCGGAACGCTGCCCAACGTCACCTTCGTGGAACCCGACTTCACCAACCTGGCCGAGTTCGTCGGTACGTCGAACGACTACCACCCGCACGGCAACATCCAGGTGGGCGAGGGCTACGTGGCCGACGTGTACAACGCGCTGCGCAACAGCCCGCAGTGGGAACGGATGGTCTTCGTGATCAACTTCGACGAGAACGGCGGCTTCTACGACCACGTGGCGCCGCCGAAGGTCGTCGACAACAACCACAACCCGAACCCGGGACCGCACCCCGACTACAGCCGTCTCGGCTTCCGGGTTCCCGCGATCGCCGTCGGGCCCTACGCGCCGAAGAAGATCGAGAAGGCCGGGCCCTACGAGCACACCTCGATCCTGAAGATGATCGAGTGGCGCTGGGGCCTGAAGCCCATGACCGCGCGCGACAAGCACGCCAAGAACCTCGCCGACGCGCTCGACTTCAGCACGACGCGCGC
>JAODBH010000224.1 GCA_025463865.1 Actinomycetes bacterium | reverse complement strand
ACGCGGTCAAGGCAATGCAGGATGCGGCGACTGCGCTCAACCGGGACATGGCGAGGACCGCGAAGAACTACCGCTTCGATGTGACGACATCGACGGCGCCCATCGCGGGGTCGCTGCCGATCTTCGTCACCTGGTCCACCAGCCTGCCCGGGGGCGCTGCAGGAAGCGCCCGCTGGGTGCTTGGGGCTGACCGTCGACCGACCGAAGGCTGGGTCCAACTGAACTCGAACCTGTTCCGGACGGACGCACCGTGGCAGCGGGGCGAGACGGCCGCTGACCACGCCGCCCGCAACCAGAACACCGCCGACAGCTTCACGAGCAACCTTGGCCACGAAGCCTATGGCCACGTCGGGATCGGATTGAAGGACCGGACCGCGGCCGACAACGGCCTGATGTCCTACGGCGGGGACGTTCAGCAGATCGATGCCTGCACCAATCGGGACGTGAACGCCGCACTCGGAATCCCCGACTAAGGACTCGCGCGGATAGGCGCTGAGGGTTGACGATCCGCCGGTCGTCGGGGTTGCTCGCGTCTGCGTAGGTCGGGCCGGCCGGGGTTGCGATCCCGCCCTGAACCTCCTGGCAGCGGGATGTCTCACTCGCACGGACGTCAGGTCTGCATGCGGAACTGGAGCCAGCGTTGGTACTCCGTGAAGAGGGTGTCGAGTCGCTTGCGATCGACCTTCTCCTCGATCTGCTGGGTGCCGACGAGGATCGTGAGGCCGATGCGCGCGAGGACGCGTGCTTCCGTCTTGTCGATGCCGATGTCGACGAACGCCTGCACGAGCACCTCCTCGCGCACGCGGTCGACGCGGCGTTGGAACTCGGCGACGACGGGGTTGGTGCGGGACCAGCCGCGGATCGCGCTCTCGGCTTCGTGGTTGACGGCGACGGCGATGCGCCGGAGCAGGTCGATGCGGTCGAGGGGGTCGGGGGTGGCGTCCACCTGCTCTTTGAGCTGGTACACGCGGCCCTCTGCCCACTGCTCGAGGAAGGCGGTGTGGAATTTTCGGATGCCGCCGAAGTGCGCATAGAAGCTGCCGGTCGTGACGCCGAGGCGCGCGCACAGGTTGGCCATGGTCAGCGCGTCCACGCCGCCCTCGGCGAGCAGCTCCAGCGCGGTGCGGTAGTAGTCGTCCTTGCTCTGGCGCATGTGGTGTCGCTCTCCCGCTCTTGCGCGGGACAATAACATAACTTACTGTATGGAGATCGTGCAGAGGGGGACGCCGTGAGCCTGACCGACCTGACCGATCTGACCAACGTCTTCGTGGACCCCACCGCGTACGCGGACGAGCAACGCTTCCACGACGCGTGCCGCGTGCTGCGACGCGAGCACCCGGTCGTGCGGGTGGCGTCCGAGCGCTACCGGCCGTTCTGGGCGATCACTCGCCACGCCGACGTCTTGGATGTCGAGCGCGACAACGAGCACTTTCTCAACGCGCCTCGTCCGCTGCTCCTCCCCGCCGACATCGAGGAGCGAGCGGCAGCGAACGCTGGCGGCCAGATGTTGCGCACGCTCATCCACATGGACGACCCCGATCACAAGGCGATCCGCGGCGTCACGTCGAGCTGGTTCCTCCCGGGCCGCATTCGCTCGCTGGAGGACCGCATCCGCGAGCTCGCGGTCCGCTACATCGATCACATGGCCGACCTCGGCGGCTCGTGCGACTTCGTGCAAGAGGTGGCGGTCGGCTTCCCGCTCCACGTCATCCTGTCGATCCTCGGGCTGCCCGAGGAGGACTTCCCCCGGATCCTGCAGCTCACCAAAGAGGCGTTCGGAGGCGACGACGATGAGCTCCTCCGCTCCCGCGCTCCGGAAGAGCAGATGGCGGTCATGCTCGACTTCTTCCAGTACTTCGTGGCGCTCACCGCCGACCGCCGGGCCAATCCGACCGACGACCTCTCGTCGGTCATCGCCAACGCCACCGTCGACGGCGAACCGCTCAACGACTTCGACACCGCGTCGTACTACGTGATCATCGCCACCGCAGGGCACGACACCACGAGCTCGTCGATCGCCGGGGGGCTGGAGGCGCTGCTGCGCTACCCCGACCAGCTCGCACGCCTGCGCGACGACCCGTCGCTCGGCGGAACCGCCGTCGAGGAGATGATCCGGTGGGTGACGCCGGTGAAGGAGTTCATGCGCACCGCCACCGAGGACCGCACCGTCGCCGACGTGACGATCCCGGCCGGCGACTCGGTCTACCTCGCGTACCTGTCGGCGAACCGCGACGAGACCGTGTTCGACGATCCGTTCCGATTCGACGTCGGGCGCCACGACAACAAGCAGGTCGCCTTCGGCTACGGCGTCCACTTCTGTCTCGGAGCGCACCTCGCGCGCCTCGAGCTGCGCGTCTTCTTCGAAGAGCTCCTCAAGCGCGTCGACGACCTGCAGCTCGCGGGTGAGCCGTCGAGATCGGCAACGGTCTTCGTCGGCGGCCTGAAGCACCTTCCCGTCTCGTATCGCATGCGCTGACCTGACGGCGACGTCAGGGCGCAAGGTGGGTTCGCCCCTTGGGCCGCCTGACGCGGACGCGACCGGGGTCATTCGGGGGAGTCGACGACGTGGAACTCGACGCGGTAGACGAGCGTGTCGTCGTCGATCGGGCCGGCGTGGGCGGCTCGATGGCGGAGGGCCTCGAGGTCGGGCTCTCCTGTCCGCGCGAGATCGTCATCGGTGATCGAGGAGAACGGCACGAGCTCGATGTCGTCGACTCGGATCGTGACGGCATTGCGGCGATAGACGCCCCCGACCTTGACCTGCGGCCTCGACCAGAGCCGATAGGAGACCGTGATCCTTCCGTCGGTGACCCGATCACGGAGATCTGCGCTGAACTGCACACGGCGAGTCTGCCGACCCTCATGGCGTCGTGCTTGTGGCCATCGGGGCCGTCGGCGAGGCCGACGGTTGCAGCCGACGACCATCGTTCGGTAGGTACGGTGCCGCCATGACGTCAGAGCGACCAGCGTTCTCGATGGGACGGCTCGACCACGTCCACATCCGTGTGCCGGATCGGGCCGAGGCCGCCAAGTGGTACGCGGAGCACCTCGGCTTCGAGCCCGTCGATGCGTACGAGTTCTGGGCGACGGGGTTCGAGGGCGGGCCGCTTCAGATCTCGGCCGACGGTGGTC
>JAODBH010000218.1 GCA_025463865.1 Actinomycetes bacterium | reverse complement strand
TTCGGCATCCCGGAATTATGGGGTCGGCGCCTCCTCGACCGCTATGTCGCGGCGATCGAACCCGCCGTGCCGGACACCGCGCACGCGACCAGCGGGCGTCAATCCGGCGGCATGCGCAGGACCGCGGCGCCGGAGAAGCGGTCGTGGGCGAGATCGCGCAGGGCGTCATCGGCCCGGTCGAGCTCGTACGGATGGGTCTCGACCTGGATGCCGATCCGGGCCGCGATGCGGAGGAACTCCTCGCCGTCGTGGCGCGTGTTGGCGGTCACGCTGCGGAGCCGGCGTTCCTGGAACAGGTCTTCTTGGTACCGCAATGCGGGGATGTCGGTCAGGTGGATGCCGGCGACCGCCAGGGTCGCGCCGCGATCCAGCGCCTCCATCGCGACCGGCACGATCTCGCCCGCGGGCGCGAAGGTGATCGCGGCGTCGACGGGCTCCGGCGGTCGGTCGTAGGTGTCACCGACCCACGCGGCACCGAGCTCGGTGGCGAGGCGGCGGTCCTCGGCCGAACGCGTCATCACGAACACCGCGGCGCCTTCCGCCATCGCGACCTGGGCCGCGAGGTGGGCCGAACCGCCGAAGCCGTAGATGCCGAGGTTGCCGCCCGCGGGAAGCTCGGAGCTCCGCAACGCGCGGTAGCCGATGATGCCGGCGCAGAGGAGGGGCGCGGCCTTCTCGTCGGAGAACTGCTCGGGAAGCTCGTAGGCGTAACGCTCGTCGACCACCGCGTACTGGGCGTAGCCGCCGTCGGCATCCCAGCCCGTGAAGCGCGGGTCGACGCACAGGTTCTCGTCACCGCGCCGGCAGAAGCGGCAGACCCCATCCGTCCAGCGCAGCCACGCGATGCCGATCCGCTGGCCCAGCGCGAGCCTCGACGCACCGTCGCCGAGCATGTCGACGACCCCGACGATCTCGTGGCCGACGACCACCTCGTGACCGTGCGGCGGCAGGTCGCCTTCCGCGAGATGGAGATCGGTGCGGCAGACGCCGCAGACCGACACCCGGACTCGCACCTCGCCCGGCCCCGGCTGAGGTTCCTCGCGCTCGATGAGCTCGAGTGGCCCGCTGTCGATCGGACCCGGCTCCCGTACCGCCCACGCCTTCATGGCGCCATTGTTGCCGGTGACCGCTCGAACGCGGCAGGTCAGTGACGCGTCCTCCGACCCGGGATCAGGAGGACGATCGACAGGACCGCGGCGATCGACTCGGAGACCAGGATCACCTTCGCACTCCCGAGGTCGAAGACGTACTTGCCGGTGGTCTCGAGGCCGCTCTCCTTGAAGGTGCCGTGGAAGGTCGGGAGGCCGGGCCCGCGGCTCAGCACGAACGCGATGATGCTCCCGACCGCGAGCAGCAGTGCGCCGACGAGCAACAGGCGACCGAGCCATCGGATGGCCGGCACGAGTACGACGAGGACCAGGCCGACGGCGATCACGGCCGACAGGACCCAGTTGGCGACGAACATCTCGCGCACCGGTGCGTGGCGGTACTCGACCTTCCAGATCCGGTAGTGGACGTATCCGGCGAGACCGATGAAGAAGGCGACGGCGATGCGTCCCAAGTTCCGAAGGCTCATGCGCGCTCTTCGAACCACTCGCCCGGCCCGGATGGCGTGGGTGTGCGCGAGACGGTACCCGAATGCGCCTCGCTCAACGAGGGGCGTTGCTGTTGCGCCAGCAAAGCGCGGCTGCACCGCCCGCGATCACCCCGTACGCGAGGTCGCTGAGGAAACCGTGGCCGCTGTACGCGTCGACCACCGACTTCACCAACAGGAAGACGCACGCGATACCGGCGACCAGCGCCTCGACCCGCCAGAGCTTCCAACTCACGTCAGGTCTGCGTCTTTCACCGGTCGGATCCCATCGGATCCGACCGTAGGGCGCAACGGAGCGCGCGCGCCTGTCGTAGTCAGCGGCGCGCGTCACTCCCCCACATCATCTGGACCGCGGCGGACATTGCAGGCCGCCTCGGGTCAGGAGGTCGCAGACCGTCTCGCGGGAGACCATCCACTGACCGTTGATCTCGACCACCCTGCCCGAGAGCGAGCTGAAGACGACGTGCCCGCCGTTGAGCAGCGTGTACTGCACGTCGGCCGTCGTGGGACTCGTCAGGGTCACCGAGTCGACCTGACCGCTGTACGCCGCGAGCTCGGCGGCCGAGTGTTGCGCCGCGCCTTGTAGCTCGACGTCCCGGATCGACGCGAAGTCCTCCACGTATGGCGCGAGGTCAGCGGTTGGTGTCCCGAGCCATCCGAGCACGGCCTTCCGGATGCGCGCGTCCGTCGGTGCGTCCGCCGGCGGGAGGTTCGCCGCGGGCACGGTCGAGGCCGGCGGGGTGGTCGTGGCCGCGGGCGGGAGCGTGGTCGCCGGGGGCCCGGTGGGCGGAAGCGTGACTGTTGGCGGGGTTCCGTCGAATTGGATGGAGTTCAGCAGTGCGTATGCCTGCGCTTGTCGCTCCGAGCTCGCGTCGCCTCCGACCGCGACGACCGCGTAGATGTCGCGGCCCGACTCGGTGAACGGGATCCAGCGGGCGCGGATCCCGGGCGCGACCGGTCCGCCTCCGCACGGCAGCTCGGACCCCGCCGCATCGTCCAGGTGGGCCGGGCGAGGCACGCCGCCACCCGAAGCGGCGGTCTCGAAGACCCAGACCAACGCATCGACCGATCGCATCTTCGACAGGGCCTCGGCCGGCGGAAGGATCGCGCATCCGCGTGCAAACGTCCCGGACGCCGGCGCGTCGAACGTCGACGCGACAAAGATCCGCGCCGGTGCCGTCAGGCCGGGGCTGAGCGACTGCGAGGTCTGCGTCCATCCCGCAGGCATCGCCATCGAGAACGCGAAGTCGGCCGCCGCGGGATCGGCTCCGTCGGTGGCGACGGAGAGCCGTCCGGCGCGTTCGTCATTCCCGGTGCCGACGACGGAGTACACGCCCGCCACGACGATGCATGCAGCCAGGACCGCGCCGGTCCCGCGCCGCAGCGTGCGGCGCCGGCGCAGCTTGCGTCCGCGGGTCCAGGCGACCTGGACGTCCGCCGTCGATCCGGGTTGACCCGCTCCGAGCTCCAACGTGTCGCGCAGTTCAGTGGACATCGGTCGCTTCCCTTTCGAACTCGGCGTCGCCGAGGAGATCTGCCGCCCGCAATCGTTCGATCGCCCTGCGGGTGAGCGTCTTGACCGTGCCTTCCGGGACGCGCATCGCGTCGGCGACCTCGCGTACCGAGAGGTCGGCGTAGTACCGGAGGACGAGCGCCCGACGTTGACGCTCCGGAAGCTTCGCCACCGCCCCGCGAATCGCCACGGCCGCCGCGAGATCGGTCATCGCCGCCGCGTCCGGACGTTGCGCCATCCTGGATGCGGCCCGCCGGGCCGAACGCTGTCGGCGTCGGTGCGAGTTCGCGAGGTTCACTCCCACGCGGTGCGCCCAACCTCCGGGAGACTCCAGATTCCCGATGCGCGCCCAATCGCGACACACACGGGCCAGCGTCTCCTGGGCCAGCTCCTCACCGAGGAGGCGGTCCCCCGTGTAGAGCGTCAGCGTTCCGACCAGGCGGGACCATTCCCGGGCGCAGAACGCCACGAGATCCGCCGGCGCCGCTTCCATCCGTCCCCCCGAACCGGTCACTGCCGAACACACGCACGAACATCGCCTTCGGATTCGATTCCACCGAAGAATGTCATCCGAGGGCCCAGCCTGCCCGTCTGACCCGCGCTCGGGCCCTGCGGTTCGATCGGACGGGGTACGGGAACATCTGTCGGATGGATGATCCGGGATGGCGCGGCACGTGGCGGTTCATCAGCCCGGTCCGACCCCGCGGGCGGGCGACCTTGCCCGAGTTGCGAACGCTCTCGTTGAGCTTCGTCCAGGCCGATGTCCTGATCGTGCTGGCTGCGTTCTTCATCACGTCGGGGCACGGCTCACGCACGTCGGTGGAGGTCTGGCTCGGCGTGATCGTGTTGGTCGGCATCGCAGCTCTGGTGACCGTGGCGGCACTGCGTCGGCGGCCGATCGTCGGTGAGACTCCCGACGCGGTCCGCGGCGAATACCGTCAGCTGTTCTTCCTGAAGGTCGCCGCGTCCAACTGCGTCGAGCTCGTGGGCTTCTTCGCCACGGTCGTCACCGCCACGCCTTGGCTCACGCTCGTCGCGGCGGTGTTCACATTCGCCGGACTCGCGATGTCGGCGCCCACCCGCGCCGACGTCACTCGTCACGGGCCCGAGCTCCTTCCCGCCCTGCTCGAAGCGCCCTGACGGCGGCCGAGCCGAGTCGACAGGCCGGGGCCGGCCGCTAGCAGCTGGACAGCTCCAGCTCGCCGGGCCCACACTCTGCTCATGGGCGAAGTGCACCCGTTCCCTCCCGTCGGCAAGGAGCTGTTCATCGACGAGGACGGCACCGCGCTCCGCGCCTCTTGGCACCTCGATCAGGGCCTGGTCAACCTCAGCGTCTGGCGCGGTGACACCTGCACCGAGACCTTCCCGCTCTCGATCGAGGACGCATCCCGCCTCATCGCCTACCTCGCCGACGGCCTCGCAACCGCCGCCCAGGTCGTGACCGCCCCCGAGGACGAAGCGAAGGACGGCTGACCGCCGACTCAGGGCACGTCGACGAAGGACATCGGGACGCCGCTCAGGATCGTGGGGTCGACGGCCACACTGTCGGCGCCGGTCACGTGGTCGGCGCGGTTCTCGTACGGCGTTCCCCGGCGTTCGAGGTCTTCCCGCTTGGCGTCGAGGCCGTTGACCGCGACGATGATCCGCCAGGGTAGGGGTCCGTGCCGGTCGACGAGCGCGGCCTCCTCCGTTCCGGTGCTCGGCTGGATCATCTCGACGACGGCGCTGCGCGGATGGTCGGGTCGGATGGTGAGCACCCGGCCGTCGCCGCCCCGCCCGGTCGGGATGGCTTCGTCGATCTCGACGCCGAAGGTGTGTTGCAACGCGTCGCGCGAGCTATCGACGTCGGGCACCAACCATCGTCGGGCCACGATCCGCACCAGGGCTCCGGGCTCCATGGTCGACAGGTCGGTGGGGTCGGGGAGCTCCGCGGATTCGACGACCCCGGGAATCGACGCCGACTCGACCAGCTCGATGAGGAGCCCGCCGTCGTCCCCCGGGATCCATTCGTCCTTGCCGTCCTCGGATACTCCGATCCAGAGGCGGTCGTGCGGTGCGAGCTCGTTCTTGGCGTCGAGCCAGTGCCGGATGCCGAGCTCCCGCACGCGGTCGATCGCCGTCTGCATCTCGCTCGTCGCGAACACGGTGCCGTGGGTGCGGACCGGGAACGCCTCCTGATGCCGGCGGAGACCGGGCATGTGCGGAAGCGTCATCGCCATGGGGATCGACGGGTCGATCGAGCGGGAGGCCATGATCTCGAGCCGGGTCGGCGCCGCCTTGAGCGACGGCTGGGCGCGGAGGAACACGACCTCGAACCCGCGGCCTTCGGCCCCACCGAACCAGTTGTCACGCGGCGCCCCGAAGCCGAGACGGGTCTGCGCGCGCTCGACGACCGCGGTGAAGTCGTCGATCAGGAGGTCTGCGCTCACGAGGAAGTCGAGCACGTGGTAACCGTCCTTCGGTCGGGGGTGCGCAAGCCAGGTGGATCAGCGGGGTGATCGGTCGAGCTCGAGACAGAGGCGTCGGATCCCGGTGTGACGGTTGCTGCGGGTCCACTCCGCCGGCTCGACGACCTCGTAGCGGGCGAACGTGCCCAGCAGCTCCTCGAACATGACCCGCAGCTCCAGCCGGGCGAGGTTCGCGCCCAGGCAGTAGTGCACGCCATGCCCGAACGAGAGATGCGGATTCGGGTTGCGACGGATGTCGAAGGTCATCGGTGCGTCGAACACGAGCTCGTCGCGATTCGCGGATGACTCCCAGAAGAAGACCTTGTCACCGGCCTCGACGGTGTGACCACCGAGCTCGGTGAGCCTGGTGGCGGTCCGACGCTTCGACGGCGATGGCGCGCTCCACCGGAGGATCTCCTCGACGGCGGTGGGGATCAACGTCGGATCGACCCGCAACGCGTCGAGCATCTCCGGGCGTTCGATCAGCGCGAGCAGTCCGGCCGACGTCGCGTTGCGGGTGGTGTCGGACCCGGCCGAGAAGAGGAGGAAGAAGAAGGAGAACACCTCGACGTCGGAAAGTTGTGGCGGTTCGGTGTCGTCGAGGGTGGCGTGCACCACCACCGAGAGCATGTCGTCGGTCGGTCGGGCCCGCTTCTCGGCGATCAGTGCTTCGGCGTACGTGCGGGCACGCGCCATCCGCCCAGGCTCGGCCAGCGCGCCGCCGGCGTCGCCCTCCCGTACGTCGAACGCCGCGTCCATCACGCCCTTCAGCTGGTGCCGGTCGTCGTCCGGTACACCGAGGAGCGAGCAGATGACCTGGATCGGCAGCTCCGACGCGACCTGGCCGACGAAGTCGAACGGGGTCGCGTCCTCGACCCCCGAGATCAGGGCTCGGGTGCGACGCCGCAGGTCGTCCTCGAACGCCGCGACCCGACGCGGAGTGAGCCCGGTGCTCACCAGGCGGCGGATCCGGTTGTGGCGGGGATCATCCATCATCGTGAGGACGAAGCCGGCCATGGCAAGGTCCTGGAGGAGCGTGCCGCCACCCGTGCGGCTCCCGCCGCGCTCGGACGAATACGTCTCCGGGTCGCTCAACACGCGCAGCGTCTCGGCGTACGTTGCGACGGACCAGAACCCTTCACCGTCAGGCGTGTGCGGCGTGGGTTCGTGCCAGAAGACCGGCGCCTCCCGACGATGGACCGCGAAGACGTCGTGCGGGAATCCCCGCGCGAAGTTGTCGAGATCGGTGAGGTCGATGCCGTCGAGCGTCGCGGGTGCCGTCACGCCTCGAACCCTCCCCCGTCGGTTTCGAGCCGGTCGCCGGCGCTCGGCCGGACGACTTGGTCCCGGAAGGTACCCGATTCGTACCGCGGTCGGCACGGGGCGCCGGACCGCGGGCGCCTTCGTTACCCTGCACCCGTGGCCGTGCGCAGGGTGGTCCCGAATCTGTTCGTCGCCAACCCCGTCGAGACCCGCGACTTCTACGTCGACGTGTTCGACTTCGACGTCGCGATGGACCTGGGTTGGATCGTCACCCTGGCCTCGCCCCAGAACCACGGGGCGCAGCTCAGCGTGTTCGAGCCCGACGCGGAGCGAGGCCGCGACCCGTTCGTCTCGATCGAGGTCGACGACGTCGACGCGGTGCACGCGCGCGCCGTCGATCGCGGCCAGGAGATCGTCTACGAGCTGCGGGACGAGCCCTGGGGTGTTCGCCGGTTCATGCTCCGAGACCCGTCGGGCCGGGTCGTCAATGTGCTCACCCATCCCTGAAGGAGCCATGTCCAATCTCGGGGTCATCCAGGAGATCTACGCCGCATTCGACGCGAAGAACCTCGAGCGGGTCATCGACCTGTGCGATCCCGCCTGCGTCATCACCCAGGACGAAGCGCTGCCGTGGGGCGGTCGGTACGAGGGTCCTGGCGGGATCGCGACGTTCGCGATCACCCTTGCCAGCACGATCCAGTCGACGGTCACGCCGATCGAGATCTACGCGGCCGGCGACCGGGTCGTGCAGTACGGCCGCACCGCCGGCAACGTGATCGCGACGCAGGTGCCGTTCGACGTCGCGGAGACCCACGTGTGGACGTTGAGCGACGGCAAGGTGGTCGCGGCCGAGTTCTACATCGACAGCGCCGCAATGCTCTCCGCGCTCCGCCAGCCGGGTTGACCGGTCGGTCCGGGGGGACCTGACCCCGGCGCAGACGAGCAACCGGACGACACGGTGTCGTCCGCGAGCTCCGCCGGGCTCGGAGGGCGTGCCAGCACCACCACGGAAGGCCGGATGGCGCCCTTGGTGGACGGGTGCGCGAGGTGCTCGGATGCACGGCAATGAGCCGAGCGGATGTACGGGCGGTGGGGTTCCGCGCCCGAACCGAGATTCGACGCAGCCTCCGGTTCCTCGTCGTCGGCGGGGTGCTCGCAGGCCTGGTCGCCGGGGTCGTGGTCGCGACCGCAATCGGCGCCCGCCGGAATGCGAGCGCGTTCTCCCGGTTCCTGGACTCGTCCCAGGCCGCAACGGTCCTCGTCAACCCGGACCTGGGATCCCAGAGCAAGCTCACGACGGCGACGGTGGCCCGTCTGCCCCAAGTGGTAGACGTCGGCCGAATCGACGGCCTGCTCGCCCTGATCGAGGATCGACCCGGTCACGTCGACATGGCGAGCGCCAACAACATCGAGGTCCTGGCACTGCGGGACGGGCACGCGCTGCGAACGCTGGCGAGGCCGAAGATGCTGGCCGGTTCGCTCCCTGATCCCGATGACCTTCACGGCGTGCTCGTGAGCCCCGCGCTGGCGCGCCAACGCCATCTCCGGATTGGCAGCGTGCTCGTGGTCCACCCCGGTCGGCTCACCGAGGCCGGCAACCCCGAGTTGGAGCAGCCGATACGGATGCGGGTCCGGGGCATCGGGCGCATCGACAGCGACATCGTCGCGGCCGACGGCAGCAATCCCGCCCGGATCATCCCGAGTGAGGCGTTCGACCGACGCTACCGGAACGCGTTGCTCTACTTCGGACTCTTCGTACGGCTCCGACACGGCGTCGAGGACCTGCCCGCCCTGCGTGCCGCCGTCGCCCGGCAGTTGCCCCACGAGGGCATCGAATACCAGACGGTGGGCCAGATCTCGGCGACGGTGCACCGGGCGACGAGCCCGGGCACGATCGCGCTGGCGCTCTTCGCGGTCGTGCTCGGACTGACGGCGTTGATTGCGGCATCCCAAGCCGTCGTCCGCCGGTCCCGAGCGCGGACGCCCGACTTCCCGGCGTTGCGCGCGATGGGCATGGAGCAGGGACAGCTGTTCGGGTCCGAGATGTTGGTCGTCGTCACCTTCGCCGCCATCGTGGCGGCCGTCAGTGTGCCGGTCGCGATCGCGTGCTCGGGGAGATTCCCGATCGGACCGGCCCGGATCGCAGAACCGCATCCGGGGACCGTTGTCGACGTGCTCGGCCTCCTCATCGGGGCCACCGCCGTCCTGGTCTCGATCGTTCTCCTGGCGGCAACCGGCGTGTACCGAGCGGTGCGATCCGCGCTCGCGCGGGAGCAGCCGGCTTCGCCACCCGCATGGACCATGCGGGTGCTGCGATCGCTCGGAGTGGGATTCATCCCGACACTCGGGATCGGAGCGGCCACCGATTCGGGGCGCGGCCGTGCGGTTCCGGCACGGACGATGCTGGCCGGGATGTCGCTCGGGTTGGCCGCGCTCATCGGCGCGCTCGTGTTCGGCGCGAACCTCGACGGCCTGCTCACCACTCCCGCCCGGTACGGCTGGAACTGGGATGCCGTGATCAGCGTCTCGAAGGGCGATCAGGCCACACAGGCCGACATCGATCAGCTCGAACACGGCCTGACCACGCACGCGGCGCTGGGGGGCGTGGCGCGACTCCGCTACGCGAGCCTCCTCGTCGATGGCCACGCCGTGCCGGCGATCGGGGTGGCGTCGCTGCGGGGCGGTCTGGCGCCGGTCGTGGTCACCGGAAGGGATCCCGCAACGACGGGTGAGATCGCGCTCGGGCGTCGAACCCTCCGCCTCCTGCATCGTCGCGTCGGTGACGTGGTGCGGGTTGCGCGCCCGCGAGGCGGCGCGACCCGCATGCGCGTCGTCGGTGTGCCCGCCTTCCCCGCGCTGTCCAACTACAGCGGTACCGACAGCACCGAGTTGGGGTCGGGCGCTCTCGTCACCCAGGCCGCGCTGCGAATCCACGCTGCGAACTACGACCCGAACGACTTCGACCTCTTGGTCAAGACGAGCGGATCACCCCGCAGTGGCACCCAGCTCGACGCGGTGCTGCAGCCCTACCACGACCTCTTCGCCCAGGGTGACTGGTTGCAGCACCGCCAGCCGCAACGACCCACCGACGTCGTGGGACTCACCTACGTCCGAAACGTACCCGTCGCCCTCGCCGGGATCCTGGCCGCGCTGGCCCTGGTCGTGCTCACGAACGTGCTGCTCATCTCGCTCCGGGCCCGCCGCAACGACTTCGCCGTGCTCAAGGCGATGGGTCTCGTACGCCGGGAGATCTTCGTCGTCGTCACGTGGCAGGCGACCACGATCGCCCTCATGGCGCTCGTGTTCGCCACGCTCATCGGTACGGTCGCCGGGCGCCTGGCCTGGATCGCGGTTGCGAATCAGGTCGGTGTCGTCCCGCACGTGACGACGCCCATCCTGCCGCTGATCCTGGTGGCGGCGGCAACGCTCGTCGTCGCGAACCTCGTGGCTCTCGGTCCTGGCGTGCTCGCCGCCCGCACACCCGTCGCCCGACTGCTGCGCAGCGAGTGAGGGCCGGGCCGGTCGTTCGTGCGGGCGCTACGACCGGGCGTCGATCCAGTCGGTGGCGGACATCACCGACGCCTGCCGCGGGAACACCTTCTCCATCAACACACGATGGACCTCGGGGTCGGCATCCATGCAGCCGTCCTCCAACACGGTGAGCTGAAAGTCGAGATCCGCGGCCTGACGCAGCGTGGACAGCACCACGCCGCTCGTGGCGATGCCCGTGAGCACGAGCGAGTCGACGCCGAGCGAACGCAGGACGACGTCGAGATCGCTGCCCGTGAACGCGCTCACGCGGCGCTTGGTCACGACGACGTCGTGGGGCTGGGGCGCCAACGCGGCGTGGATCCGGGTCTTCGGATCCGTCTCGCTCATCGCCGACGCCATCCGCGAGAAGACGGTGTTCCTCGGGCTCACCTCCGGCGCGCCGTCACGGAACGCGACCCGGACGTAGACGACGGGGAGTGCGGCGGCCCGGGCGGCGGCGATCGCGTCGACGAGCGTTCCGAGCACCGATCCGGCGTCGTCGCCGAAGCGCTCGACGATGCCGTGCTGCAGGTCCATGACGAGCAGGGCTTCCCGGGACATGGGTCCTCGCCTCCGTCGGACCTGACGGTCCGGATCAGGTGGTCGTGGTGGTGCCGGCTGTCGTCGTGGTCGGTGCCGTGGTCGTCGGCGGGGCCGTGGTCGTCGGCGGAGCGGTGGTTGTCGTGATGGGCCGGGTCGTCGTGGTCGACGGCAGCGTTGTCGTCGTGCTCGCGGTGGTGCTCGTGGTCGTCGTGCTCGTCGGCTTCGGATCGTCGCTCGAGGTCGCGAAGATCACGATGCCCACGATGATCAGCGCGAGCACCAGGAGCGGGATGACGATCATCGCCCAGAGCGGGAACCGATCCCGCGGCGGTGGCACCGGCGCGTACTGCCGGCGGGCCACGGTCGGGCCGACGGTCGTCGGCGCGCCTGATCCGGGCGGGTACGGAGCCGCTGCGACCACGGGCGCAACCGCTTCGGTCGGCATGTGCGACGGGTCGGTCGGCGGGGTGAACTGCACGGGATCCTTGGACTGCACACCCGCGTCGGCGACGTCGTCCGTCCACTGTTCGCCGTCCCAGTAGCGGTGTTCGTGCCGCCTGCTGGGATCCGCGTGCCAACCAGCCGCCGACTCCGTCATGGATCGAACCCCCTCGAAGAAGTCCCGAGGCTACGCGCCCTCGACGCTCAAGCCTTGGATTCGACCGCGTACAGCCAGCCCTTCTTCTTGAAGAGTCGCCAGCGTGTGGCCTGGTGCTTCTTGCAGATGGGGTACTTCTTGTCGCCGACCTCGATCGTCGCGGTGGCGTCCCTGAGGCAGCGCACAGCACCCGCGGTCTCGCCGGGATCGGGTCCTTCGATCTCGTAGACCTTGCAGCGGCCCAAGGGGGTCGGCTCCTCCGTGATTGTCGGGGGAAGCCTTCAAGGGGGCCGCCGCGCGGTCAAGGAAACAGCAGGTAAACGGCGCTCTGGCGCGGTTCGGCCGTCGTGGGTACGGCGAATGGCAATGCAATCGCTACGAGCCGGCGACACGGTGTTCATGTGGCGATGCGAGAAAGGGGATGTACACCGCGGCGCGCGGACACCACCGGAGAAGGAGCGCGAGTGACGTTCCCGATCGACCCGCTCGAGGCGCTCCTCGGGCACCCGAACGTGAGCTCCCTCGCCCGACGGCTGCGGTGCGGCGGCTCCGAGATCGCTACCGCCCGAGCGTGGGGCTGGACCTGGGCCCAGGCGGACCGTTACGCGACCCGGGCCGGCTTCCACCCGGCCGAGGTGTGGCCGGACCTGTGGTGGCGCGCCGCCCACACCGACGCCATCGGCGAGGAACGGGCGGGCGGCGCGGCCTGATCCGGGTTGCGCCTGACGGGTCCGGACTCAGGTGCCCGCTGCGACCAGGACCATGTCCGTGGCGAAGCCGAGGAACAGCCCGAGCAGGATGCACCACGTCGCGATCTCCACGTAGCCCAGCTTTCGCCCGACGGCGAGCAGCTCGATGACCACGTAGAGGATCGACCCCGCGGCCAGACCGAGGAAGGCGGTGAAGAGCCACTCGTTCACCCACGCCTGGCCGACGATCGTGCCGAGGAACGTGGGGCCTCCACCGATGAGCCCCATGACGCCGAGGAACGCCCACGAAGGTCGCTCGTTCTCCGCCGCGAGCGGGGCGACGATCCCGAAGCCTTCGGTCGCGTTGTGGAGACCGAAGCCGATGATGAGCAGCAGCGCCAAGCTGATCTCTCCGCTCGCCGCCGACTGCCCGATCGCGAGTCCCTCGGAGAAGTTGTGGAACCCGATGCCCAGCGCGATGAACAACGCGAGCCGCTTTGGTTCGCTGAGACGCGCGATCGGACCGGCGTGGGACCGCAGCGTCGCGGTGGACGCGGCTCCGGGGCCGTCGACCCCTGCGGCCCGACGCCGTCGGAGCCACATGTCGTAGTGGACAAGGGTCATCAGCCCGATCGCGACGCACACGGTGAGGAGCGCGGCGAAGCCCGCGAACCGGAGCCAGGAGCCGCCGTGGTTGCGGGCGTCGAGGAGCGACGTCTCGACCGGGTCGATCCCGGCCGACAACACGTCCCAGAGCAGGAAGATCAGGATCCCGACCGCCACGGCGTTGAGACCGGCCCGCACCGCGCCGGAGACGTTCTGCAGTCGGCCGACCGGAAGCCCGAGATAGATCGTGAAGCCGGCGATGGCTCCCAGTAGGACGATTTCCCAACTGCTCACGTGACCCCCTCGACTTTGGTGAGGTTCACCTTATCCGCACGGACCGGCTCGACGTCCAGACGGCAAATCGGAGGGTGCGTCGAGAGCGGGTCAGACCCCGTCGGACAGGTCGCGGGGCAAGGTAGACGTCCAGCAGGTAGTGGGGAGGATCGGCCACGCCGAGAGCAGCGCTTCGAGCTCCCCGACCGGAACCGGCGGTGAGTAGTAGAAGCCTTGGAGCAGGTCGACGCCGATCTCGACCAGGGCTTCGGCCTGGGAGGCGGACTCGACCCCCTCGGCGACGACCTGCACACCGAGCGCGTGCCCGATCCGGGTGACGCCGGAGACGATCGCGTGGTCGAGCGACTGCGTGAGCATCTCGGAGACGAACCGCTGATCGATCTTCAGCTCGTCGATGGGGAACTGCTTCAGGTTCACCAGGCTGGCGTAGCCGGTTCCGTAGTCGTCCAGCGCGATCTTCGCTCCTTGCTGACGGAGGCGGGTGAGGTTCTCCCGCACCGCGCTCATGTCGTCCGCCAACGCGGTCTCGGTGATCTCGAATCCCAACCGGTCGAGGCCGATTCCGGCCTCCACCGCGGCGGCGATGATCGGACGCGTGTAGAGGGATTCGGAGAGCGCGCGGGCCGAGAGGTTGAGCCAGACCCGCGGCATGCCCGGATTGCTCCGCATGTCGCGCAGGACCGCGCGCAAGACCTGGTGGTCGATCTGGGCGATGAGCCCACTCCGTTCCGCGGCGGGCAGGAACGTGGCGGGCATCGTCAAGCCGAGGTCCGGATGGTTCCACCGCACGAGCGCCTCGAGCCCGGCGAGCCCGCGGTCGGTCGCGGAGACGAGCGGTTGGTAGTGGACCGTGAACTCTCCGCGCCGGATCGCGTGCTGCAGCGATGTCTCGAGGCGGAGCGTGGAGCGCGCCTTCTCCTGCAGGGCGTCGTCGAAGCGGACGATCTGACCCCGCCCACGCGCCTTCGCCTCGTACATGGCGGTGTCGCCTTCTCGAATCATCGATTCGGCATCACGGGCTTCGTAGGGCGACGCCACCGCCACGCCGATGCTGGCCGAGGCGTAGAGCTCGGATTCGCCGAGCCGGGTCGGGCCCGTGATGGCGGAGAGCAGGCGGCTGCCGAGCCGCTCCACCGCGGCCATGTCGGCGTTGCCGGCCATGACCACGAACTCGTCCCCACCGAACCGGGCCACGAATGCGCCTTCGCGCACGACGCTGCGGATCCGCCGGGCGATGATCCGGAGCAGCTCGTCGCCGGCTCCGTGCCCGAGGCTGTCGTTCACGTACTTGAAGTGATCCAGGTCGATGAAGCACAGACCCACCCAGCCCCGACGGTCGTGGGCCAGGCGTTCGGCGAGCGCGGTCTCGAATGCGAGCCGGTTGGGGAGACCGGTCAGGGGGTCGTGGGAAGCCTGATGGCCGAGACGCTGCTCGTGCTCGAAACGCTCGGTGACGTCGCGGGCGTTCACCACCACGCCGGTCACGTCCGGATCGGCGAGCAGGTTCGCGACCACGGCTTCGAGCCAGCGGTATCCGCCTTCCGCGAACTGCACGCGGAACTGCATGCGTCGAACGGTTCCGGAGGGTGACGCGAGCAGGTCGGCGAAGTCCTGCTCCGCGTACTCGTAGTCGTCGGGATGGACGAGCTCCGCGAGTCGCACCTCGGTGCCACTGACGAACAGCCCGCCGGTGGCCTCGACGACCGAGGGGCTCACGTACGTGATGCGGAAGTCGGCATCCCAGACGACCGTGAAGTCCGACGCGTGTTGCAACAGCGATCGGAACCGGCGTTCTTCTCGTCGGAGCGCGTCTTCGGCATGGCGTTGATCGGTGATGTCGCGCGAGTTGAGGACGATGCCGCGAATGGCGGGATCGTCGGCCAGGCTCCGCCCGACCGTCTCGAGCATCCGGTAGCTGCCGTCCGGGGTGCGGACGCGGAGGATGATCGGATCGGTCTCGGAGCGGACGCCGTCGACCAGGTCCTGGAAGGCGACGAGGGCTGCGGGAACGTCCTCCTCGTGCAGCAGCGAGAAGATGCCGCCTACCGGGTCGAAGCCTCGCGGATAGCCCATCGCGAGCGTCCCGGCGGGACTGGTGTAGCGCCACGAACCGTCGAGCTCGAGCACGGTGAGGATGTCGAGCGAGTACCCGAGCAGCAGCTCCAACTCGGTCGACGGCCGCTCGAGCTTGGACAGCGGCGTCGATTCGCTCGTGTCGGGGCGCGTCGCTTCCTTCTCGCTCGGGCCGGCGTCCATAAGGGGACAGATCGGCACGTGGACGACCACGCCTTAGAACAACCCTGCGAACCCGGCGAAAGCCAGGGTGGCCGCAGGGCAGGTTGGCGGGGCTCGGGCTTCCCGCCGACGTACGACCGATCACTTCGAGGGAACGCATCGGGTCAGTTCGGCGGAGCGCAACGAGAGGGCGCCCGGCTGTGCTGTTCCTGACAACCGGGCCGTGAGATTGTGCGCCGATGAATCACTGGACGACCTACCCCCTCTTGGTGCACCCGTTCAATCCCGAGTTCGTCAGCCGGGCGGGGATCACGCGCTTCGCCGAGGCCGCCGAAGCCGCCGGATTCGACGGCATCGGATTCACCGACCATCCGGCGCCGTCGCAGAAGTGGCTCAGCGCGGGCGGTCACGACGCCCTGGATCCGTTCGTCGCGCTCACGCTCGTCGCGGCCGTCACCGAGCGGCTCCGGCTCATCCCCAACATCCTCGTCCTCCCGTACCGGAACCCCTTCCTGGTCGCGAAGGCGGCCGCCACCCTCGACGCCCTCTCGGAAGGCCGGTTCGTGCTGTCAGTGGCGACGGGCTACCTGCGCGGCGAGTACCGGGCGCTGGGCGTCGACTTCGAGCAGCGAAACGTCCTGTTCGACGAGGCCCTCTCCGTACTCCGGGGGGTGTGGTCCGAGGACGAGTACGCGTTCGAGGGCACCGGGTTCGTGGCGTCTGCGGTCTCGGCGAACCCGAAGCCGGTGCACGTCCCGATCTGGATCGGCGGGAACAGCGCGCTCACCCGCCGCCGCGTCGCCGCGCACGGAGATGGTTGGAACCCGTTCCCGGCCACGGCGACACTCGCGCAGACTTCGCGCACCGTGCCGCTCGACGGGCTCGACGACCTCGCTCCGATGCTCCAGCACCTTTGGCGACACGTCGACGAGGCCGGCCGGGATCGCGCCACCATCGACGTCGCCTTCACCACCGGCCTGCCGGGTCCGGCCGACGACGACTTCGAGCCGACCGCCCACCTCGAGTCACTCGATCGCATGGCGGCGATGGGCGTGACCTGGAACAGCGTCTCCGTCCCCGGCGACTCCCTCGCGCACGCCATCGAAGCCCTCGACCGCTACGGCAGCGAGGTCATAGCCCACGGTTCGCCGTAGGCAGGTTGGGTGGGGGCGGGTCCACGCTGCCGCCTGTGCCGTGACCACGGGCATGGCGCCGACGGGTTCGATGGTTGACGAGGCCACCGTCGCAATGCCGACCCGGCATCGACCACATAGCGACGGTGTCGTGACGTAGTCAACGCCGCGGTACAGCGGAGTTCCTGAGTTCGCTCGAACCGCCACCCACAAGAACCAAGCCTCATAGGAGCCCGTCGGCCAACGCATCGCGGTGGCGAAGGTCGCCGCCAACAATGCTCCCGTCGCGGCTACGCCCATGCCAAAGCGGAAACCCGCTGACCAGCGTCTTGCCTGCTCGGACAACGCACGGAAAAGATTCCCGAATCGTCATGATCCACCCGGAGCTATTTCGACACCATGAGGCTCCAATGAGAACGGTGGGCCCCGAAGCACGGGGCGGCCCGAGGCCTGAACGGCAGGTGCCAGGTGGAGGCCGTCGCAATCTCACTCGGTTCTCACGGCCGCCGGGGTAGATACGGTGAGATGGTCGCGACGCCTCGGAGGATCGCCTGCCTCGTAGGGGCCCTCGTCCTCGTTCGCCTCGTGATCGTGGGGGTGGCGCTCGAAGGCCACGCGACCCAGGGCAAGCAGACTGTGCTGCCCGGGGACGTGCGCCGCTTCCATCGGATCGCGAATCACGCGGGAACGCCGTACCGCGACTTCCCGGTGGAATACCCGCCGCTGACGGTGGCCGCAATCGACGCGCTGAACGGCCGCACGGTGCGGGAGTCGACGGTGAACGTTATGTGGTCGCAAGTCGTGCTCGACCTCGCCATCGCGGCCGTGATGGCATGGGGATGGGGGCGCAAGGCCGCTGTGCTCTACCTCCTGATCGGCTTGGCGTTCATCTGGTACCCGTTCCTCTACCTGCGTCTGGACCTGCTGTCTGTATTCCTGGCGGTCACCGGCATGGCGTTGGTTCGGCGGCGACGGCTGCTTTCGGGACCAGGAATGTTGGCCCTCGCGTGCTTCGCCAAGGTGTGGCCGATCGCGCTCGCACCGACGCTTCTCGTCCGTCAATCGTGGCGATCGCTCATAGCGTTTGCGACCGTCGGGATTGCGGGCCTCGGCGCCTGGATAGCGTTCGGTGGCTCCGACGCGCCTGTGCAGGTGCTCACGTTCCGCGGTGCCCGTGGCTGGCAGATCGAGAGCACGGTCGGAGCCTTCGTGCACACAGCCTTCTCGGGACGCACGTACTTCGAGGCTGGCGCGTGGCGCACGGGTATCGCGCCCGCGTGGGCCCGGACCGGTCTTCCGCTATTCGGACTCGCGCTCGGGGCCGGCATCTGGGTCCTCGCGAACCGCACCCGCTCAATCGAGCCCCGGATCGTCGACGGCCTTGCCTCCGTAGGCGTGATCGCCGCGCTGCTGGTGACCGCTACGGTCCTTTCGCCTCAATACGCCTCGTGGCTGCTTCCGTTCGCCGCCATCGCCGCAGCCGGTGGCGAGCGAGCCGTCGGCTGGCTCACCGCCGTGATCGGCGCACTCAGCACGCTCGGCTTCGACCTCGTGCGCGAGCTGGGCGCGGGCGATGGCTTTCCCGCCTCGATCGTGCTGGTGCGCAACTCGTTGTTGTGGGTGCTGCTCGGGCTGGTGACGGTACGGCTGCATCGCATGCGCCACCACCCGCCTCCCGACTCCGACACCGACACCGTGCCTACCGGCCGGCGCGTCGAAACGGTTCCCGTACAGGTCGGCGAGCGATTCGAGGTACCTGCGTTCGGCACGTCCCGAGCTGTTGATCCATACAGCCGGCCGACGCGGCTCTCGGAGCTTTGACCTGGAGGAGGTAAGGCCGTTCGGACAGCGGACTGCGCGCTCGCCGTCCGAACGGGAACTTTGCGACTTCCGCGCGCACCGGTTCCGAGCTCGAGGCCGGGAGCGGCCGGTGTCGAGATCGATCTCGCTTCTGTCTATCTGAGGCCGGCCACTCTGGCTGGAAGCGGAACCTCGTACGGGAAGCGCCGCGAACGATCGTCCTCCCCGTCGGGAGGCGGGTCTCTCGCCGGTTCGGCGAAGAGGCCAGCGCTTCTGGAGACGTTCTCGTGGGGGCGGGTGGTATCGAACCACCGACCGACGGATTATGAGTCCGCTGCTCTAACCACGGAGCTACACCCCCGCACCGCCGCCCATGAGCCTGGGCGGCGTGCGGGGAAGGGTACCGGGCGGTCCCACGGGACGGAGCCGTGACTTCCTGCCCGGAATCTGTCACGATTCATGCAAGAGCATCGATTCCGGGGGGAGACCGCCATGGAACTCATTCCTCTCTCTGCCGCGCTAGGTGTCGAGGTCCGGGGCTTCGACGCCACGAAGGCCCCCACGCCCGACGAGCTCGCCACGCTGCTCCAGGCGTACGACGAGCACCACCTCCTGCTCATCCGCGGCCAGTCGTTCGAACCTCCCGCTCAGGAGGCGTTCGTCGGACTCTTCGGCCCCCTCATCGACGACATGGGGAACGGCAACCGCTCCGCGTTCATCTCCAACATCGAGATGATCGACGGTGGCGGTGGCAGCGGCATGCTGCCATTCCACTCCGATCTCTCGTTCACCCGCTCCCCCGTCCATGGCCTCGCGCTGTATGCGGTCGCGCTTCCCGAGGGCGGCACGGAGACGTTGTTCGCGAGCAGCGCGCACGCGGCCGCGACGCTCCCGCCCGACCTGCGCGCGCGTGTCGAGGGCCGTTCGGTGCACCACGTGCTGCCGGTGTCGACGAACCTGCGCGAGTTCAAGGCCCGTGACCTCGACGTCATCGGCACCGACCCCGAGATGCTGCGGCCCGCACTGTTCGAGCACCCGCGCAACGGCCAGGAGGTGCTCTACGTGACCGACCTCCATGCGCACAGCATTGAAGGGCTTGCGCGTGATGAGAGCGCGCAGCTGCTCGACGACCTGTTCGCGCACCTGTATGCGGACGAAAACATCTACGTGCACCACTGGCAACTGGGCGACCTCGTCGTGTGGGACAACGTCGCGCTGCAACACGCACGCGGCGACGTCAGTCAGGGCGGCGAACGCACGTTCCGCCGCACATCGATGAACGAGTTCTCGGTCATCGAGCTCCTCCCGGCGCTGATCACGATCGGGACCGACAGCTGAACGGCCCGGGACACCGTCCCGGGATATCAGGCCCGTACACGGGCATAGGGTTGCCGGGCGGCGTCCGCCGCGACCGGCGTTTCGAGGGAGTACGCGAATGGCAGCATCGACGGTTCTGATCCGACGCCCGACGGCACCCAAGGCGCCCGACGTCAGCGCGCCGAGCTACACCCTCGACAAGCCGCTCGCCGGCCTCACCATCGGGCTCCGCACCGATACCGCGTGGCGCTCGTGGCGGATCATCGCCGAAGACTGGAAGCAGCGGCTCGAGGCGGCGGGCGCGAAGACCATCCAGGTCGACGCGGGTGGCCAGACCGGCCGGGGCCGCGTCCGCGACAAGAAGAAGATCGAGGACTTCGCGGGCGAGGTCGACGGCGCGTTCATCGGCCTCGGCACCTGCGGGTCGTGCACGTCGTTCACGATCACGGACGCCGTCGAGGTCGAGGACCAGGCCAAGGCGTCGGTCGCGATCGTCACCAGCGAGTTCGAGACCCACGGCCACAACGTTGCCAACTTCCTGGGCCACCGCGACCTCAAGGTCCTCGTCATGCCGTACCCGCTCGAGGCGCTCCCAGAGGACGAGCTCCACGACATCGCCGAGAAGTACTGGCCCCAGGCCCTCGACATGCTGGGCGTCACCCCCAGCTAAGGGTCCGCAACTGACCTCCGGTGTGACCCTCGCCGGGTCGCGCCGGCGAGCCGTGCCGTGAACGGCCGCGCGGGAAGCCGGGCGTCGGAACGAAGCCTGCCGTGGCTAGCGTGCCTGCATGCCCGCGTCCATCGATCCCGACCGCACCGAGTGGGATGTCGTCGTCATCGGTGGCGGCCCTCCCGGTGAGGTCGCCGCGCAGTACGCGACCCAGGACTCGGGCCTCGAGGCCGTGATCGTCGAAGCCGAGCTCGTCGGCGGCGAGTGCTCGTACTGGGCGTGCATGCCGAGCAAGGGACTGCTGCGCCCGGTCGAGGTGCTCGATCTCGGGCGTCACCTCGCCGGCGTGAAGGAGGCCATCGGCGACCGCACCGTCGACGTGGACGCCGTGCTCGCCCGACGCGATTCCATCGTCAATCACCTCGACGACAGCTCGCAGGTGCAGTGGTGCATGACCACGGGGATCGACGTGATCCGCGGGCACGGTCGCCTCGACGGCGAGCGCCGCGTCGTGGTGACCAAGCCCGACGGCGGCACCCGGACGATCACCGCGCGCCAGGCCGTCGTGCTCGGCACCGGGACCTCGGCGTCGGTACCCGACATCCCGGGACTACGCGCGGCGCGGCCATGGATCTCCCGCGACGTCACCAACCTCCACACGGTGCCGCGCCGGGTCGTGATCGTCGGCGGTGGGCCCGTCGCCTGCGAAGCCGCGACCTGGCTTCTCGGCCTCGGCGTCGTGGAGCTCACCCTCGTCCAGGACGTGCCGTACCTGCTGGCCAAGAACGAGCCCTTCGCCGGTGCGATGGTGGCCGACGGCCTGAGGGCGTGCGGGGCCAGGGTCGAGCTCGGCACCACGGTGCGGTCGGTGTCGCGCGCTGAGGTCAACGCCGCGGGCTGCGGCGAGATCCACGGCGGCGAGGTGGTCGTGACCCTCGCGAAGGGTGCGACCGTCGTCGCCGACGAGATCGTGGTCGCGGCCGGCCGACGGCCGAGGTCCGACGACATCGGGCTTGCCTCGGTCGGCGTCGAAGCAGGCGGCTTCGTCACCGTCGACGACCACCTCACGGTCACGGGTGTCCGGGGCGGTTGGTTGTACGCGGTGGGTGACGTCAACGGCCGCGCGTTGCTCACGCACATGGGCAAGTACCAGGCGCGGATCGCCGGCGCGGTGATCGCCGCGCGGGCGCAGGGGAAGCCGCTGGACGGCGGCACCTTCAGCCGCCATCTCGACCACGCCGACCACGACCAGGTTCCGCAGGTGACCTTCACCGAACCGGCCGTCGGATCGGTCGGCCTCACCGAGCGGGACGCCCGCGACGCCGGAATCGACGTCGAGGCCGTCGAGTACGACCTGGCCGCGCTCGGGGGGACGCGCGTGCTGCGCGACGACTACGTCGGCCGGGCCAAGCTGGTGATCGACCCGTCCACCGACACCGTGGTCGGCGCGACCTTCGTCGGCACTGAGATCTCCGACCTGGTGCACGGGGCGACCATCGCAATCGTGACCAAGACGCCGCTGGCCGCGCTGTGGCACGCGGTGCCGAGCTACCCCACCCCCAGCGAGATCTGGCTGCGACTGCTGGAGACGCTCGCGAAGCAACGGAGCGACACCGAGATCCCGGGAAGATTGGAGCCGACGTGACCCAACGCTTCGACTACGCCGTCGACCGCGCCTACCTGCCACTGCTCCTCCCGTTCGGGTTCCGGAGCTCGAAGGACGCGGTGACCGTTTCGGACGACGGCACGTTCCTGGCCACGTTCGGCTTTCTGAAGCTCGGTACGCCGCTCGAGAACATCACGGGCGCGCACATCACGCGGCACTATCGCTGGTGGACCGCGTTCGGCGCCCGCGGTTCCATGGTCGACGACGGCCTCAGCTTCGGCACCAACCATGACGCGGGTGTGTGCATCCACTTCGCCGAGAAGGTGCCGTCACCGCTCCGGCGCAAGGGACACTCGGCGCTGACCGTCACCGTCGCCGACCTCGACGGCCTCACCCGCGCCCTCGGCGGCGACCCGGCCGCGCCGTGATCGAGCGTCAGCCGGGAGCGCCCGGAACGGAGTAGGAGGTCGGGTCCCAGACGACGGGACAGCGGACGCCGAGGTCGCGGCGGACGTAGGCGATCAGGTTGTCGGTGGCGTAGCCCTTGCCCTGCACGTTGGCCATGGTGATCTCACCCGGCCCGAGCGGGAACGGGCCCCAGTGCCACGTCCCGAGCTCGAGGCTCAGTGCCTGGAGCGGATGGATCAGGAACGCGCGCATGGTGTCGACGTGCGCGGGGTCGGAGAAGTCGACCTCTTTGGGCGCGACCACGAGCACGCCGTCGACGTCGATCGACATCAACGTCTGCGTGTGGGTGTCGTGACGGTTGAGGAGGTCGCAGATCGGGGCGCCGTCCTCCACGTCGAGCTCGGTCCAGTGGTGGCCGATGAAGTTGAAGTGCGGGTCGGCCCGGGTGAACTCCAGGTGCACCGGGTCGACGGGCTCGGTGTCCTTGACCGGAATCTGTCCGAACGGGGCCCAGTTCTCGGCGGTGAGCGGCACCGCGGTGAGCGTGAGCGTGCGCTCGGTCTGGGTCGACATGGGAGGGCCTCCGGCTAGGCTGACGTCGGCGTCAGGATACGACGCGAAGCCCTGGAACCGCGAGAGGGGACCCTTGTGGACGTCCGTTCGATCGAAGGCGTGGCTCCGGTCATCGAGCACAACGGGACCGTGCCCGTGTGGTGGTTGGTCAGCCCGGGTGAGATGCAGGAGATCACCCAAGGCGGCTACCTCGAGCTCGCCAACGAGTTCGAGGTGAAGGCGGGCAGCTACGTCTTCCCGCACGAGCACCCGACGCACGAGTTCTATTACGTCACGTCGGGCAAGGGCATCATGACGATCGACGGCGAGGACTGCCCCATCTCGCAGGGCGACCTCGTGCACATCCCGCCGGACACGATCCACACGCTGCGGCCGATCTCGGACAACGCGGGGATCCACTGCTTCTGCTTCGCGGTCGGCGTGAAGGACGCGCCGCCGATCGACTACACGACCCACTGAGCCAGGAGCCCCGCATGGACGTTCGCACGATCGCCGATGTCGCCCCCGTCGCCGAGCACAACGGCACGGTCCCGGTGTGGTGGCTCATCAAGCCCCGCGAGTTCCACGACGAGACCGAGGGCGGCTTCCTCGAGCTCGTGAGCGAGTTCGAGGTGGAAGGTGGAGGGCTGGTCGACCCGCACCAGCACCCGACCCACGAGTTCTATTACATCACCTCGGGCAAAGGGATCATGGTGATCGCCGACGAGGAGCGCGAGGTCTCGCAGGGCGACCTCGTCCGCATCCCGCCGAACACGATCCACAGCATCCGGCCCACCACGGACCACGCGTCGGTCCACGGCCTCGCGTTCGCGATCGGCATGAAGGACGCCGGACCGGTCGACTACACCAACCACTGATGCCGGGCGCGTTGCTGTCGGTCACCCAGGTCGCGCCCTACCTCACGGGACCGGCCGGCGTGCACGGCGTGCTCGATCAGGCGGCGGTCGGCGTCGCGCAGGTCGCCGAGGTGGCCGGCCTGCGCGCGACGCACGTACCCGACGTGCGCCGGCTCGGACCCGGCGAGCTCGAGTCGGCCCGGGCGCTCGCGCTCTTCACCATCGGCGAGACGCCGTGGAGCGACGCGCAGAAGGCGACGATCGTCGATCGCCTCGCGTCGGGCGACCTCGCGGTGCTTGCCATCCACTCCGCGACCGATGCCTGCTACTCGTGGCCGGGATACCGCGACATCGTCGGGGCCCGCTTCAACGGCCACCCGTGGACCCAGGCGATGGAGCTCGACGTCGTCGACCGCGACCACCCCGCCACCAGCCACCTCGGGCCGGTCTGGTCCTGGACCGACGAGGTGTACCAGTTCCGCGAGATCCGGCCCGACGCGCACGTGCTGCTCCGGGTCCCTCCCGAGCAGCTCGACCTCGACCGCCCGGGGGTCCAGCAGCCGGCGGAGGGCTTCCCGCTCTCGTGGTGCTTCTCCGAGGGCAACGGCCGGGTCTTCTCGACCAGCCTCGGCCACTTCCCGAGCGCCTGGGAGAGCCCGACCTACCTGCAGCACCTGGTCGGCGGCCTCCAGTGGGCGCTCGCCGCGTAGCGGACCGCTCCCGCACGCCACCGTCACCCGTTCGCACGTCTCCGATCGCGCCGCGATCCCTACGACAGGACCTCCGCATGCCGACCACGATCGACGAACGCCTCATCGAGCTCGGGCTCGAGCTGCCCGGCCCGTACTTCCCGCACGAGCCGCTCGACTCGGTCATCGTCCACGGCGACACCTGCCGCACCTCGGGACAGCTCCCGCGCAATCTCGAAGGCGTCATCGTGAACCCGGGCACGCTCGGCAACGAGCTCACGGTCGAGCAGGGGTTCGAGGCGGCCCGCTGGTCGGCCCTCAACGCGCTGTCCGTGCTCCGGGCCGAGCTCGGCTCCCTCGACCGCATCGAGCGCGTCATGACCCTGCTCGGCTTCGTGGCCTGTGTGCCGGGCTTCGCGCAGCAGCCCGCGGTGATCGACGGCGCCAGCCGCCTGCTCGTCGAGGTGCTCGGCGACGCCGGTCGCCACACCCGCTCGGCCATCGGCGTCTCCGCCCTCCCCCGCGGCGGCGCGGTCGAGATCGAGGTGGAGGTCGCCCTCAAGCCGTAGATCCAGATCTAAGAGCTTCGGAAGTTGGTCTGGTGGCGGACGGACTCGAGCTCGATGTAGGTGGCGAGGTCGAGGCGTTCGGCGTCGAGGAAGTTGGCCTTCAGGTCGCGCAGCGCCGGCAACGATCGTGACGCCAGCTCGGCGACGACGGCGTCGACGTCGGCCGCGAACGTGGTGTCGGGAAAGACCCGGCTCACGAAGCCGATGGCCAACGCCTCCTCCGCGGTCAGCTTGCGAGGGAGGAAGCTGATGTCGCGGGCCCAGGCGCCGCCGACGTTGCGCAGCAGCGTCCACGACAGCCCGAGCTCCCCCGCCATGCCGACGTCGAGGAACGCGGTCGAGAAGCGGGCGCGGCTCGACGCGACCCGCAGATCACACGCCGACGCCCACGCGATGCCGGCCCCGGCACAGCCGCCGTTGACCGCAGCCAGCGTCACCTGGGGCATCTCGTGCAACAGGCGGGCCGACTGGTACGCCTCGAGCGCGGGCAGCGCCGAGGTGGCGTCGTCTCCCTGCGAAAGCCGGAGGTCGGCACCCGGACAGAAGGCACGACCGTTGCCCGTGAGCACGACCACCGCGACCGTGTCCGAGTCGGCGAGTGCAGTGAGTGACGCGTAGACCTCGTCGACCATCTCGACGGTCACGCTGTTGTTCTGGTCGGGCCGGTCGAAACGCAGGTGTGCGACCGGCCCGTCGATCGAGACCTCGATGGTGTTCCACGCGTCGGTCGAGCCCACGGTTCACCTCGTCATCCGCGAACCCACACACGGTACCGAAACCGGGCGCCGAGTCTCGTGCCTGGGTCAGTCGTCGTCGGAGACGCGGGCGCGGGCCTGTTCGACGGCTTCGAGCGTGACGTGGGACTCGAGCCGCTCGGCCCGGGCGGCGACCTCGGCGTCGGAATCCAGCGGGGACTCCGCGCGCGCCCGCGCGTACCGGTCGTTGCGATCGAGGAGATCACGCAGCTGCGCGGCGGAGGCCTTCCGCAGCTCGGGCTGGTCCTCGAAGAGGTACCCGAGCTGGCCCACGAGTCGATCGACGCTCACTGGATCCGTCATTGCTCCGGGGGAGAGACTCGAACTCTCAACCTATCGGTTAACAGCCGATTGCTCTGCCATTGAGCTACCCCGGAAGGGCACCGGACGTTAGCAAACGCAGCCGCGCCCCCGAGCCAACTTGTCCGTCTCGGCAGCCGTTGATGCCCGAGCCGCCCGGGTTTGCTACAACAACGGCATGCGATTTCGTGCGGGTCTCCTGATCGGGTTCGGTGCCGGCTACTACCTGGGGGCGCGTGCGGGTCGTGGCCGCTACGAGCAGATCCGCTCCGCGGCCGCCAAGCTCCGCGACAGCCGGGTGACCGAGAAGGTGCAGGCCGCCGGCGCCCTCGGGCTCGAGCGCCTGCGCCGTGACGAGCGGATCGACCTGACCGTGGTGCCCGACGTGGTCGGATCGCCCTCGCTCAACTAGCCGGGCGGATCGCGGCTCAGGGCTCTTCGAGGTAGTCGCGCAGCCGCTGCGAGCGGTTGGGGTGGCGCAGCTTGGCCAGCGTCTTGCTCTCGATCTGGCGGATGCGCTCCCGGGTGACCCCGAACTCGCGGCCCACCTCCTCGAGCGTGCGGACCTGACCGTCGTCGAGGCCGAAGCGCAGCCGCACGACCTGGCGCTCACGGTCGTTGAGCTCTTCGAGTGCCTCCTCGATCGCTTCGGTGAGCAGCGCACGCGCGGCCGCGGTGGCCGGCGCGATGGCTTGGGGGTCCTCGACGAAGTCGCCGAGCGAGGAGTCGTCTTCCTCCCCCACCGGCGTCTCGAGCGACACCGGCTCCTGGGAGATGCGCTGGATCTCCCGGACGCGTTCCGGCGTGAGGTCGACCTTCTCCGCGACCTCGTCGACCGTCGGCTCCCGGCCGAGCTCCTGCAGCATCTGGCGCTGGATGCGCAGCACCTTGTTCATGGTCTCGACCATGTGCACGGGGATCCGGATCGTGCGGGCCTGGTCGGCGATGGCGCGGGTGATCGCCTGGCGGATCCACCAGGTGGCGTAGGTGGAGAACTTGAAGCCCTTCGTGTAGTCGAACTTCTCGACGGCACGGATCAGGCCGAGGTTGCCCTCCTGGATCAGGTCGAGCAGCGCCATCCCGCGGCCGACGTAGCGCTTGGCGATCGACACCACGAGGCGCAGGTTGGCCTCGGTCAGCTGCTTCTTGGCCAGCGCGCCGTCGGCGCCGACGGCCTCGAGGCTGGCGCGCTCGCCCTCGCTGAGATCGGGCCGCAGCTCGATCTGCTCGAGCGCGGCGAGCCCGGCCTCGATGCGCTTGGCCAGTGTCACCTCTTGCGGACCGGTGAGCAGCGGGACCTTGCCGATCTCCTTGAGGTACATGCGCACGGGGTCGAAGCTGCCGAACTCACCCGGGCGCTCGGGGCGCGGCGCGCGTTCTCCGATGCGGCCGGAACGCGGCGCGGCCTCGGTGCTCGGTTTGAGCACCGGTGTGGGCGTGGCCGATTGCAGCGACTCGGCTGCGCCGTTGTGCACGCCGTTCGACGGCAACGTGGACGGCAGCTCACTCCCGCTGACCGCGCGGCGTTGGTCTTCGCGTTGGAGCTCCTCGACGATCTCGTCGACGACCTCGATGCCGCGGCCGCGGATCGACTCGTAGATCGCGGCGAGCTCGAAGGTCTCGGGCTCGAGATCGGGAAGCGCGGCGAAGATCTCACCAGTAGTGACGAAGCCGCGGTCCTTCACCCGTTCGAGCAGCGCCTGCACGTTGGCGTCGGCGACCGGCGCGAGGGGCGCGCTGGTGGCTGCGTCCGCCGGCTCACTCGACATCGGTGCGCTGATCTCGCTCACGGTTCCCCTTGCCCCGACCCGTGGAGAATCAAAGCTAGCAACGTTTCGGAGACCTGCTTCGCAGTCGGCCACTCCCCGTCGTCACGAGCGCGCACCAACACGTCCAATTGCTGCTTCACCTCGGACGAGCGGTCGTCCCCGGCCTCCACGAACTGCTGCAGAAGCCGTTGACCCGCGCTCTCGGTGAGATTTGCAACCAGTTCCACGACGTAGGCGTCCCGTTGCTCGCCGAACTCGGGTTCCTCGACCGCGAGGCGCTCGAGCAGATCACGCGCGTCGGGGTCGGTGGTGGCCAGCGCCTCGTGCAGGGTGTGCGCGCTCGACAACGCGTCGTACGCGGCCCGGGGGGCGCGGCCCACGAACAGCGCGGCGTCGAGATGGTCGGCGACGAGCTCGGGCTCGTGGATGGCGAGACGCAACATCTCGACCTCGCGCCGGTCGGCGCGCGGGATGCGCGACCCGGCGACGGGCTTCGCCTCCACGCGCGTCGGTGGCGCGCTGTTGTCGATCGCGCGTTTGAACCATTCGTGCGCAAACCCGAGCCGGCCGGCGATCGGCGAGATGTAGCCCTCGCGCACGAGCTCGTTCGGGTGCTGCCGGAGCACGGGCACGACGGCTTCGGCGGCGCGCGCCCGTCCCTCGGGACTCGTGAGGTCGGCGGCGGCGAGGACGCGATCGATGCGGAACTGCAGGAACGGCTTCGCGTTCTCGAGCGCCTTCGTGAGCGCGGCGGGATCGTCCTTCCACGTGTCGGCGGGATCGCGGCCGGCGGGAAGGTCGGCGACCTGGAGTTGCACCTCGTACTTCTGCTCCCACGCGTACCACTTCTCGGTGGCACCCTGACCGGCCGCGTCGGCGTCGTAGGCGAGCGTGACCTTGCGGGCCAGGTTCTTGAGGATCGCGAAGTGCTCGTCGGTGAGCGAGGTGCCACAGGTGGCGACGGCGTTCGGGGCGCCGGAGAGCGCGAACGCCATGACGTCGGTGTAGCCCTCGCAGATCACGGCCTCGCCCCGGGCGACGATCTCGCCCTTGGCCCAGTTGAGGCCGTAGAGGAGGCGGCTCTTCTGGTAGATCGCGGACTCGGCCGAGTTCTTGTACTTCGGTCCCTGGTCGGTGAGCGTGCGACCGCCGAAGCCCGCGGGCTCTCCCCGCGAGTCGTAGATCGGGAACATCAGGCGCCCCCGGAAGCTGTCCTGGAGCTTGTTCGCGCGATTGACGAACGCGAGCCCGGCGTCGACGAGGTCGTCGCGGGAGAACTTCTGCTGTTGCAGTGAAACGCTCAACGCGTCGTACCCCTCGGGGGCGTAGCCCAGCACGAATGTGCGCGCGGCGTCCCCATCGAATCCTCTGCTGCGGAGGTATCGGCGGGCGAGACCACCTTCTGGAGCTTCGAGGAGGGTGCGGTGGTAGTAGGTGGCGGCTGCGGCCACGGCCTCGGCCAGACGGGTCTTGCGCTGGCGGTCCTTGGAGACCGTGACGTCGTCGTACCGCAGCGTGATGTTGGCCCGGGCGGCGAGCCGCTCCACCGCGTCGACGAAGTCGAGGTGCTCGACCTCGCGCACGAACGTGATCGCGTCCCCGCTCTTGCCGCACCCGAAGCAGTAGTAGAGCTGCAGCTCGGGGTTGATCGAGAACGACGGCGACTTCTCGGTGTGGAAGGGGCACAGGCCGGTGAACCGGCGGCCCACCCGACGGAGGCCCAGGTGCTCGCCCGCGAGTGCGACCAGATCGGTCGACTCCCGGACCCGTTGCACGTCCTCGTCCAGGATGCCCATTGGACAGAGGCTAGGCCCACCCGGTGCCCACGCACCGTTGCCCCGGACGGAGCGTGGCGGTCACCGCAACAGATCGAGTCCGGCGGGCAGGGCATCGGTGTCCCAGCCGAGGTGCGCGACGGCCTGTGCCCACGCGTACCGGTCGGTCATGCCGGCGACGTAGGTGACGGACTCGCGCATGGCTTCGGCGCTCCCGGCCGCGAAGCCGGTGACGGGATGGGGCATGGCGAGCTCGGCGAGCGGCAGCGTGTTGGGCCGATCGGCGTAGAGCTCCACCAGTGCCTGCAGAACGCGCACGACCAGGGCACCCTGGGCGACCGACGCGGGCCGCATGTAGATGCGCTCGTAGTTGAAACGGCGGAACGCGGCGAGCGCGTCGGCGAGCGGCTCGGTCATGCCGACCTCGCCGGAGGTGGCGACCGCCTCGACCACTCCGGCGATGAACGCCCGGAGCTGTTGCGAACGTTCCGTACCGCAGCGTTCCGCGACCTCGGCGGGGAGCATCGCGGGAGTGGCGATGCCGGCTCGGACCGCGTCTTCGAAGTCGTGGCAAACGTAGGCGATGCGGTCGGCCCACGAGACGACCTCGCCCTCGGGGGTACCCGGTGCGGGCCGGGACCACGAGTGGTTGCGGATGCCGTCGAGCGTCTCCTCGCAGAGGTTGAGCGGAGCGAGGACGACATCGGCGCCCCAGACCGCGTGGTCGAACCCGCCGGGGACGAAGGGCGTGAACGCGTCCTCGCTCGCGTGCCCGAACGGGCCGTGCCCGCAGTCGTGGCCCAGCGCGATGGCCTCGGTGAGCGCGACGTTGAGCCGGCAGACCCGGGCGATGCTCGTCGCGACCTGCGCCACCTCGAGCGCGTGGGTCAGGCGCGTGCGCTGGTGGTCCTCCGGGAAGATGAAGACCTGGGTCTTGCCCGCGAGCCGGCGGAACGCCGTGGTGCCGTGGAGGATGCGGTCCCGGTCCCGTTCGAAGCAGGTGCGGGACGCATCGGGCTCCTCCCCGCGCTCGCGATGGCCGGCCCCTCGGGCCCGGGTCGCACCGGGCGCGAGGAACGCGTCCTCGATGTCTTCGCGCTGGCGGCGCTCGAGCGGCTCGACCGCACCGACCTTGGCCTCGGAGCTCCCGTGGGCCCGGCGGATCCCGCCGACCGCGCGGCCCTGCATCGTCGCCGCCCAGTCCTGGGCCCGGGGCGTGAGCTCGGGGGACGGCGACGGATCCATGGGAACGACTCTACCGAGGGGGTGTGACGACCACGACGGCGCGGACCCGCTGAGCTACAACGGGTCGCCGTCGATCCCGGTCCGGCCGTAGCCGGGACGACCCGCTGCCTTCCAGCCCTCGAAGAAGTCGAGGAACTCCTGGCCGAACGGATCGCCACCCCGGTAGCGCATCGAGCCGCGGTTGATCGTCCAGTCGAGGGGCGCCAGCTCGCTGGCTCGGGCGAAGTGCACCTCGGCCAGATCCTCCTGGCCGCGCCGGCGCAGGGTGACGGCGAGCCGCCGTTCCACCCGCGCCTGCTGCTCCTCGGGGGACGGCGGTTGCTGGTCGGCCCGCACGCCGTCCTCGTCGGAAGGGAGCACGCCGTTGCGGACCCAATCGCGCAGCTGGTCGTGGTGGACCGACGAGTCGATCGCGGTGAACTCCCGGAACATGTCGTCACCGGGCGCGATGTCGGGGGCGCGCACGACGTGGTCGTGCTCGTCGATCCACACGGTGGACGGCACGTTGACCAGTCCGTAACGCTCGGCGACCACGTGGTCGGGATCGACCAGCGCGACGAACGACGGATCCACCGCCTCGATGAACTCACGCGCCTCGTCGGCCGGGTCGAGCGCGACGGCCACGATCGTGAAGTCGAACGGCTCGAGCTCCCGCTGCAGGGCCTGCCACGCCGGCAGCTCGTGGCGGCACCCGCACCAGCTCGCCCAGGTGAGCAGCATCCGCTTCTTGCCCCGGGTGTCGCTCAGGGAGTGGGCCACGCCGTCGATGTCGGAGAGCGTGAAGTCGGGGGCCTCGAGTGACGCCATCGACTCGGCTCTCGACGCCGCGGACTCCGCGAGCACGGCCACGCCGCCGTCGGAGGCGAGCGGGAGGCGCAGCGCCGCGGCGAAGGCCTCGAGATCGACGAGCCCGGCGTCGTCGACCCCGGCGGCGGTACCGCCGCGCACGGGCACGCAGATCGCGCCCCGGCACCAGCCTTCCGGCTTCAACACCCAGCCCGTGAGCTCCTCGATGGCGTCGGCAGGAACCCGGCCGTCGACATCAGGTACCGCGACGGACTTCTCGCCCGAGTGGATCGTCAACGTCGAATCAGCCATGGCCGAATCCTGCCACGACGGCCGACCGCTCAGCAGCGCCACCCGGCACCCGGGGCGTCCGGGATGCCGCGGCGCCGTGCACGCTCGCTCAGGCCGGGGCGGGCTCGGCCTGCGGGGCGGGAACCGCGAACGTGACCGAGGCCCGGGCAACCGGGTCGGCGGCGCCGTCGGCGTACATGACGACGTCACCCACCGACAAACGCCGGCCGACCTTGAGCAACCGCACCACCGCGCGCACGTCACCTGCGGGCGGGCGGCGCAGGAAGTCGATCGAGAGGTTCACCGTGGCGATGTCGAGGTTCGGTCCGACCTCCGCCTGCACGGCCACCCACACCGCGACGTCGGCGAGGGCCATCAGGGCCGGACCGGCCACCGTGTTCCCCGGCCGCACGTGGTGGTCGGCGTCGAAGTTGAGGCGTACGACCGCGCCACGATCCCCGGCCGACTCGACCGCGTACATCGAGTCGGCGTCGGGGAACATGGTGCGGAAGTACGTGGAGATCTCCTCCGGCGTCACGCGGTGGTGGCCGGACCGCCGGAGCCGAGGGCCGCGTGGGCCGCGGCGAGACGGGCGATCGGGATCCGGTACGGCGAGCACGACACGTAGTTGAGCCCGAGCTCGTGGCAGAACTGCACCGACGCGGGCTCACCACCGTGCTCCCCGCAGATCCCGAGCTTGAGGTCGGGACGTACGGCCCGTCCTTCGGCCACCGAGATCTGCATCAAGCGGCCCACGCCCTCGCGGTCGATGCTCTCGAACGGGCTCACCTTCATGAGCTTGAGCTCGAGGTACGCGGGCACGATGCGGCTCTCGACGTCGTCGCGGGAGAAGCCGAGGGCCATCTGGGTGAGGTCGTTGGTGCCGAAGGAGAAGAACTCCGCGGTCTCGGCGATGTCGCCGGACACCAGCGCCGCGCGTGGCGTCTCGATCATCGTGCCGACGAGATAGTCGATCGGCTGACCGGACTCGGCCACGACCTTGGCCACCTCGACCCGCACCCAGTCGGTGAGCAGCTCGAGCTCGGGACGGCCGACGATCAACGGGATCATGATCTCGACCCTGGGGTCACCGCCGGCCTTCTTGCGCTCGACGGCCGCGAGCGCGATCGCCCGAGCCTGCATCTTGTAGAGGCCGGGCTTGATGATGCCGAGACGGCACCCGCGGGTGCCGAGCATCGGGTTGACCTCGTGCCAGGCCTCCGCGGCGGCGAGCAGCTTCTCGCCCCGCTCGTCGAGCTGACCGAGCGCCTTCTGGACGACGAGCTCTTCGTGGTCGGGCAGGAACTCGTGCAGCGGCGGGTCGAGGAGGCGGATCGTGACCGGCAGGCCGTCCATTGCCGCGAAGATCCCGATGAAGTCGGACTTCTGCAGCTCGCCGAGCGCGTCGAGCGCGTCGTTCTCATCGTGCTCGTTGTCGGCCAGGATCATGGCCTGCACGAGCGGCAGCCGGTCGCCGAGGAACATGTGCTCGGTCCGGCAGAGGCCGATGCCCTCGGCCCCGAACTCGCGGGCCTTGATGGCGTCGTCGGGGAGGTCGGCGTTGGTGCGGATCCCGAGGGTGCGGAACTCGTCGGCCCAACCGAGGATGGCGGCGAAGTCACCGCCGGTGGGCTCGGGGATCACGAGCGGCACCGCGCCGACGGCGATCTCGCCCGTCGTCCCACTGATCGAGATGACGTCGCCTTCCTTCACGGTGACGCCGCCGGCCTCGAACTGCTTGGACTTCATGTCGATGTGGACCGACTCCGCGCCGCAGATCGCGGGCTTGCCCATGCCGCGGGCGACAACTGCGGCATGGCTCACGAGCCCCCCGCGCGAGGTGAGGATGCCCTCCGCCGCGATCATCCCGTGCAGGTCGTCGGGCGAGGTCTCGGGGCGGACGAGGATGACCTGCTCCCCCGCCTCGTGCCGAGCTTCGGCCTCGTCGGCGGTGAAGTAGACCTTGCCGACCGCGGCACCGGGTGAGGCGTTGAGCCCGTGACCGATCGCGGTGACGGTGGCCTTCGGGTCGAACTGCGGGTGCAGGAGCTGGTCGAGCTGCGCCGGCTCCACGCGCTGGACGGCCTCGGCCTTCGTGATCAGGCCCTCCTGCTCCATCTCGACGGCCATGCGCAGCGCGGCGGCCGCGGTGCGCTTGCCGACCCGGGTCTGGAGCAGGAAGAGCCGCCCGTTCTCGATCGTGAACTCGATGTCGCACATGTCGCGGTAGTGGGTCTGCAGCGTGTCCATCAGACCGAGCAGCTGGACGTAGGGCTCGGGGAAGTCGCGGCCCATGTCCTCGAGCGGCTCGGTGATCCGGATGCCGGCAACGACGTCCTCACCCTGCGCGTTGGCCAAGAAGTCGCCGTAGGGCTTGTTCTCGCCACTCGACGGGTTGCGGGTGAACGCGACGCCGGTGCCCGAGTCCTCACCCTTGTTGCCGAAGACCATCGTCTGCACGTTGACCGCGGTGCCGAGGTCGTCGGCGATGCCTTCCATCTTGCGGTAGTCGCGCGCGCGGCGACCGTTCCAGCTCTTGAACACGGCCTCGATCGCGTAGCGGAGCTGCTCACGGGGGTCGGTCGGGAAGTCGACGCCCGCCTCCCGCTTCACGATGCCCTTGAATGTCTCCACCAGACCGCGGAGGTCGTCGGGCGAGAGGGCGGTGTCGTCCTTGACCCCACGCTCCTTCATCAGCTCTTCGAGCTGGTCCTCGAACGCGGCGGCGGGGACGTCGAGCACGATCTTGCCGAACATCTGCACGAAGCGGCGGTACGAGTCGAGCGCGAACCGCTCGTTGCCGGTCTGCTTGGCGAGGCCCTGGACCGAGTCGTCGTTCAGGCCGAGGTTGAGGACGGTGTCCATCATCCCGGGCATCGAGAACGGAGCGCCCGAACGGACCGAGACGAGGAGCGGGTCGACGTCGTCGCCGAGCTTCTTGCCCATCTTCGCCTCGAGGGCGGCCAAGGCGGCGTCGACCTCGGCGTCGAGACCCGCGGGCAGGTGCTCGTCGAGCGCCATGTAGGCGTTGCAGGCCTCGGTCGTGATCGTGAACCCGGGCGGCACCGGCAGCCCGATCTTCGTCATCTCTCCGAGGTTCGCCCCCTTGCCACCGAGCAGGAACTTCTGCTCCTTGGAGCCTTCCTCGAACGGGTAGACGTACGCCATCGTGCCTCCGGAACTCGTCGGTGGGCCGCACGCAAGGGGGGCGCGGCCGCGAACCACTCAGACTACCGACCGGCGGGATCGTTACGGGGTACGCGGGCGGTGCTACGCGCGGCCCGGCCGGCGGCCCCAGAGCGAGGATCCCGCCCGTTCGGGTCCGTAGGCGATGACCTGGGTCTTGGCCACCCGGTCGAGCAGGCTGCGCCCGTCCTTGAACACGTAGAACGACAGGCCCGCGAACATCGCGAGCAGCGACCCGAGCGTCGGCAGGTTGGGCAGCGCGGCGATCAGGACGTAGCGCCGGAACGCCACCGCCCATCCCGGCGGCCCTTCTTTGCCCTCGACCCGGACCCGCAGCTTGAGGATGCGGTGGCCCAGCGTCTGGCCGGTACGCGCGACCGACGGCACGGCGTAGAGCAGCACCATCACGAAGGTGGCCAGCACGATGACGAGGTTGCCCGCGCCTTTGTACCCGTTGTTCTTGGTCGTGCCGTAGATGGCTCCGACCAACCGGCTGATACCGATGTAGAGGATGCCGACGACGACGATGTCGATGATGGCCGCGAACCCGCGGGACGGGATCGGCGCGAGCCGGGCGCCATCGGCGGCGTGGGTATCGGCGACGGGTCGGGCCTTCGACCGGGCGGCCTGGCGGGCCTCGATCCGCGCGGCGCGGCGGTCTTCCTTCGACATCGGCTGCGCGCTGGCCTTGGCCGGCGTGACCCGACCGCTGCCGCGGGCCTTGGTCCCACCCTTCGGATCGGCCTTGTACAGGCGGGTCATCGAGGGCCGGGGCGCGACGGTCGTGCGCGGCGGCTCCGGGGCGCGGTCGTCCGGAGCGTCGCCGACGTCGAGCGAGGTCAGGTCGACGATCGTGTCGTCCGACGCCTCGGCGTCGAGCGTCGCGTCACCGTCGGTACCGCCGACATCGCGGCGCTTGGAGTACTTCCCTTTGGCCATGAGAACCAGAGGATAGGGGCCTCGAGCGCCTGGCGGCCATCGGGAAGCGGACGGCGAGCCCGGGCACCGCGGGGCGTCAACCCGAGAGATGGTCCCGCAGGTAGGCGATCAGGCCGGTGACCGGAATGCGGTCCTGGGCCATCGTGTCGCGCTCGCGGACCGTCACCGCGTCGTCGTCGAGGGTCTCGAAGTCGACGGTGACGCAATACGGCGTGCCGACCTCGTCCTGGCGACGGTACCGGCGGCCGATGGCACCCGACTGGTCGTAGTCGATCTGGTACTCGGCCCGCACCATGGCCGCGATCTCCTGCGCCCGGGGTGTGAGCCTCTCGTTCTTCGAGAGCGGCAGGACGGCCACCTTGTTCGGCGCGAGGCGGTGGTGAAGGCGCAGGACGACCCGCTTCTCCCCCTTGACCTCCTCCTCGTCGTAGGCCGCGAGGAGGAACGCCAGGGTCGCGCGGTCGGCGCCGGCCGCGGGCTCGACCACGTAGGGGACGTAGCGCGTGTCGTTCTCCTGGTCGAAGTAGCTCAGATCCTTGCCCGAGAACTTCGCGTGCTGCTTGAGGTCGTAGTCGGTGCGCTTGGCGATGCCCTCGAGCTCGCCCCAACCCCACGGGTACTGGAACTCGACGTCCGAGGTGCCGGTCGAATAGTGCGAGAGCTCCGACTCCTCGTGCGGGCGCAGGCGCAGCATCTCCTCGGGCATGCCGAGGTCGGTGTACCAGCGGTAGCGCTCGGCGCACCAGTACTCGAACCACTGCTCGCTCTCGTCGGGCGGGACGAAGAACTCCATCTCCATCTGCTCGAACTCGCGCGTGCGGAAGATGAAGTTGCCAGGGGTGATCTCGTTGCGGAACGACTTGCCGATCTGGGCGATGCCGAACGGCGGCTTCTTGCGGCTCGTGGTGAGCACGTTGGCGAAGTTGACGAAGATGCCCTGGGCCGTCTCGGGCCGCAGGTAGGCCACCGCGCCCTCGTCCTCCACCGGGCCCACGTGGGTCTTGAACATCAGGTTGAAGTTGCGGGCCTCGGTGAACGAGTCCTTCGACCCGCAGTTCGGACACGCGCCCGAATCCGGCAGCTGGTCGGCGCGGAAGCGCTCCTTGCAGACCTTGCAGTCGACGAGAGGGTCGGTGAACGTGGCCAAGTGGCCGCTCGCCTCCCAGACCGCGGGGGCCATGAGGATGGCGGAGTCGAGGCCGACGACGTCGTCACGCAGCTGCACCATCGAACGCCACCAGGCATCCTTGACGTTGCGCTTGAGCAGGACGCCGAGCGGCCCGTAGTCCCAGGTGGAGCGGAAGCCGCCGTAGATGTCGGAGGACGGGAAGACCAGACCTCTGCGCTTGGCGAGATTGACGATCGTGTCCATGCGGTCGGGGTTGGCCATATGGCCGCAGCCTACCGGCGGGTTCCGGACCACCCGCCGCGATTGCGCCACCCGCGATCAGAGCAGGCTTGCGCTGCGCAACCGGCGTTCGAGGTGGTACTCCAGCGCGGCGACCGCGAGCTGCTCGACGTCGTCGGCGACCGGACCCGGCGGTTCGGCCAGCGCCCGGCGCAGCTCGCCCTCCAGCATGCGGCGCATCAGCACGAGGCTCGCGGGGTCGAGGCGACGGCCGGTGACCCGGCAGTCGTTGCACAGGACCCCGCCCTCCGCGAGGTCGAACGCGGGAAACGGCTCCTCGTCAGCCCCGCAGCGGACGCACTCCGACAGCTGCGGGTGCACGCCTTCCAGGCTGAGGAGCTTCCAGAAGAAGGCGGTGGCCACCAGGGGCGTCGGGTTGCCGGCCAGCGTCCGGAGCGCGTTCACCAGCATCCGGTAGACCGCGAGGTTGCGCTCCCCCTCCTGCGCGACCTGGTCGACGGACTCGAGCATCGCCACCGCGTGGGTGAGGCAGCCGTAGTGCTCCCGCAACGGCCGGAACGCGTCGATCGTCTCGACCTGCGTGACGACGTCGAGCTCTCGGCCCTCGTAGCACTGGAAGGCGATGTGGCTCGTGGGCTCGAGGCGGGCGCCGAAGCGGCTGCCCGACTTGCGCACACCCTTGGCCACGGCCCGGATCTTGCCCCGACCCTGGCTCATGATGTTGACGATGCGGTCCGCCTCCCCGAGCTTGATGGTGCGCAGCACCACCCCCTGATCCCGGTACAACGGCATGACACGAGTGTAGTTCTGCGATCATTCGATGGCGCCGAAGCGGCGGTTGCGGCGCTGGAACTCGCGGACGGCGTCGAAGAGGTGCTCGCGGCGGAAGTCGGGCCAGAGCACGTCGGTGAAGACGAATTCGGAGTACGCGCTCTCCCACAGGAGGTAGTTCGAGACCCGGTACTCCCCCGACGTCCGCACCAGGAGGTCGGGGTCGGGCATGTCGGGCGCGTAGAGGTGGCGGGCGATCACCTTGTCGTCGATCCGGCCGGGATCGAGCCGGCCATCGCGAACCTCCTGCGCGATCGACTGCACCGCGTCGACGAGCTCGGCCCGACCGCCGTAGTTGAACGCGAACGTGAGCGTCATCCGCCGGTTCGCCCGGGTGAGCTCCTCGGCCTCCTCGATGCGCCGGCGCAAACGGCCCGGGACGCGACCGGTGCGACGGCCGATGAAGCGGATGCGCACACCGAGGTCGTTCAGCTCGTCGCGGCGACGCAGCAGCAACGATTCGTTGAAGTTCATGAGGAACCGGACCTCGTCGAGCGGACGGCGCCAGTTCTCGGTGCTGAACGCGTAGACCGTCATCCACTGCAGCCCGAGGTCGAGGCCGCCGTTCACGGTGTCGAACAGGGCTTCTTCGCCGGCCGCGTGGCCCTCGGTGCGCTTCAGTCCTCGTCGCTGCGCCCACCGCCCGTTGCCGTCCATGACCAGGGCGACGTGCTTGGGGATGTTGGAAGCGTCGATGCCACGGACCACGGCGGGCACGCTACCCCTGCGCCGTCGACCCCCTAGATTCTCCGCGGTGCAGTGGACCGCGATCGTCAATCCCGCCGCCGGCCGGGGCCGGACCCGCAAGCTCCTGCCCGAGCTGCACGCGGCGTGCGCGGCCTCCGCGCTCGACATCGACCTGCAGGTGCCGACGAGCGCGGAGCACGGCCACACGCTCGCGCGCCAGGCGTTCGCGGCCGGGCGCGGCGTGCTCGCGTGCGGCGGCGACGGAACCGTCGGCGAGCTCGCGGGCATCGCGGCGGAGACCGACGGCCTGCTCGCGCTCGTGCCGTCCGGATCCGGCAACGACTTCGCCCGGCATCTCGGCTTCGACGTCGGCAATCCGCTCGACAGCTTCGCGGTGCTCGAAGCCGGCCGGATCGCCCGAGTGGATCTCGGCCGGGCGTGGGCCGGTGGTCGCTCCCCACACGAGGCGCCAACGTGGTTCTGCACGGTCGCGAGCACCGGCTTCGACGCCGCCGCGAACGAGTGGGCCAACGGGGTGCAACGCCTCCGCGGCACCACCCTCTACATCGTCGCCATGCTCCGCACCCTCGCCACCTACAAGCCGCGCCGCTTCCTGCTCACCGTCGACGGCGAGGCCCACATGATCGAGTCGTGGCTCGTCGCGGTCGGCAACAGCCGCTCGTACGGCGGCGGGATGCGAGTGACGCCGAACGCAGCCCTCGATGACGGCATGCTCGACGTGATCGCCGTCGGCCCGGTGTCGCGCGCGCGGTTCCTGCGGACGTTCCCGCAGGTGTTCAAGGGCGGTCACGTCGACCGCGACGAGGTCCAGACCTGGCGCGGACGGCTCGTGGAGATCGAAAGCATCGAAGCCGGCGAGGGCGCCCTCGAGCTCTACGCGAGCGGCGACAGCGCGGGCGCGCTGCCGGCCCGCCTCGAAGGCACACGCGGCGCGCTGCGGATGGTGGTCCCGGCCCTGGCGCCGGTACCCGACGCCGAACCCCTCGCCGGACCGCCTACTTGACGGTGAGCTTGCCCTGCATGCCCTGGCCCCGATGGCCCGGGATCGTGCAGTAGAAGGTGTAGGTGCCGGTCTTCAGGTCGACCTTCTCGCCGTCGGTGCTGCCCTTGCTGTTGACCTTGAGCTCGAAGCCCTTGACGCCCGAGATCGCCAGCGTGTGCTGGATGCCCGACACGTTCTTGAGGTCGATCTCGATGATGCCCGCGGGCTCGGACGGGTTCTTCGGCGTGAAGAAGAAGTTGCCCGCGTCGAGCCGGAGCGTCGCGACCGCGGCACCGGACGGCGGCTTGTAGCTCGACTTCGAGCCACCACAGGCCGCGAGCAACCCGAGGGCGCCGACCGCGATCCCGACGACCGCCGCCGCGCGGCGGCCGGCGATCACTTGACGACGACCTTGGCTTCCATCCCCTGGGCGCGGTGGCCGGGCACGGTGCAGTAGATCGTGTACGTACCCGCCTTCAGATCGATCTTGCCCTTCGTCGGGCCGCCGGGGACGGCGAGCTCGAAGCCGTCGATGCCGGCGAACACCAGCGTGTGCGAGCCGCCGCCGTCGCCGTAGTCGACCTCGGTGACGCCGGCCTTGCCCAGGTCGTACTGGGTCTTGTCGAACTTGATGCTCGGGAGCGCCTCGACCTTCAGCGTCTGGACCGCGGGTCCGGCCGGCGCGACGAAACCCGTGCCCACCTTCTCCTCACCGCTCGCGCCCAGCACGACCATCCCCGAGAGCAGGGTCAGGACGACGACGATCCCGACGAGGACGGTCATCGACGACGAGCGCATGCGGCGGGCGGCCGACAGGCACGCCGCGCCGCCGAGGATCATCAGCGTGATGATCGTGGCGGTCACCCATGAGCTCTTCCCACCCGCGAGGAAGAGCTTGGAGATGCTGAGGACGAGCACCAGGAGCAGCAGCGCCGAGCCGATCGGCAGCAGCAGCGGCAGCACGAACCGGGTCTTGAACTCCTCCCGTCGCGTGGCGTTGTCCTCCGGCGCGGCAGGCGGCTGCGGCGCTTCGGGCGTTTCGGTGGTCGTCATCGGTTGGTCAACTCCATCTGGCTGAGCTCGCGGTCGACGGCGTGGCGGGACGGTCGCTTGCCGGAGGATGCCCGCTCCTTGCGCTCCTCATCGGACGCCCACCGGAAGAAGACGATAGCGATGGCCATCCAGATCAGCAGGCCGCCCCCGAGCTTCATCTCCAGGCCGGCGATGCGCTGGTCTTCCACGGTGGTGAGACCGTAGAGCTGCGGTACCCGCTCGTAGACCTTGTAGAGCGGCGAGCTCCCGAGCGTGAGGAACGATGCGGGAATCGTCGGGAGGATCGACTCGAGGAACAGGTAGAACATCGCCAGCGTCGGCGAGAAGCGCGGGATCTCCGGCAGCGGGCTGAACACGGGCATCCAGATGATGAGGCCCGACAGCAGGATGACCGTGTGCGCGACGAAGTGCGCGAGACCGTTCTCGATGGTGAGGTTCACCACCGCCGGCCAGTGCGCGAGCACCAACACGACGTTGTAGATGACCACCGCGGGGAAGAACCGGGACAACCACCGGGCCGTCGCGAAGAGCCACCGCGGGCTCAGGATCCACCGGGCCATCCACGCGGGCGTGCCGAGCAGGAAGAGGGGCGCGGCCACGAAGGTGAAGGCCATGTGCTGCGCCATGTGGATGCTGTAGAGCGACTTCTCGGCGACGTCGTGGACCGGCCAGTCGGAGGCGATCCACATGGTCAGGAGACCGAGGCAGAACGCGGTGGCCTGTCGGCCGGTGACCGGGTGGTGCGGATCCGGTGCGTGCAGCGGCCCGAGCCGGGTCACGGCGAGCGCGTAGCCGGCGCCGATCAGCGCCACGAGCAGCCAGACGTCGGGGTGCGGCGACCAAGCCGGGAAGTGGGCCGGGCCGAGCGGAGACGTCGCCCCGATCAGCCAGCCCATGACCCGCCGCTGAAGACGTGCAGGGTCGTCAGCGCGATCAGAAAGATGACGAGCGCGCCGATCCCACCCAGGATGAAGAACCTGCGGAAGACCCTGGCGTCGGTCTTGAGGTGCATGTAGTAGGCCGCGACGGTGACGAACTTGGTGAAGGCCAGCGCAAGGAGCAGCGTGACGAGCGCCCACGTGGCGATGGTGCCGTCGGCGTAATAGAGCAGCACCTCGACCGCGGTGACCGCGCAGAGGAAGACCGCGATGAGCACGTACTGCAACGGGTCCGGGTGGGCGTGGAGCTCACCCGGCAGGAGGATGCCTTCCGGGCCCAGCTCGGCCGGGGCCTCGTACTCACCCTCGGGACCGATGTGCTCGACGAGCGTGCTCCCCGACGGTGCGTCCTGGTCGCTCATTTGGTCCCTTGGGTCAGAGGGGTGATGAGGTAGATGACGGTGAAGATCACGATCCAGACCACATCGACGAAGTGCCAGTAGAGGCCCGCGAGCTCGACCTTCGGTGCATCCGCCGTCTTGAGCCGCCCCTGGGAGCTCAGGCCCCACAGTGACAGCAACCAGATGATACCGATGGTCACGTGGGCACCATGCAATCCGGTGAGCACGAAGAAGGCGCTGCTCTGGGTGCTGGTCTGCAGGGCGTAGCCGTTGCGGACGAACTCGGTGAACTCGAAGACCTGGCCGCCGATGAAGACCGCACCGAACAGGGCGGTGGCCAGGATCCAGATCCGCACCCGGCGGTGGTCGCCCCGCTGGATCGCCGCCAGGGCCAGGACCATGGTGAGCGAGCTCATCAGCAGGATGAACGACGTGGCCGACGTGAACGGGATGTTGAGCTCGTCGGTGAGCTGCTTCGCTCCTGCGGGGGTGCGGTCGGCATAGAGCAGGAACGCCGAGATGAACGCACCGAAGAAGAGGAAGTCGGAGGAGAGGAACAGCCAGATCGCCAGCTTGGTGTTGCTCACGCCGGTGCCGGTGTGCTCCGCGTCGTGTCCGGCGCCGATGGAGATCTGCTCGGCGGTCATCGGGGCTCCTCCGCGGTCGGGGGCTCGATGGCCCAGGCGTACGCACCGAACGTCAGCACGATCGCGCCGATGATGCCGAGCCACAGCGCGTGGTAGACCGCGGCGTAGCCGAGGATCGGTAGGCCGAGCGACAGCACGAGCGGGTAGTACGAAGGCGACGGCAGGTGGATGTGGTGCGCGGCCTCGGCGTCGGCCGGCCCGGTCGACTCGGCCGCACCGCTCGGGAGCCGGACCAGCAGGCCGCGGTCGTCCTCGGTGTACTTGCGGTGCCAGAAGTCGTCACGGGCCTCGACCTCGGGGACCTCGGCGAAGTTGTACTCCGGTGGCGGCGACGGGGTCGACCACTCGAGCGTGCGCCCGTCCCACGGGTCGTCACCGGCCAGCTGCCCGTGCTTGCGACTCACCCACAGGTTGATCAGGAGGAGCAGGACGCCGAGGGCGATGATGAACGCTCCGACCGACGCGATCCGGTTCATCAGGTCCCAGCCGAGCCCGGCGCCGTAGCGGTAGGTGCGCCGGGGCTGACCCTCGAGCCCGAGGATGTGCATCGGGAAGAAGGTCAGGTTGAAGCCGACGAGGAGGATCCAGAAGGTCCACTTGCCGAGCCGGTCGTTCATCATCCGGCCGTAGACCTTCGGGAACCAGTAGAAGACCCCGCCGAAGAAGCCGAACACGGTGCCGCCGAAGAGCACGTAGTGGAAGTGGGCGACGACGAAGTAGGTGTCGGTCTGCTGGGTGTCGGCCGGGACCACCGAGTGGAGCACGCCCGAGAGCCCACCGATCGTGAACATGGCGATGAACCCGAGCGCGAACAGCATCGGGGTGTTGAGCCGCAACGCGCCGCCCCACACCGTGCCCAGCCAGTTGAAGATCTTCACGCCCGTCGGGACCGCGATGAGCATGGTGGAGAGCCCGAACGCGGACACCGCGATCGGCCCCAGGCCGGTGGCGAACATGTGGTGGGCCCACACGCCCCAACCCATGAAGCCGATGGCGATGCCGGAGAACACCACGACCGTGTAGCCGAACAGCGGCTTGCGGGAGAACACCGGCAGGATCTCCGAGATGATGCCCATCGCCGGGAGGATGAGGATGTACACCTCGGGATGGCCGAAGATCCAGAACAGGTGTTGATAGAGCAGCGGATCGCCACCGATGGCCGCGTTGAAGAAGTTCGAACCCCAGTTGCGGTCCATGTAGACCATGATCAGCGCGCCGGTGACGACGGGGATCGCGAACAGCGTGAGGAACGCGGTCACGAGCATCATCCACACGAACACGGGCATCCGCAGGAACGTCATCCCCGGCGCGCGCATGTTGAGCACGGTGACGATGAAGTTGATCGCGGACGTGGTGGACCCGATGCCGAGCATCACGAGACCGACGGCCCAGAAGTCGGCGCCGTGGCCCGGCAGGAACCCGTTGCCGATCGGCGCGCTCGAGAGCGGCGTGTAGCCGAACCAACCCGCGTTCGGCGCGCCACCGTTCCACGGCAGGAACGACGAGTAGATGAAGAGGCCGCCGACGAGGAACACCCAGTACCCGAACATGTTGAGCCGCGGGAACGCGACGTCCCGGGCGCCGATCATGAGCGGGATCAGGTAGTTGCCGAAGGCGACGGCCATCGGCATTCCCATGAGGAACACCATCGTGGTGCCGTGCATGGTGAAGAGCTGGTTGTACATCGCCGCGGTGAGGACCTTGCCGTTCGGCCCCGCGAGCTGCAGGCGGATGAGCAGCGCCTCGATGCCGCCGATGACCAGGAACGCGAACGACGTGGCCGCGTAGAGGATGCCGATCTTCTTGTGGTCGACGGTCGTGAACCAGCTCCACCAACCCGTCGACTTCGCCGGGCGCTGCAGCAGGTCGACGCGCCGGTGCGACTCCTGGACCTCGGGGATCGCGTCGGACACGGTGGTCATGGGCGTGCTCCCGTGCTCACTTCTGATCCAAAAGGTACTTGGCGATCTGCATCGCCTCGGCCTTGGTCATCGTCGCCTGACCCTTGGGCGTGTTCTGCGAGAACGACGGCATGCCGGCACAGGGTGCGTTCGGCCCGGCCGGCAGGCGGCAGTCCTTGCTCTCCATCGGCAGCTGGCCCGGCGCGTCGTAGATCCAGTCGGCGAGCTTCTGCGTGTTCGGCTTGGAGAAGATCGGGTTGCCGTTCTTGTCGCGGGCGTAGAGGTCGAACCAGCCGCTGGCGAACGTGGTGCGACTCGCGAGGTGGGTGAGGTTGGGCCCGAACGCGTACTTGCTCGGGTTGTCGAGCACATGGCAGCTGACGCAGCCGAACGTGTTGACGATCAGGTTCTGCACGTTGCCGGCCGCCTTGTTGTCGGCGGCGAGCAGCGCCTGCGCGGGGCCCTGCTGCTGCTGCGCGACCCATTTGTCGTAGTCGGCGGGCGACTCGGCGATGACGCGGAAGCGCATGTTGGCGTGGGACAGCCCGCAGTACTCGGCGCATTGACCGAGATAGGTGCCGGGCTGGTCGGCCTCGATGATCCACTTGTGGTCGCGACCGGGCACGGCGTCGGCCTTGCCGTTGAGCTCGGGGACCCAGAACGAGTGGATGACGTTGCAGTTGGTGAGCCCGGTCTGCTTGCCCTTCGCGTCGAACGCCTTGTCGCAGGCCTGGGCGTTGATCTGCACGCTCTTGCCGACGGGGATGTGCACCTCGTCGGCGGTCACGATCTGGGTGGCGGTCGTCACGGTGCCGTCGGCCGCGGTCACCTTGTAGGGATGGGTGGTGGTGTTGAACTGCCACCACCACTGCTTGCCGACGGCCTGCACCTCGAGCGGGTTCTTCAGCGTGCGGTCCATCTGGAAGATCGTCTTGATCGTGAACACGGCGACCACCACGAGGATCAGGGCCGGCACGATGGTCCAGCCGATCTCGAGCGGCGTGCTGCCGTGGATCTGCTTCGGGTTCGTGTTGCCGGGCCGCTCGCGGAACTTGAGCGCGAAGACGACGACGGCGGTGAGCACGCAGACACCGACGACCACCGCGATCCAGAAGACCGGCGTGAACAGCGACAGGATGCGCCGCGATTCGGTGCCCTTCGGGTGCAACGAGTTCTGACCGTTGTTGTTGGTGCATCCCGCGAAGGCGACCGCCGCCACGAGTACTGCGGCGGCCGTAGCCCACCGCCTCCACTTGGTCTTGAAGCTCGCCATGTCCCCTCTCGGTGGCTTCAGTGGGTGGGTGGATGCAGCCGACACCGTGTGGCGCCCGGACGTCGACGGCACTCTACCGTCGGACATCTGCCGGGCGGCAACTTGTAGGACGCCCGATTCGGAACCCGATCCGCGGGACCGGCGGGCCTGCATATCAGGCTCGCGGGCGCCGCGCGCGGACCTAGTAGCCGAGGCGATCGAGCGAGCCTGGGCGGCGCTGCCAGTCGGCGTCGACCTTGACCCGCGTCTCCAGCCAGACCCGCAGGCCGAGGAGCTGCTCGAGCTCGATGCGGGCCGCGGTCGCCGCGGTTTTCAACACCGATCCGCCCTTGCCGATCACGATCCCCTTCTGCGAATCGCGCTCGACGCGGATGGTGGCCCGCAATCGGATCAGGTCGTCGGGCGGGTTCTCCCCCTCGACCGGCTCGAGCTCCTCGACGCTCACGGTGATGGAGTGCGGCAGCTCGTCGCGGGTGACCGCGAGCAGCTTCTCGCGCACGAGCTCCGCGGCGAGGAACGTCTCGGGTTGGTCGGAGATCATGCCGTCCGGGTAGTAGACGGGCCCTTCGGGGAGACGGGAGCCGATCTCGCCGAGCAACGCGTCGATCCCCTCCCCCGTCTTGCCCGACAACGGGACGTAGGCGTCGAAGTCGCCGAGCTCGGCGGCCGCGACGATGAGGTGCTCGAGCACCTGGTCGCCCGACGCGAGGTCGACCTTGTTGATCACCAGGATCTTCGGGGTCGACACCGCGGTCACGAGCTCGGCGATGTAGCGGTCGCCGGCGGCGATGGGCGCGTTCGCCTCGACGAGCAGGCACACGACGTCGACCTCGCCGAGCGTGCCGAGCGCGCGCGAGTTGGTGCGCTCACCCAGCAGCGTGCGCGGCCGGTGGATCCCCGGCGTGTCGAGGAAGACGATCTGACTCTGGTCGGTGGTGTGCACGCCGCGGATCTCGTTCCGCGTCGTCTGTGGGCGGTCGGAGACGATCGAGACCTTGGCCCCCACGATCCGGTTCATCAGCGTGCTCTTGCCCACGTTCGGCCGGCCGACCAGCGTGGCGAAGCCGGAACGGAACCCGGTGGCGCCCATCGGCGCGAGCTCCGACTCCGCGGTCCGCAGCTCCTCGGACCGCTCCTCGGGTGACGACTCCACGCGCGACCGGTCTTCGGGGGTCGTCACGGTGAGGCCGGGGCGCTGCCGTCGGCGACGCGGGGTGCCGCCGATTCCGGGGCTTCGGTGACCTCGATCAGGACCGAGACGATCCGGTTGCCGGTCACCCGCTCGGCCCGGAAGCGCAGACCTTCGAACTCGACCGTCTCGCCCTCCTTGGGCACGTGGCCGAGGGTGTTGAACACGAGACCGCCGACCGTGTCCCACTCGAGGTCGGGGAACTCGCGGCCGAAGCGGTCGGCGATGTCGTCGATCGGGGTGCGCCCCGGGGCCCGCAGGGTGCCGTCGGGCAGCTCCTCGATGGTCGGCTCCTCGACGTCGTACTCGTCGGTGATCTCGCCGACGATCTCCTCGATCAGGTCTTCCATCGTGACGATCCCGGCGGTTCCCTCGTACTCGTCCATCACGACCGCGAGGTGGAACCGCTCGGTGCGCATCTCCTGCAGCAGCTCCGACACGCGCTTGCCCTCGGGGACGAACACCGCGGGGCGGAGCACCGACCGGACCGGCCGCGCGCTGCCGTCGTTCTCGCGCGCCTCCCGCACGAGGTCCTTGAGGTAGACGAGCCCGACGATGTGGTCGGTCGTGTCCTCGTAGGCGGGCAGGCGTGAGTAGCCGGCCTCGATGGCGGTGTTGATCGCGTCGTCGACGGTGGAGTCGGCTTCGACCGCGACCATGTCGGTGCGCGGCATCATCACCTCGCGCACGATCGTGTCGCCGAACTCGAAGATCGAGTGGATGAGCCGGCGCTCCTCACTCTCGATCGCGTCGTCCTCGGCCGCGACGTCGGCCATGGTGCGGATCTCGTCCTCGGTGACGAACGGGCCCTGTTTGATGCCCTTGCCGGGAAGGACGACGTTGGCCAGGCCGATGAGCCCGTTGGAGAGCATGCGCAGCGGGTAGAAGCTCGTGAGCGCCCACAGCATCGGTGTGACGAACAACGCGGCGCGGTCGGAGTGCTGCACGGCGAACGTCTTCGGAGCGACCTCGCCGATCACGAAGAACGCCACGATCTGCACGACGATGCCGATGATGATGCCCCACACGCCGCCGCGGTTCTCGAGCAGGACACCGATGAGCGTGGCCGACGTGAGCTGCGACACGAGGACCAGCAGCAGGACGACGTTGAGGGTCCGTTCGGGCCGCTCGAGCAGCTTGGCGAGCTTGCCCGCGTTCTTGACGCCCTCCTCCTCCATCGAGCGCGCGCGGATGCGGCTCGATCGGGTGAAGGCGGTCTCGGACAGCGCGAGGAAGATCGACCCGACGAAGAGGATCGGCACCACGATGACGATCACGATGTCACTGGTCGTCACCGGATGCCTCCCAGTGTGAAGGCGGGGGTCAGCGCGCGCCGCGGTGGGGGTTGCGCCTCGCGTTCATGACCGGGGGTCATGTCGGCCTGCCCTGCTCGAACTCGGCGAACTTCGCAAGGAGCTCGCGTTCGCGGCGCTGCATGGCCTCGGTCTCCTCCTGCTCGCTGTGGTCGTAGCTGAGGAGGTGGAGCACGCCGTGCACCACCAGGAGCGCCAGCTCCTCCTCCAACGAGTTGCGGTGCTCCTCGGCCTGCTCGCTCGCGCGCTTCGGGCAGATGACGACGTCACCGATGAGGTACGGCGGATCTCCGGGCTCGGTGGGCGCGCCCGGTCCGCGCCCGCCCTGGTCGGGCTGTCGGCCGCCGAGGACGACGTCGTCGTCCATGGGGAACGCGAGGACGTCGGTGGGACCGTTGCCGCCCAGGAACCGCTCGTTGAGATCGGTGATGGCCTGCTCGTCGACGAAGATCAACGACAGCTCGGCTTCACCCGGCACCCGCTCCTCACGGAGGACCAGACGCGCGAGGCCGACCCAGCGCAGCACGTCGACCGGCAGGTCGACCTGCTCGTCGGCGCCGAAGACCTCGACCCGCGGGTCGTCCACGACCTCGTCGATGTCGCTCGGGGTGGAGTCGCTCACGACCCGACGTCCAGCCGCTCGGCCTTCTCGGCCTCGTGGCGCTCGTAGGCGTCGACGATCTCCTGCACCATCTTGTGCCGGACGACGTCGGAGGAGTCGAGCTCCACGAACGCCAGTTGCGGGATGCCGGCGAGGACGTTGCGCACGGCGAGCAACCCGGAGCGGCCCCGACCTTCGACGAGGTCGATCTGGGTCACGTCCCCGGTGACCACCACCTTCGAGCCGAAGCCGAGCCGGGTGAGGAACATCTTCATCTGCTCGGGCGTGGTGTTCTGGGCCTCGTCGAGGATGATGAACGAGTCGTTGAGGGTGCGGCCACGCATGTAGGCGAGCGGCGCGACCTCGATGGTTCCCCGCTCCATGAGCCGCAGGACGGTCTCGGGCTCGAGCATGTCGTAGAGCGCGTCGTAGAGCGGGCGGAGGTAGGGGTCGACCTTGGCCAGCATGTCGCCCGGGAGGAAGCCGAGCCGCTCGCCCGCTTCGACCGCGGGCCGGGTGAGGATGATCCGGTTGATCTCCTTCGCCTGCAGCGCCTGGACCGCGAGCGCGACCGCGAGATAGCTCTTGCCGGTGCCGGCGGGACCGATGCCGAAGGTGACGACGTTCTCGCGCACCGCGTCGACGTAGCGCTTCTGGCCGGCCGTCTTCGGGCGCACGGGCTTGCGGCCGCGCAGCACCTCGGTGGCCAGCACCTCGGTGGGGCGCTGGTCGGCCTTCAGCATCGTGATGCTGCGACCGACGCCCTCCGCGTCGAGGGTATGACCCTTCTCGAGCAGCAGGACGAGCTCCTCGAAGAGCCGGCCGACGCGCTCGGCCTCGACCGGCGGCCCGTTGACCGTGATCTCGTTGCCGCGCACCAGGATCGCGACCGGGAACGCATCCTCGATCAGGCGCAGGAGCTCATCGCGCTGGCCGAGCAGGCCGACCATGAGGTGGTTGCCCGGTACGAGGATCTTGACCTGGGTGGGAGACGGCGTTGCCACGTTCCGACCAGGGTAGTCGTGCCCCCGGACCTGCGACGTCTGGTTGCCGGCGCCGGTGGATCTAGGCGTGGGCCCGGAGCCCGAGCTGGTCGAGGCGGGCACCGAGCTCGTCGACGCTGCGGCCCAGAACCGCGGCGAGGACCCGCAGATCGTCGCGACGGATGGTCAGCAGGCGGCCGTTGAAGTCCTGGCGCTGGAGCTGGATCGTGGCCGCGTACCGCGACAGGACCGCGGCGTCGGGCTCGGCGCTGCCCTGCAAGCGGACCAGGTCGATCGTGTAACCGTGCTCGTAGTCGCCGGTCGCGCCGTCGGTGAGGTTGATCTCGATCTCGACGTCACGCGGCAGCAGCTGGTCGGCCGGCACGTCGTAGATCTCGGCCAGGCGGAGCAGGCGCGGCACCGAGATGGCGCGCTCACCCCGCTCGTACGCGCCGAGCACGGACGCCTTGAACTCGAGGCCTGAGCGCGCTTCGACATCGTGCAGCGACAGACCCTTCTGGCGTCGGATCGCCCGAAGACGATCGCCAACGCGCACACCACCGATCTCCGTCAAAGTGCCCCCATAGCCTCGAACCCCGGGAGCACAGTACCAAAATGTGGGCGTTCGCCCCCGGATGTGCTCTGGCCTGGGCACTTGCACTCCCTGATCCACGCGCGGGCTCCCTCACGGAGCGCCGTCATGCGTCGCCCACGGTGCGTTGCGCGGCGAGCACCGAGGCGGCCGCGATCGCCGCCGTCTCCGCCCGGAGCACGTGGGGCCCGACGGCCAGGCGCGCGACCGGTCCGGCCTCGTCGAGCCCGATGAGCTCCTCGGGCGAGAAGCCGCCTTCGGGTCCGACCAGGACCACCCACCCGTCGGGACCGACGAGCGGCACCCCCGTCGGCGACTCGCTCGCGCCACGGTCCGCGACGATCAGGCCGGAGGTTCCGGCCAGCGCCGACAGCGGGACGACGTCGGCGATCGTCGGCAGGCGCGACCGACGGCACTGCATGGCCGCCTCCCGCGCCACGCGATCCCAACGGGCGAGCGCGGCGGCGGACTTCCGCTCGTCCCACTGCACCACCGAGCGCGACCCGACCACCGGCAGGATGCGATCGACGCCGAGCTCGGTGAGCTTCTGGACGACGACCTCGGGCTTCTCGCGCTTCGTCAGCGCGAACGCGACCGCGAGCGGTGGCGTGAGGACGGGCTCGTGCATGACGGCCCGCACCGCGACGAGCGCGATGCGCGCGTTCGCGGCCTCGGACACCTCGTAGAGCCGCCAGTTCCCAGCCCCGTCGGACGCGGTGACGCGTTCACCGGCCCGCACTCGCCGCACGCGCTCGAGGTGGTGGCCGTCGACACCGGAGACCTCCACCGCCGGCTCCAGCGCGCGCACGAACACGTGCGCCGCGGCCTGCACGTCGGCGGCCCAACCATCGAAGAGCACGGCTACTGGAACGCGGACCGGATGCGCGAGAAGAACTTGTGGTCCTTCTCGGGCGCGACTTCCTCGCCCCGGAGCTCCGCGAGCTGGCGGAGCAGCGCGTCCTCCTCCGAGCTGAGCTTCTCCGGAACCTCGACGTCGACGCGCACGAGCAGGTCGCCGCGTCCGCGCGAACGCAACCGCGAGACCCCGCGCTGCTTCAGACGGAAGATGCGTCCGGCCTGGGTGCCGGGCGGGACCGCGAGCATCTCCTCACCGTCGAGGGTCTCCACCGTGAGCTGGGTGCCGAGCGCGGCCTGCGCGAACCCGATGCGGCGCACCTGCACGAGGTCGTCGCCCTGGCGCTCGAACTCGGGGTGCGGGAGGACGTGGATGCCGACGTAGAGGTCGCCGGGCACGCCGCCGCGCGGGCCCGCGGGACCGCGACCGGGCAGCCGCAGCCGCTGGCCGTCGTCGATTCCGGCGGGCACCTCGACGTCGATGGTGCGCGAGGCGCTGACGCGCCCGTCGCCGCGGCACTCCATGCAGGGCGAGTGGATCTGGTTGCCCATGCCGCCGCAGTCGTTGCACGCCGCGACGGTGACCATCTGGCCGAGGATCGACTTCCGGATCTGGCGCACCTCGCCCGAGCCGTGGCACGTCGGGCACTCGCTGGGGAAGGTGCCCGGTTCGCACCCGGACCCCTCGCAGCGCGTGCACTCGACGGGCATCCGGAGGTCGATCGGCTTGGTGATGCCGAACGCGGCCTCCTCCAGGGTGAGCTCGATCCCCGCCTCGCCGTCCATCCCCCGGGGTGGGCCGGTCGCGCCCCTGCGCCCGCCGAACGGGTCGCCGCCGAAGAACGCGTCGAACAGGTCGCTGATGCCGAAGCCGTCCATCGGCTGGCCGCCCATTCCCGACGCGACCCCCTGGATCCCGAAGGTGTCGTACTGACGACGCTTCTCGGGGTCGCGCAGCGTCTCGTAGGCGACGCTGATCTCCTTGAACCGGCTCTCGGCCTCGGGATCCCCGGGGTTCGCGTCGGGGTGGTACTGCCGCGCGAGCGCGCGGTAGGAGCGCTTGATCTCCTCGCCCGTCGCGCTGCGATCGACCTCGAGCAGCTCGTAGAAGTCTTCGGTCACGGGGACAACCGCCGGTTCAGCTGTTCGGACACCGCGGCGACGGCTGCGAGCGCCCGGCGGTAATCCATGCGGGTGGGCCCGAGCACACCGATCGTGCCCTGCGTGAGGCCGTCGACCTCGTACGGCGCGAGCACGATCGAGCAGTCACGCAGCGCCTCGAGGTCGTTCTCCGAGCCGATGGAGATGGTGAGCCCCTGGTCGAGCAGGTCGCGCACGAGCGCCACCACCACGACCTGGTGCTCGAGCAGCTCGAGCAGCCGGGTGGCGGTCTCGGTGGTCGCGAACGACTCCTGGTCCTTCGCGACGCGGCTCGCTCCGCCGACGTAGAGCGGGTAGAGGCCTGCCGCCCGGTCGGTCTCGGCCAGCTTCGCCAACGCCAGCGTCGCGAGGTCGTCGACCACGCGATCCCCGGACGCCGGGAGCGCGGTGTCGGCCGTGAGCTGCGCGAGCGGACGGCCGGAGAGGACATCGGTGAGCAGATTGGCCGCGCGGGCCTGGACCGACCGGTCGTCACTTCCCTCCGGTGCGGTCCACCGGACGGTCTGCTTCTCGACGTCGCCGTTGGACAGCACGACGAGCACGAGGGCGACGTCGGGCTGGACCGCGACGACCTGCACGCTGTGGACGAGGACCGTGTCCTTCTGCGGCCCGACGACCACCGAGGCATGGTCGGTGAGCTTGACCAGGAGCTGGCTCGTCTCGTGGAGCAGATCTTCGAGCGCGGTGTGCGCGTGACCGAAGAAGTCGGCGACGGTCCGGCGCTGGGCCGGCGGGAGGGCACCAGGGCGGATGAAGTGGTCGACGAAGAAGCGGTAACCGAGGTCGGTGGGGACCCGCCCGGCCGATGTGTGCGGCTGGACGATGTAGCCGTCGCGCTCGAGCATGGTCATCTCGTTGCGGACGGTGGCGCTCGAGACCCCGAGCTCCCGGGTCTTGGCGATCGTCTGGGAGCCCACGGGCTGCGCCGTGGTCACGAACTCCTCCACGATCGCCCGCAAGATCGCCGCCTTGCGCTCGTCCAGCTCCGAC
>JAODBH010000212.1 GCA_025463865.1 Actinomycetes bacterium | reverse complement strand
ACCCCTCAGGAAGGGATTGATCCTAAACCGCGGCGGCTACGTGGCGAGTGGGACCGGACCGAGGTGCATCGGGAGGCCGAACACGGGGAAGAGTGCCTCGGTGTCGAGGAAGAAGCTGAGCTCGACCAGTTGGCCGTCGGAGATGTCGAGGATCTGCAAGGCCCAGGGGTCGTGGCCGACGCCGGTCTCGCTCGGCTTGTACTGGCCGAAGGCCGGTCGCCCGTTGGCCACGGTGGGGACGAGGCGGGAGCCTTCGCATCCGGCACCCTGACCCTGCCAGAACGCGAGGATCTGGTCGCGCCCGCTGAGCCAGAGCTCGTACGGCGGCATGGATTGCGTGGCGTCCTCGTGGATGAGCGAGGTCAGCGACTCCATGTCGTAACGCTCGAACGCGTCGACGTAGCGGCTGAGCAACTCCTGCTGCTCGTCGTCCATCGGCATCGCCGCCTCGGTGTCGGTGATGTTGGCGGCGGCGATCGTCGAGCGGGCGCGCTGCAGCGCGCTGTTGACCGACGCGTCGGTCGTGTCGAGCAGCTCGGCGACCTCGGTGGCCTTCCACCGCACGACGTCGCGCAGGAGCAGCACCGCGCGTTGGCGCGGTGGCAGGTGTTGCAACGCGGCGATGAATGCGAGGCGGATGGTTTCGCGCGCGACGGCGAGCTCGGCGGGATCGCCATCGCCCGGGAGCACGCGACCGTCGGGGACGGGCAGCACCCACGTGGCTTCCGAGGTCCGTTCGCCGACGGGCGTGTCGTAGCTCGACGGCGACGCGAGGTCCATCGGCCGGGCGCGCCGCTGACGACCGGTGAGCATGTCGAGGCAGACGTTGGTGGCGATGCGGTAGAGCCACGACCGCAGCGCAGCGCGGCCCTCGAAGCCCTCGTATCCGCGCCACGCGCGCACCATGGTCTCCTGGACCGCGTCCTCGGCCTCGAACGAGGAGCCGAGCATGCGGTAGCAGTGGGCCGTCAACTCGATGCGGTGCTGCTCGAGTCGGGCGTCGAGATCGGCGTCGGTCGCGAGGTCGGGCATCGCCCGAATGTAGCCTCGCACCTGCTGCTGGCGTTCCTGCGTCACGGTCATGCACCTTCGACCCGCGGGGCGCGGCGAACTCATCGGTCAGGGCGACAGGCCGCTGCAATCCCGGCGCGACTCCCAGTCCGCCCGGTCGGCCGTGGCCGCCTCCCCGGTCTGGGGCACCGGGATCCCGTGGCTGATCCGGGCCGGGACCCACGAGTAGGTGTCGACGGCGCGCCCGGTGGCGGTGACGAGCAGCACGCCACTCCGGCCCGATTCGCCGTCCTCGCGCCAGTACACGAAGTTGCCGAGCCCGTAGGCGACGAGCGAGCGCCCGACGTGGCCGGCGCCGAACACGCGGTGCGCGTGGCTCCCCACCACGATGTCGGCACCGGCGGCGAGGAGGGTCGCGGCGAGGTCCTGCTGTTCGGACGACGCGCACGAGGTCTCCTCGGTGCCCCAATGGAGGAACACCACGAGGGTGTCCACCTCGGGCCGGACCGCGCGCATGCCGTCGACCAACCGGGTGCGGTCGATGGAGAAGGCGACGCCGGGCTGGGTGTCGGTGGCCGACCACGCGGGGATGAGCTCGGGCTCGAGCCAGTCCAGCGCGCTGAAGATCGCGATGCGTTGCCCCTTGATGGTCGTGCGGTACGGCCGGTAGGCCTCGGTGGCGTCGTGTCCGATCCCGGTCACCGGGAACTTGGACGAGGCGATGGCGGCGAACGTGTCCTGCATGCCGGAGGGTCCGTAGTCGAGTGCGTGGTTGTTCGCCAGGTTGACCACGTCGACGCCGGCGGCGCGCAGTGCCGTGAACGACGGGGCGGGGGAGCGGAAGTGGTAGTTCTTCCCGGCGACAGGCTCGCCGCCCCCGGTGATCGCGGTCTCGAGGTTCACCATCGCGAGATCGGCGCCCGACAACACCGGCGCGATGGGATCGAGCACGTGCTTCGGATCAGCCGCCAGCTGGGCGGCCAGCGGGGTGCCCGACGAGACGTCGCCCGGATCCGTGTCCAGGGTGTCGGGGAAGTGCACATCTCCGGCGAACGCGAACGTCACCGCTTCGCCACTCCCGCGCTCGCCCCGGGGGGCGACGCCGGTCGTGGTCGTTCCCGCGGGCATCGACGCGGTCGGCGCGGTCGGCGCGGCCGGCGCGGGAGACGTCGTGGTCCCGATGCCGATGGAGCGCGGGGGATCGTCGTCGTGACCCGACGACAGGATGAGCGCGCCGCCCACGACCACCAACGAGGCCAGCGCCGCGAACACGATCCGTCGCACCTCGGAACCCTACGACCCCCTCGAACCCGCGTTTCGGCGCACGTTCACCCTGAGTTCAGCGTGGGGTGACGAGCCCGGTCTCGTAGGCCACGATGACGAGCTGGGCTCGGTCCCGTGCGTGCAGCTTGGCGAGGAGCCGGCTCACATGGGTCTTGGCGGTCGCCGGGCTCATGTGGAGGGGTGCCGCGATCTCCGGGTTGCTGAGCCCGCGTCCGATCTCGACCAGCACCTCCTGT
>JAODBH010000172.1 GCA_025463865.1 Actinomycetes bacterium | reverse complement strand
GCAGGCCACGGGGGGTTCCACGTGCCGGGAGTCATCGACTCGGACCAGCACCTCTACGAGAGCCGGACGATGTGGGCCGACCACATCGATCCGGCGCGGCGCGAGGACGCGTTGTCGATCGAGGACGACGACCTCGGCTACGCGTGGCTCACGTGGCGGGGACAGCGCGTGCAGATGGCCGACGTGCAGCTGCCGGGGGAGACGGCTCCGCTCGGCGAGCGGCGCGAACGGCAACGCGCCGGGGTCGCCGCGGAGTACGTCTACGACGAGGAGCTGCCCGACGAGTACTGGGAGCCGGCCGCGCGCGTCGCCCAGCTCGACGGCATGGGTCTCGAGCAGGCCGTGCTGTTCCCCAACTTCGGGCTGCTCTGGGAGCGGACCCTCTCGCCCTCGTTGCCCGCGCTCACCGCCAACATGGCCGCATGGAACCGGTGGTGCGCGTCGGTCGTGCACGACGGGCGCGGACGGCTGCACCCCGTCGCCCACCTCACGCTGCGCGACGCCGACTGGCTCGTCGGCCAGCTCGGCGAGCTGTCGGCGGCGGGCGTGCGACAGGCGATGATCGCGCCGGCCGCGGTCGACGGGCGCCCGCTGTCGCACCCCGATCACGACCGCATGTGGGCCGCGTTCGTGGAGCACGGCATCGCGCCGGTCTTCCACGTCGCCGATCAGCCCCGCATCCTCGACGACGCCTTCTACGTCGATGACGGCAGCTTCGTCCCCGTGTTGGAATCGGTGTTCCTGTGGACCGCGGCGGCGGTGGCCGTGACCGACCTCATCGTGAACGGCGCGCTCGACCGGCACCCCGACCTGCGCCTCGGCATCGTCGAGCTCTCGTCCACCTGGGTTCCCCGGTTCCTGATGACGCTCGACGGCGCCTACGGCTTCACGACCACGCTCAACGGCCGTCCCCCGGTGCCGCTCCGACACGCGCCGAGCGAGTACTTCCGCCGCGCGGTGCGCGTGTCGTCGTTCTCGTACGAGGAACCGGCCCGGCTGACGCGCTCAACCGGCGACCTCTTCATGGCGTGCAGCGACTACCCGCACTCCGAGGGCAGCGGCACCCCGATCGAGGACTACGCACGCACCGGCTGCCTCGTCGACGACGAGGCGGGGCTCTTCCACGACAACGTCCGCCTTCTCCTCGGCGCCTGACCGTCGCGCCAGCCGCGCGCGAGGAGCTCGGGTGGGGGCAGCATCTCCGGCGGCGATGCCCCTGAGCGGCAGATCCGGCCCCCCGGAACCCGACAAATAGGGATAACCGGGCAAGATCCGCACGCCGGGCTCAACCGTCCGCGAATTCGGTCGATTGTGAGGGGGACATTGGCGGTTGAGCAGGAGCTGCCCGATGGGGCCGGAAGTCGAGAACTGGGTCGAGGACCTCGCCGACCATTACGACCGGGCGCCGGATCCCGTCGTGGTCACCGACACCCGTACGGCCGGGCCAGGGCCGCGCATCCTCTACGTGAACCACGCGTTCACCGAACGGATGGGTTACACGGCGGAGGAGCTCGTCGGTCAGTCGGCCCGGATGTTCCTGGGGCCCGACAGCTCACGGCGGGCGTCGAAGAGCATCGAGCAGGCAGAGGTCGAGGGTCGACCGGTCAGTGAGCCGATCCTCAACCTCACCCGTGACGGTGAGGGCGCCTTCTTCCAGATCTCGATCCATGCGCTGCCCGCGCGGGGCGACCGGCCCGCCTGCTTCGTCGAGATCCGCCACGACATCACCGAGCTGATCGCGTCCCGCCTGCGCTTCCAGGACGCGATCCAGCAGTCGGCCGACCTCGTGTGCGTGGTCGACGCCGACTACGTCGTCCGCTACATCAGCCCCTACGCCCACGACCACCTCGGCTGGGAGAGCGAGGCGCTGGTCGGCCATGGGGTCCAGGAGTTCGTCCACCCGGCCGACCTGCCGCTGTTCGGCGACATCGTCGACCATCCGTTGGTGGAGCTGCGGGTGCGCACCGGCAGCGGTGAATGGCGCTGGCTCGAGGTCGGCTGGCGCGACCTGCTCGACGACCCGCTCGTCCACGGCATCGTCGTCAGCGCGCACGACATCACCGACCGCAAGGACAACGAGGAAGCCGTCCGCGAGTCGAACGCACTGTTCCGGATGGCCGCGCAGGTCAACCGCATGGGCGTATGGGAGTGGGACCTCGGGAACGACACGATGCGGTGGGCCACCGACCACCACCGCTTGCGGAGGCCGGACATCGATCCGAGTGCGAACACGCTCGCGGCACTCCTCAGCAGCGTGCATCCCGACTGGGTCGAATGGGTGGAGCGCGAGATGCGCCTCGCCGCGCAGCCCGGGGGTTCGTGCGACCTCGAGATCCGGATGAAGGACGACCACGTCAACCGGTGGGTGCTGCTGCGCGGGGAGACCTATTGCGACGACGGGAAGCCGGTCCGCATGACCGGCGTCATCCAAGACGTGACGCGGGCCCACGCCGCGCAGGAGCGGGTGACGTCGACGTTGGAGTCGGTCACCGACGGGTTCTTCTCGGTCGACGGCGACTGGATCATCACCTATGTGAACGGCGCGGCCGAAGAGGCCTGGGATCGGTCCCGCGACGATCTGCTCGGCCGCTCCCTGTGGGAGGCGTTTCCGGACCTCGACGACACCCCCTTCGCGCGTGCGTACCGCGAGGCGTTCGAGACCCGGAAGGCGGTCGACGTCGACGCGGTGTTCGCCCCGAGCGGCCGCTGGTACGAAGGCCGGATCTTCCCGCTCGTCGAGGGCCTCGCGGTGTACTTCCGCAACGTCACCGAGCAGAAGGCGATCGACCAGCAGAAGGAGCTGCTCCACGAGACCGAGCGTCGAGCGGCCCGTGACGCGCAGATCGCCAAGGACCTCCTCGCCTACGCGGCGACCCACGACTCGCTCACGAACCTGCCGAACCGCGACCTGCTGTTCCAGGACCTCGAGACCCGGTTGGAACGCACCCACGGCGACGGCCTCGCCCTGCTGTTCCTCGATCTCGACCGGTTCAAGGTCGTGAACGACAGCCTCGGCCACGCGGCCGGCGACGAGCTCCTCGTGGAGGTGGCCAAGCGCCTGCGCGGCATCAGCGGTGTCGAACGACTTGTGGCTCGGCTCGGTGGCGACGAGTTCGTGATCGTCACCACCGGGACCACGGCGGCGGCCGTCCTTCGCTTCGCGCACATCGTGCTCGACGCGCTTCGCCGACCCTTCCGCATCCAGTCGCGCGACCTCGTGGTCGCGGCCAGCCTCGGCATCGCGCACGCATCGTCGTGCTCGACGCCCCAGACCCTGCTCCGTGACGCCGACGCCGCGTTGTACACCGCGAAGGCCGCGGGACGTGACCGGGTCGCGGTCCACGACGACGAGCTGCGGGCCAAGACCCTCGAGCGGCTCGAGCTCGAGACCGAGCTGCGCTCGGCGATCCCCAACCAGGAGCTGGTGCTGCACTACCAGCCGATCCTCCGGGTCGCCGACCGCACGCCCGTCGGCTGCGAAGGGCTCGTCCGGTGGAAGAACCCGCGCCGCGGATGGCTCCAACCCGGTTCCTTCATCGACCTCGCGGAGGAGACCGGCCTGATCGCCCAGCTCGGCGAGTGGGCGCTGCACGAAGCCGCCCGCCAGATCGTGCGGTGGCGTACCACCGAGCCCGAACGCGCCGGCGGGACCACGTGGATCAACGTGTCCGCGGGCCAGCTGCAGAATCGCTCCCTGTCCGACATCGTCGCCCGCGCGGTGACGGTCCACGGCATCCAGCCGGGTGAGCTCGGCGTGGAGGTCACCGAGACCACGCTGATGCGCGAGCCCGACCTCGCGGCGTCCGAGCTCGGGCGCCTGCGTGCGCTCGGGGTTCCGGTGGCGGTCGACGACTTCGGCACCGGCTACTCGTCGATGAGCTACCTGCAGCAGTTCCGGCCGAGCGTGCTCAAGATCGACCAGTCGTTCATCGCCCGGATCCACGAGTCGGAGACCCGCCACATCGTGCACGCGATCATCGATCTCGCGCACGCGCTGAGCGCGTCGGCCACGGCCGAGGGGGTGGAGCGCGGCGACCAGTTCCGCATCCTCGAGACGCTCGGGTGCGACCACGCGTCGGGGTTCCTGCTCGGCGCGCCGGTTTCGGCCGACTCCAGCGTCGACGTGATCGTCGAAGCGGCCGAGTAGCAAACGCCCCCGAGGGGGCGCCCCGCCGCGACCCGGGTCTCAGGCCGGCTGCGGGACGATCTCGAGGTCGCGCGCGAACACCCTCTCGAACAGGTCCCGCTTGCGCCGGGCGCCCCAGTGCTCCAGCTCCACGTCGCCGGCCGCGCGGGTACGGACGAGCACGAGCTCCGGCGCCACCTGCACGTCGACGGAGACGACGGCCTGGTTCCGGCTGCGGTCGAGGCCGTCGGCGACGCGAAGGATCGCGGTCAGCTTCCGCAACCTTCGCAGGTCGGGATCGCTCAGCGTGCCGTACATTCCGTCGCCGGCCTTGGGCTCCCCGCGGCGGTGCCACCGGACGAGGGCGCCGAGCAGGTCGACCTCCTCGGGCGAGAAGCCACGGAGCTGGCCGTGCGCGACGAGGTATGCCGCGTGGCGGTGGTGGCCGTCGGTGCTCACGTGCTCGCCGATGTCGTGCAGCAGTGCGGCGTACTCCAGGATCTCGCGGTCGACCGGGCCCATTCCGTGGAGCTCGGCCGACTGGTCGAAGAACTCGAGCGCGAGTCGGGCGACGTGGCGCGAGTGGTCCTCGGGCCAGCTGCAGCGCCGGGCGAGTCCCTGTACCGACGAACGCCTGATCGCACGCGGGTCGTCGGACCAGTCGGCCGGATCGTGCTGACCGATCACGTCGAGCAGCAGGCCCTCGCGCAGCGCCCACTCGCTGATGGTCAGCTCGTCGAAGCCGAAGCAGTCCATCGACGAGGCGAGGAACTGGGCGCCCGCGACGATCAGATCGACGCGGCGCGCGTCGAGTCCGGGAAGCTTGCGGCGCTCCGATGACGTGGAGCCCACGACGACCTCGAGCAGGCTCAGGAACTCCTCCCGCGAGAACGTGAACTGGTTCAGTGACTGCGGGACGTCGGCCTTCCGCCGGGCCGCGACCATGCGGGCGATGTCCTCGAGGGTCCCGCTGCTCCCGACCACGAGGCCCGGAACCATGGGGCGGACGATCTCGGCCACCGGTTGGAGCGTGCGCTCGAGGTGCTTGCGGAGCTGCCGGAGGTCGTCGCGGCCGATCGGGTCGGAGTGCACGTGGTCGGCGGTGAGGCGGGCGACCCCGAGCCGTTCGCTGGTGGCCCAACGGAGGCCGTTGGTGTCGCCGACCGCGATCTCCACGCTGCCGCCGCCGAGGTCGAAGCAGAGCGCGGGCGGCGGCTCGAGGACCACCGCGGCCCGGATCGCGCCGAAGATCAGCGTCGCCTCCCGCAAGCCGCTGATCACCTCGACCTTGATCCCGGCCTCGGTCTCGACCCGGTCGACGAACTCGTCGCCGTTGGCCGCCGACCGCACCGCGCTCGTCGCCACCGCGGCGATCTCGGTCGCGCCGGCCGCCTCCGCGATCTGGCCCATCCGCCGGACGCAGGTGATCGCCTGCTCGAGCCGGTCGGGCGGGATCGACCCGTGCCGGCTCACGGCGTCGCCGAGCCGGAGCATCTCCTTCTCCCGCACGAGGGGCACGAAGGTGCCGTCGGGCTGCACCTCGGCGACGAGGAGATGGAAGGAGTTCGAACCGAGGTCGAGGGCGGCGATCCGCATCAGGCCGCAGCGTAACGGCGGGTCGACGGCTCCCGGGCACACAGGGTGCTGGCGCCGGCCGTTCCCCCCGGCGGTAGCCTGTGGCCAACCACACAGGCCACCCGGGGGAGACAGCGAATGACCACCAGCGGCGAATCGCGGATGTTGATCGACGGCAAGCTCGTCGAGGCCGAGGGTGGTCGAACCTTCGCGAACATCAACCCGGCCACCGAGCAGGACATCGGCCAGGTCGCCGACGCCACCGCCCGTGACGCCCAGATCGCGGTCGAGGCCGCCCGCCGCGCGTTCGACGAGACCAACTGGTCCACCGACCACGCCTTCCGGGCCAAGTGCCTCACCCAGCTCCACGACGCGCTCGAGCGCGAGAAGGAGTCGCTGCGCCCGCTCGTCGTGGCCGAGGTCGGCACCCCGATCATGCTCACCTACGCGGTGCAGCTCGACATCCCGATCAACGACATGCAGTGGCCCATCGCGCTGATCGACCGGTACGAGTGGGAAACGAAGATCGGCGAACACGAGTTCTTCGGCATGAACAGTCAGCGCGTGCTGCGCAAGGAGCCGGTCGGCGTCGTCGCCGCGATCACACCGTGGAACTACCCGATCCAGGTGAACCTGGCCAAGTGCATCCCCGCCCTCGCCGCCGGCAACACCGTGATCCTGAAGCCGGCCCCGGACACGCCGTGGTCGGCCACCGAGATCGGTCGCCTCGTCGCCGAGCAGACCGACATCCCGCCGGGCGTGTTCAACGTCCTCACCGCGCTGGACCCGGCCGAGGTCGGCGAGGTGCTCACCGGCGACCCGCGCGTCGACTGCGTGTCGTTCACCGGTTCCACCGCGGTCGGCCGCCGGATCATGGCCAACGCGGCACCCACCGTGAAGAAGGTGTTCCTCGAGCTCGGCGGCAAGTCGGCGGCGATCTTCCTCGACGACGCCGACTTCTCCGGGATCGGTGCCTCCGGCGCGATGACCGCGATGCACGGTGGCCAGGGCTGCGCCATGCTCACCCGCTACCTCATCCCCGCGTCGGCCTACGACGAGTCGGTCGAGCAGCTGACGGCGGCCTTCAAGGCCGTGCCGTACGGCGACCCCAACGACATGGCCAACGTGATGGGTCCGCTCGTCAACGCGCGCCAGCGCGACCGCGTGCTCGCACACATCGAGACCGGCAAGCGCGAGGGCGCCCGGCTGATGGCCGGTGGCGGCCGTCCCGCCCACCTCGACAAGGGCTACTTCGTGGAGCCCACGTTGTTCGTCGACGTCGACCCCGACGCGACCATCGCGCAGGAGGAGATCTTCGGCCCGGTGCTCGCGGTCATCAAGTACGAAGGTGACGACCAGGCCGTGAGCATCGCCAACAACTCGGTCTACGGGCTGTCGGGTGGCGTGCAGAGCGCGTCGCTGGACCGCGCGATGGGCGTCGCCCGGAAGATCCGTACCGGCACGCTCTCGGTGAACGGCGGGATGTACTTCGGTCCCGACGCACCGTTCGGTGGTTACAAGCAGTCCGGCGTCGGTCGCGAGATGGGCGTCCTCGGCTTCGAAGAGTTCCTGGAGACCAAGACGATCGGACTGCCGGCCTCCGCCGGCTGAAGGGGAGACAGATGGACCCGAACCTGACCGCGATGGTCGGCAACGTCGACCGCATCGAGATCCCGGAGTTCCATTCGGTCGAGGAGGAGCGGCTCCACCGCAAGCAGCGCCTCGCGGCGTCTTTCCGGCTCTTCTCGAAGTTCGGCTTCGACGAGGGTGTGGCCGGCCACATCACCGCGCGGGACCCGGAGAAGCTCGACCACTTCTGGGTGAACCCGTTCGGCATGCACTTCGGCCACATCCGGGTGTCGGACCTGATCCTCGTGAACCACGACGGCGTCGTCGTGGAGGGCGACCTGCCGGTGAACGCAGCGGCGTTCGCGATCCACTCGCAGGTGCACGCGGCCCGTCCCGATGTGGTCGCCGCGGCGCACTCGCACTCCCGCTACGGGCGGGCCTGGTCGACGCTCGGGCGCAAGCTCGACCCGATCACCCAGGACGTGTGCGCCTTCTACAAGGACCACGAGGTCTTCGACGACTACACCGGCGTCGTCCTCGACCTGGAGGAGGGCAAGCGCATCGCCCACGCCCTCGGCGACGGCAAGGCCGCCATCCTGCGCAACCACGGCAACCTCACGGTGGGTCACACCGTCGACGAGGCCGTGTGGTGGTTCATCACGATGGAGCGCTCGTGCGAGGTGCAGCTCCTGGCCGAAGCCGCCGGCGAGCCGGTGCTCATCGACAAGCAGATGGCCAAGCTCACGGCCAAGCAGGTCGGCAGCCACACCGCCGGCTGGTTCAGCTTCCAACCGTTGTTCGCCCGCATCGTCCGCGAACAGCCCGACCTACTGGACTGAACGCTGGCGCGACGCGTTGGGAAGGTCAAGGTCACCGGCCAGCCCCAGGTACGGAGAAAGCGCCCCCGCTGCAGAGCGGGGGCGCTTCTCGTGGGCTCAGGCCGGGTTGTTGCTGCGGCTCCAGGCGATGGTGTTCTGGAGGAAGGCGCCGGTGTCGGCGGCCTTGTTCTTGGCGACCTCGTGCAGGTACTCCGGCACGTAGAGCTCGAACAGCCCCGAGTCGAGCTGGTCGACGACGGGTTGGACCATCGTCTCCACCGGGAGGGCCTCGATGCTGGGCGGCGGGGCGTCGTTGTCGGGCAGGCTGAACAGGTCGGTGTCGATGATGCCGGGGTTCACCACGTGCACGAGCACGCCGGTGTCGGCGAGCGTGAGGTCGACCTGCATCGACTCCGACCACGCGGTCAGCGCGGCCTTCGTCGCGGAGTAGGCGGCCTCTCCGGGCGGACCGAGGCGGGCCGCGATCGACGAGATGTTGACGATGCGGCCCCGGCGCTCGATGAGCTGGGGCAGGAGCGCGAGCGTCAGGCGGATCGGCGAGAAGTAGTTGATCGCCATCGTCGACTCGACGACCTCGGGGGTGAGCGCGGTGACCTTGCGCCGCTTCGGGATGCCCGCGTTGTTGACCAGCACGTCGACACCGCCGAGCTCGTCGACGACCTTCGCCGCGAACGGCGCGAGGCCGTCGAGGTCGGAGAGGTCGATGGTCCACGCGCGCGAATCGGGGGAGTGCCGCTGCAGCTCCGCCAGCACCTCGGCGAGCCGATCCTCCCGGCGGGCACAGATGCCGACCACGGCTCCCCGCTCCGCGAAACCCTTGGCGAGCGCGGCTCCGATGCCGACCGACGCGCCCGTCACCAACACCTTCTTGCCACTCAGGTCATACGTCATGGCGGCAACCTAGACCTTCCGGCGCGGGGTCTGCCTGACGCTCATGTCAGCACCTTGTAGCCTCCTCGGCCGATGACTCTTGACCCCAGTTCCGTCCTCTTGACCGACCGCGTGGCGGTGGTCACCGGCGCGGCCGCCGGCATCGGTCGCGCCGTCGCGCTGGCCTACGCGCGCTTCGGCGCCGACCTCGCGATCTCCGATCGCGACGCCGCGAATCTCGGCGCGGTCGCGGGGGAGTGCGAGGCGCTCGGCCGGAAGGTCGTGATCGGCGAGCTCGACGTCCGCGACGGCGACGCGGTGCGGGCGCACGTCGACGAGGTGCGCGACAGCCTCGGCCACGTCGACATCCTCGTGAACAACGCAGGGGGCGGGTTCTTCGCCGACTTCCTCGCGGTGAACGACAAGGGCCAGGACTCCTTGATGCGGGAGAACTTCACCAGCGTCACCAACTTCATCCGGGCCTGCGTGCCGCTCATGCCCGAGACCGGTGGCTCCATCATCAACATCACGTCGATCGAAGCCCATCGTGCAGGCCCCGGGTTCGCGGTCTACAGCGCGATGAAAGCCGGCCAGCACTCCTTGGCGAAGAGCCTGGCGCTCGAGCTCGGCCCCAAGCTGATCCGGGTCAACTGCATCGCGCCCGACGTGATCCCCACTCCCGGCATCGGTCAGGACATGCCGGTCAAGACGCCGCTGCCGCGTCAGGGTGACGTCGACGACATCGCAGCCGCCGCGGTGTTCCTCGCCTCCGACGCGCTCTCGGGCTTCATCACCGGGACGACGATCCACGTCGACGGCGGCAACCTCGCGGCCGGCGGCTGGCACCGCCTCGAAGATGGGAGCTACACGGCGTGAAGTTCGGAATCGCGTTGGGCGCGTTGAACGCCCACTTCCATTTGGAAGCCGCCGACGCGGCCGAGCGGCTCGGCTACGAGTCGGTCTGGATCCCGGAGCATCTCGTGCTCACGGTCGCGATGACGAAGTCGCCGCACCCGGGCGAGGAGCACCCGCCGGTCCCGCCCACTACGCCGGTGTTCGACGCGTTCGCGTACCTGAGCTTCCTGGCCGGGCGCCTGCCCAACGTGCGCCTCGGCACCCACGTCTACAACCTCGGGCTGCGCCACCCGTTCATCAGTGCCCGTGCGATCGCCACCCTCGACATCGTGAGCGGCGGCCGGGCCGAGGTCGGCCTCGGGGCCAGTTGGCTCGAGGAGGAATGGAAGGCCGTCGGCCTCGACTTCAAGACCCGGGGCAAGCGCTTCGACGAGTGCATCGACGTCTGCCAGAAGCTGTGGACCGAGCCCCAGATCTCGTACGACGGTGACTTCTTCCGGTTCGATTCGGTGGCGTTCGACCCGAAGCCGGTGCAGAAGCCGTGGCCGCCGCTGCTCATCGGCGGGGAGAGCAAGGCCGCACTCCGCCGGGCCGCGCGCGTCGGCGACGGTTGGCTCGGCATGGGCCACACGTTCGAGACGGCCGAGCCGCAGATCGCGCGGCTGCGCGAGTTCCAGGCCGAGTACGGCCGCGAGGACGTCCCGATGGAGATCATCTTCGGTGGCCCGGTGCAGTCGACGGACGACGTGAAGCGTTGGGAGGAGCTCGGCGTCACCCGCCTGCTCGTCTCCCCCTGGCGCCGCTCGCCGGAATGCGTCGACGCCATGGAGCGCTTCGCCGACCTCGTCGGTCTCGAACCCCGCTCCGCCTGAACGGGCACATCGGATCAGGTGTCGTCGAAGATGGCGTCGGGGCGGGCGGCGTAGTCGCGGGTCGCGCCGACGCGGCGGTGCGCGGTCTCGATCACACCGGGCTGCATCGTGTAACAGACGCCGAGCATGAGGTCGGCGAGATCGTTCGCCACGGGGATGTCGTCGAGGTCCATGCCCCGACCCATACCGATGTCGCACGCGCGTCGGAGCACGAACGCGGCCTCACCCGCGTCGGGATCGAGCGCGGTGGCGGTCCAGGGGAAGAACCCGCGGGCGAAGGGGACGGACGCGTACGGCTCGGGTGCGATGATCGTGCGCCCGGCGCCAGGAAGGGTCTGGAGCTGCCACTCGAGCAGGAGATCTCCGTCGCGCCACAGGCGGGGCCGGACGCAATGGTCCTCGTCGGGTTGCATCGGCAGCTCGACGTCGTACTGCCGTCGCTCCGTGGATCGCGCTTCCGGGTCGCGGTTCGCCGAACGCCAGGCCTGGGCCATCGACAGGGCCGCGAGGTCGAACATGTGGGTGCAGTTGGCCTTCGGGTTCGCGTGCTTGGCCGCGGCGCCCATGCGTTCCTCGAGGGGTGCGCCGACGAGTGCGCGCAGCTCGCCCGCGGCGGCGGGGCAGCTCTCCCACGGATGGCGCAGGCCCTCGCCGGTGATGTCGGTGACCACCGATCCGTCGTGGTGCAGGACCACGCGGAAGTGGTGCAGGTCGTCGGCCAGCTCGCCGTCGATCCGGCCGTCGGACGCGGCCACGACCCGGATGCGCCGCCGGTAGGCGTCGATGGTCGGGTCGGGCTGATCGGCGGCGGAGGGCTGGTCGGTGGCGGAGGGCTCCATCGGCGTCATGCTCGCACACCGGCGCGCGGGCCCCCGGGTGGCGTCCCGGCGAGCATCCCGGTCAGCGGTCGTCGAAGACCATCTCGGGACGGGAGGCGAAGTCGCGGGTTGCGCCGAGGTTGCGGCGCACGTTCGCGGTCATCCCCGCCTGCTTGGCGTAGCACACGCCGAGCTTGTTCTCCGCGAACGCGACGGAAACCGGCATGTTGTCGAGGTCCATGCCGCGGCCCCGGCTGATGTCGCACGCGCGCCGGAGCACGAACGCGGCCTCACCTGCGTCCGGGTCGAGCTCGGTCGCGGTCCAGCGGAAGAAGCCTCGCTCGAACGGCACCGACGCGTAGGGCTCAGGGGAGACGATGGCGCGCGCACTGCCCGAAGGGTTCTGCAGTCGCCACTCGATCACGAGCTGGCCGTCCCGCCACAAGCGCATGGGGACGCAGTGCTCGTCGTCGCGTTCGGTCGAGATCTCGACGTCGTACTGACGCTCGCGGGCCGCGTCGGCGCCCGGCGTGCTGAGTCCCGGATCGCGCCGCACCCAGCGCCAGGCCTGGGTCATCGCCAGCGACGCGAGGTCGAACATGTGGGTGCAGTTGGCCCTCGCGTCCGCGTGCTTCGCCGCCGAACCCGTGCGCGCCTCGAGCGGCGCGCCGACGAGCGCGAGCAGCTCGGTTGCCGCGCCCGGGCACGTCGTCCAGGGGTAGCGCACGCTCTCGCTGTCGATGCCGGTGACGACCGATCCGTCGTGGTGGAGGACGACGCGGAAGTGGTGCAGGTCGTCGGCCAGCTCACCGTCGATCCGATCCTCGCCGACGGCGACGACGCGGATGCGCCGGCGGTACGCGTCGATGGTGGGGTCGGGCTGATCGGCGGCTGCTGGCTCCATCGCGGTCATGCTCGCACAGGAATCCGACGCCTCCGTCGAGGCGCGTTCCTCGCCGACGTCGGTTGGTGACCGCGGGCCGGCCTGCGCCGGGCCCGCGCGTCACGACAACCGGAAACGGCGGTCTATTCTGGCTTCGGGGCCCGCACGTTGATCGCGAGGGTGAACACCGCGTTGACCACGGGCTCGCCGGTCTTGACGTTCTTCCAGCTGGTCTCGGTGACGTAGAACTCGAGCTTGCCGCCGCTCGACTTCTCCTTCTCGTACACGTCGGTCACCTCGCCGGTGCCCTCGAGCACGTCGCCGACCTTGGGCCAGCTGAAGAACTCGAACGCCTGCTCCCCGTGCAGGATCGCCCGGCCCGGACCCCGCAGCTTCTCGATCGGGATGCCGGCGGCGCCGCCCTGACCGAGGGAGCCCCAGTACGACATGACGAAGGGGAACGTCGGGGGGACCGGTGCGTCGTCACCGTCGTAGACGGGGTCGGTGTCACCCAGTGCCTGCGCGAAGACGCGGACCGGGCCGCGCTCGATGACGACCTGCTGGGTCCCGGTCTTCAGGCCTTTGAACTCGGTGAATGCCACGTGCGGGCGTCCTTTCGTGACGGTGACGTCAGGTTGACGGGACAATAGCTGCTGGTGCTGCGGCGGTGCGGTGACGGCTCAGGACCGGTTGAGCGGGTCCTTGAGCTCGTGCTTGACCACCTTGCCGGTGGCATTGCGGGGGAGCTCGGTCTCCCAGTGGATCTCGCGGGGTCGCTTGTAGTCGGCGAGGCGCTCGGCGCAGAACTCCTTGAGCTGGGCCGCGCTGAGCGTGGATCCCGGTGTCCGGACGACGAACGCGGCGATGTCCTCGCCGAGCACCTTGTGGGGCACGCCGATGACCGCCGCCTCCTGCACGTCGGGGTGTTCGAGGATCACGGCCTCGATGTCGGTCGGGTACACGTTGTGCCCGCCGCGGATGATGAGGTCCTTCTTGCGGCCGACGAGGTAGAGGTAGCCGTCGGCGTCGATGTAGCCGAGGTCGCCGCTGCGGAGCCAGCCGTCGGGGGTCCAGGTGCTCTCGGTGGCCGCCTCGTCCTTGTAGTACTCGCGCTGCCGCCCGGGCATGCGGGTGAGCAGCTCGCCGACGTCACCGGCGGGGACCTCGTTGCCGGCGTCGTCGACGATCTTGGCCTCGAGTGGTGCGTTGGGCTTGCCCACCGAGCCCAGGCGCTTCCCGGCCTGGTCCTTCGGCATCGTGATGAAGGCCGGACCGGCTTCGCTCATGCCGTAGCTGTTGCTGACCGTGGCACCGGGCAGTCGCTCCTGCAGCCGCTGCAGCGTGGACGGCGCGAGTGGTGCGCTGCCGATCGACACCGCCGTGAGGCTGCTGAGGTCGTGGTCCTCGAAGTCGGGTCGGCTCACGAGCAGCTCGGCCATCGCCGGCACGAGGAACGCCATCGGCGGCCGCTCCTTCTCGACGAGCTCCATCCAGCGGGTGGCATCGAACTTCGGGAGGTAGAACCCGATGAGCCCCATCTTCATCGGGTTGTAGATGAAGGAGAGCCCCGCGAAGGTGAAGAGCGGTGCGCCGTGCATCCAGCCGAGGTTGGTCCAAGCGGCCTCGGTGTTGGGGATCATCGCGATGTTGCGGTGCCGCACCGCCACACCTTTGGGCAGGCCGGTCGTGCCCGAGGTGTACATGATGTCGGCGAGGTCGTCGGCCGACGTGGGCACCTGGAACTCGGACGCGTCCTCGCTCGCCCGGGCCGAGTCGAAGTCGACGGTCGCGGCGGTCCGGAGGTCGGCGTCGACGTCCGCGCCGCCGGCGGTGATGATCATCGCGAACGACGGCACCTGCTCGCGCACGGTGTTCGCGGTCTCGAGCAGGTCGGCGGTGGTGAACATGGCCGAGATCTCGGCGTGGCCGAGGATGGTGGTCAGCTCCCGTGCGGTGAGCCGGGTGTTGGTCGGGACCGCGACCGCGCCGGCCTTGTGGATCGCGGCGTACGCGACGATCCAGCGCAGGACCTCGTCGCTCGGCAAGTAGATCGAGACCCGATCGCCCTTGGCGACGCCGCGCCCGACGAGGAAGCGGGCGAGCTGGTTCGACCGCTCGTCCCACTCGCTGAAGGTGAGCGAGGTGTCGTCGCCGAGGTTGCGGTACGCGACCTGGTCGCCGTGCTCGCGGGCCATGTAGCGCAATTGGTCGACTTGGAGGGTTCCCCAGTCAGGCACGGAAGTCTCCTGTGTGCAGTTGGATCGGATGTTCGGGTGATCGGACGTGCGGTTGGATCGGACGTGCGGTTGGATCGGACGTTCGGGTGATCGCGCGCCGCTAGAGGGTCGGCCGCAGCAAGGGGATCTCGGTGTCGTGCTCGCCGGGGAACAGGTCGGCTTGGCGGGCGACGATCTCGTCGATGGTCCAACGGTCGCCGTTGCGGATGCTCGTGGCCGGCATCCAGCCGGTCATGCGGATGACCTCGTCGCCCCAGACCACGAACACCTGGCCACTGATGCCGGCCGCGGCGGGACTGGCGAGGAAGCCGACGAACGGCGCGACGTTGTCGGGGTGCCAGCCGTCGAACTCGCCGTCCTTGGCGGAGATGATGTCGGCCGCGCCGGGCACGGCCAGGGTCATCGCGGTGCGGCCGCGGGGCGCGATGGCGTTGACGGTGATGCCGTACTTCTGGAGCTCGCGGGCCTGCACGATCGACATCGACGCGATCCCGGCCTTGGCTGCGGAGTAGTTGGCCTGGCCGGCCTGGCCGTGGAGCCCCGACTCGCTCGAGGTGTTGATGATGCGGCCGTAGACGTCGGCGCCCGACTTGGAGCGCTCCCGCCAGTAGCGGGACGCGAACCGGGCCGGCGCGAAGTGGCCCTTGAGGTGGACGGCCAGCACCGCGTCCCACTCGGCCTCGGTCATGCTGAAGCTCATGGCGTCGCGGACGATGCCCGCGTTGTTGACCAGGATGTTCAGGTCGCCGTAGGTGCCCACGGCCTGGTCGACGAGGGCCTCGGCGCCGGCGAACGTGGAGATGTCGTCCCGGTTCGCGCTGGCCTCGCCGCCCGCGGCGACGATCTCGGCCACCACCTGCTCGGCCGGGGTGCGGTTCGCGCCCTCGGGAGCGGGCCCCACGTCGTTGACCACGACCTTCGCGCCCTCGGCGGCGAGGAACATCGCTTCTCCCCGGCCGATGCCGCCGCCGGATCCGGTCACGATCGCGACCCTGCCGTCGAGTGCCCCCATGTGTCCCCCCGTCCCGGGCGGGTCGACCCCGCGAGCTGCCTGGCGCCTCTGTGGCTGACGCGGGCGTCAGGCTACGATGCTTCGAACCGCGCCGCCTGCCGGTGGCTGTTCTCGAGGGGATCTTCCGTATGGGTGACGCCGTCATCGTCTCTGCCGCTCGCACGCCGATCGGCACCGCCCGCAAAGGCACGCTGCTCGACGTGAGTGCCTTCGACCTCGCGAAGTACGCGGTGGCGGAAGCGCTCGACCGCTCCGGCATCGACCCGCAGGACGTCGACGACATCGTGCTCGGCGAGGTGCTCCAGGGCGGCGGCGACATCGCCCGCTACGCAGCCATCGAGTCCGGCCTCACCCACGTCCCGGGTGTGGCGCACAACCGCCACTGCGCGTCGGGCATGGCCGCGGTCCAGACCGCGGCGGGCAGCATCCGTGCCGGGATGGACAAGGTCGTCATCGCCGGTGGCGCGGAGTCGCTGTCCTCGTCGCCGGTCACCAAGAAGCGCATCCTCGGCACCGACGACTACGAAGACTGGATGTCGCCGAGCCACCCGGAGGAGCCCGCCGCCCCTTCGCGCGACATGTCGATCACCGTCGGATGGAACGCGGCCAAGTCGGCGAACGTCACCCGCGAGGAGATGGACAACTGGGCGTACCAGTCGCACATGCGGGCCGTCGAGTCCATCGACAACGGCTACTTCGAGGAGGAGATCTTCCCGGTCGAGGTCAAGCTGCGTGACGGGACCACCAAGCTGTTCACCACCGACGAGCACCCCCGCCGTGGCACCACGATGGAGAAGCTCGCGTCGCTGAAGCCGCTGCACCCCGAGATCGAGGGCTTCCCGATCACGGCCGGCAACGCGTCGGGCCTGAACGACGGCTCCGCCGCGATGGTGATCGTCGACTCCGACTACGCCGCCGAGCACGGCCTGAAGACGCTGGCCACGGTGCGCAGCTGGGCGTCGTCCGCACTCGAGCCCCGCAACACCGGCCTCGGCCCGACCCTGGCCATCCCGAAGGCGCTGGCCCGCACCGGGCTCGACGTCTCCGACGTCGATCTCTTCGAGATCAACGAGGCCTTCGCCTCGATGTGTGTCGCGAGCACCCGCATCCTCGGAATCTCGCACGACATCACCAACGTGAACGGCAGCGGCTGCAGCCTCGGCCACCCCGTCGCGGCCACCGGTGCCCGCATGCTCATCACCCTGATGTTCGAGCTCGCCCGCCGCGGCGGCGGCATCGGCGTCGCCAGCATGTGCGCCGGCGGTGGCATGGGCAGCGCGACCGTCATCGAAGTCCCGAAGCAGTAGGAAGACGCGAGACGTCGAGCGCGAGGAAGGGCCCGCAGTTTCCAGCTGCGGGCTCTTTCGTCGGTTCTGCATCCGGGCCTGGCCGTCGGGCTTGACCTCCGAACGCGTTGCGCACCCGTGAGGAAGAATCCATGACCGACTCCGAGCAGTACGAGACAGCGTTGGCCACCGCCGCAGCTCTCCTCGGTCGAACTCTCGACCTACCGCTCGGCCCGGGTGAGCCCGGCTCCGGCGCGGAGTTCCGGCGCCTCGCGACCGAGCACACGTTCGGAGACTCGTGGCCTCGTGCCGGCCTCGATGTCCGCAGCCGAGCCCTGGTCTCTGTCGCGATCGCGGCGACGCTCGGCACGCACGAGCCGCTGCGCGGTCAGCTGCGGATCGCGCTCAACAACGGTGTGAGCAAGGAAGAGGTCGTCGAGCTGTTCATCCATCTCGAGGCGTACGCCGGCGCCGCCCGGGCGTTCGACAGCTACCAGATCGCGCTCGAGGTGTTCGCCGAGACCGAGCCGACGTAGCGGGTCGCCCGTCAGCTACTGCACGTGAGCTGCAACTCCGCCAAGACGTTTGCGGGGACATCGCCGCAGCCGACGTCGGCGCTGCCGCCGCTGACGACGGTCCAGCCGGATCCGGGGTTGCTGAGGACGGCGTAGCCGGGCTGGAAGTCGGCCTCGTGGCCGGGGCTGGGTCGGAAGTCGGCGGCGGCGAAGTTGGGGTTGGAGGCGGCGTAGCGGATGTTGGTCACGACGTACGTGGCCGGGTTGATGCCGTCGAGGAACGTGGCGACGGTCGCCCGGACCGCGGGGTCGTTGCTGGCCGGGGACGCGGTGGTCGGTGCCGCGGCGCCGGTGGTGACGGGTTTCG
>JAODBH010000170.1 GCA_025463865.1 Actinomycetes bacterium | reverse complement strand
CCGAGGTGGTCGTGGTGATCGTCGTGGTCGCCGGCTGCTTCTTCGCGGCTGAGTGGCTGCTGCCACCGCACGCGGCGAGTGGGACCGTCACGAGCAGGGCCATCACGAGCGTCCCGGTTGTGAGCGGAGCGAAACGGTCGGGCCGGCGCATGGATCTCCTGTCGTCGGCCACAAGTCTGGCTGGTGCCGAACTCCCGTGCCCGGATGACGGGCTTGGTACGGTCCGCCGGTGCATCCCGACCTGGCCTTCGCACTGGAGCTCGCCGACGAGACCGACACCCTCATCCAGGCGCGCTTCCGCGCCGCCGACCTGCACATCGAGACGAAGCCCGACTCGACGCCGGTCACCGAAGCCGACCGGAACGCCGAGATGCTGCTGCGCACCCGCATCAGCGAAGCGCACCCCGACGACGAGATCCTCGGCGAGGAGTTCGGGTCCGAGGGCCACAGCGGCCGCCGTTGGGTCCTCGATCCGATCGACGCGACGAAGAACTTCATGCGCGGCATCCCGGTATGGGCGACGCTCATCGCGCTGGAGATCGACCGGGTCCCGGTGCTCGGGGTCGTGTCCGCGCCCGAGCTCGGGCGGCGCTGGTGGGCCTACCGGGACGAGGGCGCGTTCGTGAACGCGGTCCCGATGCGGGTCTCGGGGGTCGCGCACCTGGCCGAGGCCCAGCTCGCGTACGGCGATGTCGAGACCTTCGACGAGACGGGCCAGGCCGACCGGTTCCTGGCCTTGTCGCGGTCGTGCGCCCGCTCCCGGGGCTTCGGCGACTTCTGGTCCCACATGCTGGTGGCGGAGGGCGCGTGCGACATCGGGCTCGACCCGATCGCCGCGGAATGGGACCTCGCCGCGCTCCAGGTCATCGTCGAGGAGGCCGGGGGCCGCTTCACCGACTTCGACGGCAATCCCCGCCCCGACGGCGGCAGCGGGATCTCGACCAACCGCCTGCTGCACGACGTCGTGCTGGGTGCTTTCGGAGGCGCAGGCGGCGCGCAGTAGCCTGACGCTCCTGTCAGCTTGGGGGAGAGGCATGAGCGAGGTCACGGTCGGGATCGACATCGGTACCGGGTCGGTGAAGGCCGTGGCGGCCGACGCCGACGGCAATGTGCTTGCCCGGGCCCGGGTCCCGCACGACATGAAGGTGACCGCGCCCGACCGGCTGGAGCACGACGCGAACCGGGCGTGGAGGATGGGGACCCGGAAGGCGCTGAAGCTGCTCGGCCGGTCCGACATCTTGGGTGTGTCGGTCGCGGCGATGGTGCCGTCGCTCACGGCCGTCGACCGTCGCGGTGTCCCCCACACGCCGGGCCTGCTCTACGGCGATGCCCGCGGCCGCACCCCGGAGGCCGGTGCCGGCAACCCGGCCGAGACCGGCGAGCTCGTCCAGTTCCTGAAGTGGAGCATGGAGCAGTACCCCGAGGCGCGTGGATTCTGGCCCGCGCAGGCGGTGGCCAACCACGCGTTGTCCGGTGAGGCCGTGCTCGATACGTCGACCGCGGCGTGCGCGATGCCGCTGTTCGACTGGGTCGGATGGAACCAGGAGGTGATGGAGGCCACCAACGTCACGATCGACCAGCTCCCTCGTCTGGTCCCGACGGGCTGGCGCGCGGGAACCGTGGGCGGGGGAGCCGAGTCCGATGGGCCGGCGCTCGCCTCCGGTTGCATCGACGCGATGGCCGAGCAGCTCGTCGCGGGCGCCGACAACGACGGTGACGTCCTCGTCATCCTCGGCACCACGCTCATCACCTGGGCGGTCACGACCAAGGAAGCGGCCGCACCGGGGTGCTTCACCATCCCGCACACGTCGGCCGGGAAGCTCCTCACCGGCGGGCCGAGCAACGCGGGCGGACTGTTCATCAACTGGGCGCTCGCGAACCTCGGCCGGGCCAAGGGAACGCCCGACCCGTCGTCTGTCCCGGTGTGGGCGCCGTACCCGCGCGGCGAGCGGACGCCGTATAACAACCCGTATCTCAAGGGCTTCCTCGGCGACCTCGACCTGATGCACGACGCCGTGTCGATGCGCCGGGCCGCGTTCGAGGCCAGCGCCTTCATCACCCGCCGGACGATCGAGGCCGCCGGCGCGCAGAGCAAGCGCGTCGTGCTCACCGGCGGAGGCATCCGCGTTCCCGAGTGGGTACAGGCCATGGCCGACGCCACCCAGCTTCCGGTCGACTGCGTCGCGGTCCCGGAAGGCGGCGCGCTGGGCTCCGCGTTCCTGGCCCGGATCGCGGCGGGGCTCGAGAGCAACATGCTCGACGCCTCGCGCTGGGCCCGGGTCGGCACGCGGGTCGAGCCCGATCCGCGTTGGGTCGAACCCACGAACCAGCGCTACCACCGCTTCTTGGAGCTCTCCGACGCCGTCGCCGACGGCAAGATCTGATCGACCGCTCCGAACCCGTCACGCCGCCCAACGCAAGGAGAACCATGACCGCCGACGAAGCCGCCATCGCCGAGCTCTACGACAACTTCGACGCCGGCGCGATGTTCGCGGGCTCGGTCGCGGGCGACGTCCGCAACCCCTACCCGGAGCTCGCGCGGCGCCGGCGTGAGAGCCCGGTCGAGAAGCGGACCCAGACCCTCTTCAAGGGCGACGCAGCGGACGGCTCGGGCGACGTGACCCAGGAGGCGTACTTCGTCTACACGTACGACGACGTCAACACGATCATGCGCGACAACGAGTCGTTCACGTCGGAAGCCGTGCGCGAGCTCATGGGCATGGTCATGGGCCCGTACGTGATGGTCGGGCTCGACGAGCCCGAGCACAAGCGCCACCGCAACCTCGTGGCCCAGGCGTTCCGCCAGCGCGCGTTGCAGCGGTGGGACAGCGAGCTCGTGCTCCCGATCGCCAACGAGCTGATCGACCGCATCGTCGCGCGGCGTGACGGCAAGGCCGAGCTGGTGCGCGACTTCACCTACCGCCTCCCGGTGCAGGTGATCGCCGGAATCCTCGGGCTTCCGCCCGCCGACTACCCGAAGTTCCACCAGTGGGCGCTCGACCTCATCAACGTCACCTCCGACCCGGAGGCGGGTCTGGCGGCGTCGGCGTCGCTCGCGGGCTACTTCTCCGAGATCTGCGCGCTCCGCCGGCGCGAGCCGCAGGACGACGTGATCTCCGATCTCGTCAACGTCGAGATCGACGGTGAGACCCTCGACGAGGAGGAGATCCTCAGCTTCTGCCGGCTGCTCCTTCCGGCCGGCGCCGAGACCACGTACCGCGCCACCGGCAACTTCCTCTACGGGCTGTTGAGCAACCCCGACCAGATGGCGGCGCTGAAGGCCGACCCGGCCCTGATGACGGGGGCCATCGAGGAGTCGATCCGCTGGGAGCCGCCGCTGCTCATCGTCTCGCGCCGTGCGTCGCGCGACGTCGAGTTGAGTGGGGTCACGATCCCGGCGGGCGCCGACGTCGTGCCCAACACCGGGTCGGCCTGCCACGACGAGACCCGCTGGGGTGACACCAGCGAGGACTTCGACATCCTCCGCACGCCCCAGCCGCACATCGCCTTCGGTGCCGGACCGCACATGTGCCTCGGGATCCACCTCGCGCGGATGGAGATGCGGGCCTCGATGGATCAGCTCCTCACCCGATTGCCGAACCTGCGCTTCGACCCCGATCGCCTGGACACCGATCCGCACATCCACGGCGAGACCTTCCGCTCGCCGACCGGCCTGCCCGTCGTCTTCGACGCCTGAGCCAGATCTTCGTGCGTCCCTCGAGC
>JAODBH010000157.1 GCA_025463865.1 Actinomycetes bacterium | reverse complement strand
ACCGTGAGGCCGAGGCCCGAGCCCTCGAGCAGGCGCCGCGCATCGCCGCCGAGGCGGCGGAGGCACCCGAGCGGGGCGGCTTCGCAGAGCACCTCGACGAGGTCCCGGTGCTGTTGATCCTGCTCGCCGACCTGCGGGCATTGGCTGCCGTCGACCGCGACTTCGACCGGTACACCCTCGTGGGCGGCGCTTACATCTATCCCTTTGCGTGGAGCGTGCTGCTGGCCGCGCACGACGAGGGGCTCGGCGGTGTCATGACGAGCATGCTCACGCGCGAGGAGGAGGCGGCGCGGGCGCTGCTGAACATCCCGCCGGAGTTCGCGGTCGCCGGGGCCATCGTCCTCGGCCACCCGGTCCGGCAGCCGACCCGCCTCCGACGCCAGAGCGTCGAGGAGTTCACGACCGTCGACCGGTTCGACGGGCCCGCCTTCACCGCGGGTTCGCAACCGGGCGGTTGACGGCTCGATATAGCGTCCCCGCGCATGGCACCCCCGGTCGTGGTCGTTGGCTCCGGCGCCGCCGGACTGGCGGCCGCACTTGCTGCGGCCCACGCAGGCGCCGACGTCCTCGTGCTGGAGGCGGCGGACGCGATCGGCGGCACGACCGCCATCTCCGGCGGCGTGGTGTGGGCGCCAGGCAACGCGTTCGACGACTCGGATCCGGCCGACGCGCACACCTACGTGCAGGCGGTTGCGCACGGTGATGTCGACCGGGCCGCGCTCGACACCTTCGTCGACGACGCGGGCCGGGTCATGGCCGCGATCGAGGACCGCACACCGCTCCGCTGGGCCCCGCTGCCCGGCTGGCCCGACTATCACAGCGAGTTTCCGGGTGGCAGTGACGGCGGACGGTCGGTCTGGCCGACCCCCATGACCCTGCCCGCCGCGGTCGCGGAGCGCGTGCAACACGCGCCCGACAGCCGTGGCCGCCCCGCGACCGACGCCGACGGCGCGATCACCGACGCCATGGTGTTCCGGGGGCCGGTGCGCGGGCAGGCCCTCGTCGGCGGTCTGCTCGCCGGGCTCATCGTGGCCGGGGCGGAGATCCGGACCGGTGCCCGCGTGCACCGGCTCCACCGGTCCGATTCGGGCATCGACGGAGTGCAGCTCGCCGGCGAGCGGATCGAAGGCCGGGTGATCCTCACGACCGGCGGCTTCCAGCACGACCCGGTCCTGCGCTCCACCTTTCTCGCGGCGCCCGGCGTCGTGCCCCTCGGAACGCCCGACTGCAACGGCGCCGGGCTGCGGATGGCCATGGCCGCCGGCAGTGGGCTCGGCAACATGACCGAAGGCTGGTGGATGCCCGCACTGACCATCCCCGGCGAGCAGCTCAACGACAAGGCCTACAGCCGGCCGTTGCACAGCGAGCGCGCCCAGCCGGGATCGATCCTGGTGGACCGGCACGGCGAGCGCTTCGTCGACGAGGCCCAGAACTACTGCGACGTCGGCCGAGCGATGCAACGCTTCGACGCGGGTTCGTACTCGTATCCCGCGTCGCCCTGCTGGATGGTGTTCGACGCCGGGTACCGCTCCCGTTACCCCGTCGGTCCGCTCGACCCCGCCGAACCCGGCGATCGCGAACCCGAATGGCTGTTCCGCGCGGACGACCTCACGGGCCTCGCGGAACAGCTGCAGATCCCGTCGGCAGCACTGGCGGCAACCGTCGACCGCTTCAACGCGGGCGCGGTCAAGGGTGAGGACCTCGACTTCGGACGCGGCAGCCGGCCGTACGACCGCTGGATCGGCGACCCGCGAGCGCCCCATCCCACCCTCGCCCCGCTCGTCGACGGACCGTTCTTCGCGATCCGGGTCGACCTCGGCTGCATGGGCACGAAGGGCGGTCCCCGCACCGACGACCGCGGACGCGTGCTCGACATCGGCGGCCGGACGCTTCCCGGCCTCTACGCGGCAGGGAACGCCGCCGCGAGCGCGTTCGGCATCGGCGTCGCGGCCGGTGGAGGGACGATCGGTCCCGCGCTCGTCTTCGGCGACCGGGCCGGTGGAGCGGCCGCCGGCGACGGCGGGTCGGCGTGATCCCGCTCACCGAGTCCTCTTGGCCCGCGGACCCCAGCGAGCCCGTCCTCGACCTCACCATCGCGGGCATCCTTCGTCACGCGGCCGCCGAGGCGCCCGATCGCATCGCGCTCGTGGCCGGCGTGCCCGAGCCGGAGCTCCGGACCCGTCGCACCTACGCGCAGCTCCTCGACGAGGCCGAACGGGTGGCGTACTCGCTCTCGAGCCGGTTCGAAGCCGGGGAGCGCGTCGCGGTGTGGGCGCCGAGCATCCCCGAGTCGCTCGTGCTCACGTTCGCCATGGCGATGGCCCGACTCGTGCTCGTTCCCGTGAACCCGGCGCTGCGCGACGACGAGACCCGTCACATCCTGCAGAGCTCGGGTGCCGCGGGCATCTTCCTCGTGTCCGAGCATCGCGGAAACGATCTCGCCGGCACCCTCGAACGCATCCGTCCCGACCTTCCCGCGCTCCGCGAGGTGATCGATTTCGGGGATTGGCCGATCTTGACCCGCGCCGCGTCCCCCGAACCGCTGCCGCCCCCCGAGCCGGACGACGTGGCCCAGATCATCTTCACGTCGGGAACGACCGGCGCACCGAAGGGCGCGGCGCTCACGCACCGCGCCATGTGCAACGCGGCCCGCGTCGCCGGCATCCGCTTCGGCATCGAGCCCGGCGACGTGTACGTGATGACGATCCCGCTGTTCCACACGGGTGGCCAGGGCGTGTCGCTCGAGATCTGCCTCGGACTCGCGACGAACATCCTCGTCCGCCAGTTCGAGCCCGGGCTGCAGCTGGAGCTGCTCGAGACCGAGCGGGCCACGCTCACCGTCGGGGTGCCGTCGATGTTGCTGGCGATGATCGAGCACCCCGACTTCGGCCGCCGCGACGTCGGGAGCCTGCGCGCGGTCAGCTCCGGAGGCGCGGTCGTCCCCGCGGCGTTGATCCGCCACATCGAGTCGACGCTCGACGTGCAGTCGACGATCGTCTTCGGCCAGACCGAGGCGTGCGGGTTCATCTCGCAGACCCACCTCGACGACGCGCCCGAGGACAAGGCCGCGACGCTCGGTCAGCTCCTGCCCCAGATCGAGGGCCGGGTCGTCGACGGCGACGACGCCGTCGTGCCCGTCGGCGAGATCGGCGAGCTCCACATCCGGGGCTTCAACGTCATGGTCGGCTACCACGACCAACCGGCCGAGACCGCGGCGGCGATCGACACCGATGGCTGGCTGCACACCGGCGACCTGGTGACGATGGACGACCGCGGCTTCCTACGGATCGCGGGACGGAAGAAGGACATGGTCGTGACCGGCGGCGTGAACGTGTACCCGGCAGAGATCGAGGACGTGATCGCCACGCATCCGAAGGTCGCGCAGGTGGCGGTGATCGGCCGGGCCGACCGTCAATGGGGCGAGGCGGTCGTCGCGGTCGTGCGCCTCACTCCGGGAAGCGCCCTCGACCCGGCCGCGCTCGACGCGTTCGCGCGTGAGCGGCTGGCCCGGCACAAGGTCCCCAAGGACTGGGTGTTCGTCGACGAGATGCCGGTCAACGCGTCCGGCAAGGTGCAGAAGTTCCTCCTGCGCGAGCAGCTGGACCGGGATCGGTAGGCCGGATCAAGTCAGCGGGCGTCGGGGGATGGCCCGACGACCCCGGCTTTGCGGACCACCACGCCGTCGCCGCGGATCCGCAAGCGGCACGCGAGCCGGAGACCCGGGCGGCGGGCCGAGGCCGGAAGGCGGGTGCGCACCGCGGTCTCCTCCGCCGCCTCCGCGGGAACCGTCTGCTCCTCGCCGGCGACCACGTCCACCCGGCAGAGCATGCACTCCGCCTGGCCGAAGCACGTGGTGGGCCAGTGGTAGCCGAGCCGCCAGGCCGCCTCGATCAGCGACTCGCCCGGTTCGACCTCGAGCTCGACTCCGAGCGGTTCGACGCGTACACGGGCCATGGTGGCCGGACACTGTAGGGGTCGCGGGGTCCTGCACATCGGGCCGGATTTCATTAGCGTCCCTAACGTTTCTCCGTTACAATGTTCGTGTGCCTAAAGACCTCGAGACCGTCTCCATCATGGACGTCGACGCCACCGAGCTCGCGTCGCACCTGCGACTGACCGTCGTTCGGCTGTACCGGCTGCTGCGCCAACAGGACGAGTCGAGCCTCACGCCCACGCTCGGCTCCGCCTTGGCCACCGTCTTCCGCTGGGGCCCGTTGACCCTCGGCGAGCTCGCGACGCGCGAGCGGATCGCGCCTCCGAGCATCACGAACACCGTCGGCAAGTTGGAGACCCTGGGTCTCGTCGTCCGCCTGACCGACGCCAAGGACAAGCGCATCTGCCGGGTCGAGGCCACCGACGCCGGCCGTCAGCAGATCGAGTCCAACCGGACCCGCCGCACCGCGTGGCTGGCGACCCGGCTCGAGGAGCTCGATCCCGAGGACCTCGCCCGGCTCGTCGCCGCGGCAGACGTGCTGGAGCAGCTCACCGTCGCACCGCCGGAACTGGATACCGAGGCGCCGTGAGCCTCCGCATCCGCAACCTCCGCCGCGACACGTTCAAGTCGATGCACGTGCGCAACTTCCGGCTCTTCTTCGGCGGACAGCTGATCTCGCAGGTGGGCAACTGGCTCACGATGATCGCGATGACGCTGCTGGTCCTGAAGATCACCGGCAACGGGCTCGCGGTCGGGCTCATGGCCGCGTGCCAATTCGCGCCCGTGCTGCTCTTCGGTCCGTGGGCCGGTCTCATCGCCGACCGCTCCGACAAGCGCAAGCTGCTGTTCATCGTGCAGGTCATCGCAATGTTTCAGTCGTTCGCGCTCGCGTCGCTCGCGTTCATGCACCCGACGCCGCTCATCCCGCTCTACCTCGTCGCCCTCGTCGGCGGCTTCACCGTCGCCTTCGACAATCCGGCCCGCCGGGCCTTCGTCACCGAGATGGTCCCCGACGAGGACATGAACAACGCGGTGAGCCTGAACAGCGCGCTCATGACGTCGTCCCGCATCTTCGGCCCCGCCCTCGCCGGCGTGCTCATCCACTTCTACGGCTACGGGTGGTGCTTCCTCGTCGACGCGTTCTCGTACATCGCGGTGCTCTTCGGACTCGGGATGATGCGCACGAGCGAGCTCCGGCCCACACCGGTCGCGGTGCGCGCCAAGGGACAGGTTCGCGAGGGGCTCCGGTACGTCCGGACGGTACCCGAGCTGTGGATCCCGCTCGTGATGATGACGCTCGTCGGCACGCTCGCGTTCAACTTCAACGTCGTGGTGCCACTGTTCGTGGAGAAGAGCCTCAACGGCAACGTGTCCCAGTTCACGCTGGTGCTCTCGGCGATGAGCTGCGGTTCGCTCGTCGGTGCGCTTTCCGTCGCGCGGCGCAAATCGATCTCGATCCGCGACGTGGTCGTCGCGTCACTCGTCTTCGGGGCCGCGATGGCCCTCTTCGCGGCCGCCCCCTCGCTCGGCTTCGCATTCCCGGTCGCGCCCCTGGTGGGCTTCGGGAGCATCTCGTTCCTCACCGCGTCGACGGCGATCGTGCAGATCTACGCCGCGCCCAAGATGCGCGGCCGGGTCTTGGCGCTGCAGGCCATGGTCTTCCTCGGCAGCACGCCGGTCGGGGGCCCGATCCTGGGTGCCTTGTCCGACGCCTGGGGAGCACGGTCCGGCCTCGTCGTCGGGGCGCTGGCGTGCTTCGCCGCCGCGGCCTTCGGCCTGATCGCCGGCCGGCGGGTGCTGGCCGCCCCCGTCCAGAACGACCGGATGTCCGAGGTCGAGCAGGATCTCCCCATCGAACTGCTCGACGCCGGGAACGACGCCCGCCGACCGTTACCGGCTTGACAAGACCTGGCTTCGGCGCGACCGTGCTGGTTCCATGAACCCGTCTGCCGCCACCCTCCTCCTGCTCATGTAGGCGAACACCCCACCGGTGTTCGCCACAGCCTCCTGCGCCTTCGGGCCGGGAGGTTTTTTGTTGCCCGAATCGCCCGCCCTGTCCGCACCACCGCGCACCGACCCACGCAAGGACTCCCGATGACCGCACCCGCGCAGCCGGCGACCCCCGAGCCGACGGCCACCGACCCGAAGCCCCCGACGTCCGAGCGGTACCGCGCGTACCCGGTGGCGAACCTGTTGCCGGACCGCACGTGGCCGTCGAAGGTGCTGACGCACGCCCCGCGGTGGTGCAGTGTCGATCTCCGTGACGGGAACCAGGCCCTGATCGATCCCATGGACCCGGAACGCAAGCGCCGCATGTTCGAGACGCTGGTCGGGATGGGCTTCAAGGAGATCGAGGTCGGGTTCCCCTCGGCGTCGCAGCCCGACTTCGACTTCCTGCGCCTGCTCGTCGACGAGCAGCTGATCCCCGACGACGTCGCGGTGCAGGTGCTGGTCCAGTGCCGGGCCGACCTGATGGACCGCACGTTCGAGAGCCTCGCGGGCGTGAAGCACGCGATCGTCCACTTCTACAACTCCACCTCGGAGGTGCAGCGCCGGGTCGTGTTCCGGCTCGACAAGGCCGGCATCATCAAGATCGCGGCCGACGCCGCGCGCCTGGTCGTCGAGAAGGCCGCCGCGGTACCCGACATCGACATCCGGTACGAGTACTCGCCCGAGAGCTTCACGGCCACCGAGATCGACTTCGCGATCGAGATCTGCGAGGCGGTGATGGACGTCGTGCAGCCCACGGTCGAGCGGCCGTTGATCCTCAACCTGCCGGCCACCGTCGAGATGTCGACGCCCAACATCTACGCGGACCTGATCGAGTACTTCCACCGCAACATCAAGAACCGCGAGACCGTCGTCATCTCGCTCCACCCGCACAACGACCGCGGCTCCGCGGTCGCGGCGGCGGAGCTCGCGCTGCTGGCCGGCGCCGACCGGGTCGAGGGGACGCTGTTCGGGAACGGGGAGCGGACCGGCAACCTCGACCTGGTGACCGTGGGCCTGAACCTGTTCACGCAGGGGATCGACCCGCAGCTCGACTTCTCGAACATCGACGCGCTGCGCCGCACCGCCGAGTACTGCAACCGGCTGCCCGTGCACGAGCGCCACCCGTACGCGGGTGACCTCGTCTACACCGCGTTCTCCGGCAGTCACCAGGACGCGATCAAGAAGGGGCTCGCGGCGCTGCCCGAGGATGCGGTCTGGGACGTCCCCTATCTCCCGATCGATCCCGCCGACGTCGGCCGTTCGTACGAGGCCGTGATCCGGGTCAACAGCCAGTCGGGCAAGGGCGGCGTCGCCTACATCATGGAAGCGGAGCACGGGCTGGTGCTCCCGCGGCGGCTCCAGATCGAGTTCTCGCACTCGGTCCAGACCGTCGCCGAGGACACCGGCACCGAGATCACCCCGATCCGGATGTGGGATCTCTTCACCGACGAGTACCTCTCCGCCGACGCCACCTACAAGTTGCTGAGCCACGAGGTCTCGACCAGCGAAGGCGAGGACGGCGGTTCCGCCCGCGTCACCGCGCAGATGCTCGTCCGCGGGGAGCACGTGACGGTGCAGGGTTCGGGCAACGGGCCGATCGACGCGTTCGTGCACGGCCTCCACGACGACCTCGGGATCGCCATCGACGTCGTCGACTACCAGGAGCACGCGCTCGGGCGCGGTGCGGATGCGTCGGCCGTTGCGTACGTCGAGACGATCGGGGCCGACGGCTCCGGCCGCTGGGGCGTGGGCCTGCACCCGAACATCCTCGCCGCGTCGCTCCACGCGGTGATCAGCGCGGTCAACGGACGCGAGTCCCGCTCCGCCTGACCCAGGGTGCCGACGCGCAACCGCCGCCGACCGCGCCCGCCCGCTACGGGCAGGCCAGCGGCGGCGGGGCCGCGCGCGGCAACGGGGAATCGGGACCGGCCGCATCCTCCGGGTCGACGGTCTCATCGGGCTCAGCGGACTGAGCGCGGTCAGTGCGGTCCGCGCGGTCATCGCGCGCCCAGGGGTCGCCGGCCTCCGGCGGGTCGAGGATCTCGGAGGGATGGCGCACCGAGCGCAGGCTGAGCGCCGCCAGCGCGCCGATGCCCGCGGGTGCGAGCGTGCCGAGTGCCCGGTAGACCAGTGCACCCGCGAGGGCGGGCGCGAACGGCACGCCGTAGTGGTGGAGCACCGCCGGCATCGCGATCTCGGTGATGCCGAAGCCACCGGGAACGAGCGGTATCTCGGCCGCGATGATGCCGACGCTGTAGGCGAGGAACAGCACGTCGAACGACACGTGGACGCCCGCGGCCACCAGCGCGCACTGGAGGCACAGGCCGTCGGCGAGCCACGCGCCGGCGACGAGCACGACGAGCACGGCGCGGTTCCATCGGCTGCCGAGCACGTTGCGGCCCTCGTCGTAGAGCTCGGCCGCCTGCTGCATCTGGACGTAAGCCGGAGGGGCGACGCGCCAGAACATCACGCGGTGCCAGAGCCGGGTCGCGATCTCGACCGTCGTGCGCCGGGAGGCGACCACGGTCAGGAGCACCAGCACGACGAGCACACCCGCCGCACCGATGATCGCGGGAAGCCGCTCGTCGCGGTGGAGGTCGGCGAGCGCGCCCGCGATCAGCAGGTCGACGGCGGCGATGGCGTACAGCGTGCCGGTGCTGAACCACTCCGAGAGACCCAGCGCGAGGTACACCCGTCGTCTCGGCATCCCGCGCCGGCGGAGCTCGGCGGCTCCGAGCGCGAGCCCTTCGGCCGGCGACGCCGGAGTGATGATCCCAAGGCCGTAGACGACGAGTGCGAGCTGGTAGGCCGCGCCGAACCCGAACCGGGGCGTCGAGCCGGTGAGACGGCGGAGATGCCCGGCGATGAACAGGTAGCTGACCGCTTCACACCCGAGCCCGGCGGCGACCCAACGCGGGTCGACGTCTCGCAGCGCCTCCACCGCGTCGCTCACCCCACCGGCCAGCTCGGCGATGACGACGATCGCGACGCCCCCCGCGACCAGCCCGATCAGGGTCAGTACGAGACGACGGTGCCGCACCCGCTTCGGTGGGGTCGAGAGCCCCTGGGGGGCGGTGGCCATGCCACGGTTCTACCCGCTGCGTGGGCGGGCGCAACGGCACTCGGCGCCGGTTGCCCGGGCGCAGGGCGGAAACGCGGTTTCCCGGCCCGAGGACGCGGGAAGACGCGAGGAGAGCGCCAACTGCTGAAGGGGTCCCCGTGCCGGATTCACGCGACATCGAAACCGAGGTCTGGAAGTCGGGCGAGACCCTCGACGAGGAAGGTGTCCCCGATCTCAACGGTCCGCTGGACGAGAAGGCGGCGACCGGCGATCCCCAGGAAGGTCAGTCGCCTCCGGGGATCCGGCCACGCGCGAGCGTCGACTTCGGGACCACCGCGGAGGAACAACGCGAGGGCGAAGGGCTCGACGGCCGCCTGTCCCGTGAGGTCCCCGACGTCTTCGACGAGATCGACGAGGACGAGGAACGCGACCCGGAGGACATCGGCGACGAGATCGACGTCGACTCGCTCGAGGTCCTCGACGCGGAGGCCGTCGCCGACGACGAGGATCCGCTCGCCGGGGAGCTGGTCGACGGCGACACCGACGACGTCGACGCCGAACGTGACCCTCCCGGTCCGTGGAACCCGAATGACCTGCCGGCGGAGGAGCAGGCCGTTCACGTCGAGCACGACTGACCCGCGCGGCGCGTTCGCGGTCCCGCTCCCGCCTGGCTCGACGCCGATCGGATGGGCCAAGCTGCGGCCATGACCGCGCCCCGAGTCCTCGTCACGCGACACCTGCCCGAAGGCGGCCTCGACCCGCTCATCGACGCGGGCTACGACATCACGCTGCCCGTGCCGGGAGAGACGTTGTCGCACGACGACGTGGTGGCGCTCATCCCCGGCCACGCCGGGCTCGTCTGCGACCTGACCGACCTCACCGACGCCGCGGTCATCGAGGCGGGGGCGCCCACGCTACGGATCGTCGCGACGGTGTCGGTCGGGTTCGACAAGATCGACCGGGTCGCCGCGGCGGCGCACGACGTTGCGGTCACCAACACGCCCGGCGTCCTCGACGAGACCACCGCCGACCTCGCGTTCCTGCTCATCCTGACCGCCGCCCGACGGTCATCGGGGGCGGAGGCCGACCTGCGCGCCGGCCGCTGGACCGGCTGGGCCATCGACGACCACCTCGGCACGGACGTGCACGGTGCGACCCTCGGCGTGGTCGGCTTCGGCCGGATCGGGCGCGCGGTCGCACGCCGGGCCGAGGGCTTCGGGATGACGGTGCTGCACTCCACGCGCCGGCCGACGGGCATCGCCGGCTACGTCGATTCGCTCGACGAGTTGCTCGAGCGGGCCGACATCGTCTCGCTGCACATCCCGCTGACGCCCGAGACGCGCGGGCTCATCGGCGCGAAGCAGATCGCGCGCATGAAGGAAGGCTCGGTGCTGATCAACACGGCCCGAGGTCCGATCGTCGACGAGGACGCGCTGGTCGACGCGCTCGAGTCGGGGCACCTCTTCGCCGCCGGTCTCGACGTGTTCGACGGCGAGCCGGCGCTCAACCCCCGGCTGCTCACCGCGCCGAACCTCACGATCCTCCCGCACATCGGCAGCGCGACCCACGCGACGCGCAGGAACATGGCGCAGATGTCGAGCGCGAGCGTGGTCACCGTGCTGCAAGGTGGCACGCCCGACAACCTGGTGCCGCCGCCCCTCTGACCTGCGAACTCTTGGCGGAGGGCGAGGGATTTGAACCCTCGAGGAGGCTAATAACCCCCTACTCGCTTAGCAGGCGAGCACCTTCGGCCACTCGGTCAGCCCTCCGGAACGCCCCGAGTATAGGGACCGTCGGCTGGAGTCCTTTCCGACGCCGAATCGTTTCGGGCGCCGAGTCCCCTCAGAGCTCGAGGCGGACGATGACGGCTTCGTCGGGTTCGAGCGCAAGCTTTCCGACGAGTGCCTCCCCGTCGCGCGAGCGCTGCGTGCCGATCCGTACCTGCCCGCTGACGGCTTCGAGGACGCCGTGCACCTCCGAGAGGTTGATGGCGATCAGGGCCTGCTCGCCCCGCCGGTAGCACCACCAGCCCTCGGGTCCATCGAACCGCGAGTAGCCGCCCAGGTGCAGGTCGGGAAGCTCGGAACGCAGCGCGATGAGGTCCCGGGTGAGCGACAGCGCGGAGTGTGGATCGTCGCGCTGATCGGCCACGTTCACCGACAGATCCCCGAACGGCAACCACGGCTCGACCCCGGGCTCGGTGAACCCCGCGCCGGGCTCGCCCGACCACTGCATAGGCGTCCGTTCCGGGTCACGGCCCACCGGCATCGGGTACAGCTTCACGCCCAGCGGGTCGCGGAGCTGCTCCTGCGTGAGCGCGGTGTCCTGCATCAGGATCTCGTCGCCCGCGAACAGGAACGGGGTCCCGGGAAGCGTCATGAGCATCAGCATCGCGGCGCGTGCGCGGGCGGGTGAGTTGCCACCCCAGCGCGTGGCGAAGCGGGGAACGTCGTGATTGCCACCGGCCCAGACCGCCTGGCAGCCCCGGGGCAACGCGGCCAGCGTCGTCTCGATCACCTGGTGCATCGCGTCGGCTTCGAAGGGCGACTCGAGCAGGATGAAGTTGAACGCCAGGTCCAACTCGTCGCCCTCGCCGTAGTAGGACGCCAGGATCGAGGGCTTCCACACCGGCGTCTCGCCCAGGAGCAGCCGGGGCGGGTCGTAGCTGTCGGCGATCTCGCGCCAGCGGCGGTAGATCTCGTGCACCTCGGGCCGATTCGAGTTGTACTGCTGGCGCTGCCCGCGCAGCTGCTCGACGAGTTGGTCGTCCTCGGTGGCCGGCGGGTTGTCGCGCAGCTCGCGGTCCTTGATCAGCATGTGCGCGACGTCGATGCGGAAGCCGGCGACCCCGCGGTCGAACCAGAAGCGCAGGATGCGTTCGAACTCGTCACGCACCTCCTGGTTCCACCAGTTGAGGTCGGCCTGCTGCCTCAGGAAGTTGCTCATGTAGTACTGGCCGGTCAGCTCGTCGAGGCGCCAGGCCGGCCCGATGAAGCTGCTCTGCCAGTTGTTCGGCAACGAACCGTCAGGCTTCGCGTCCTCCCACACGTACCAGTCGCGCTTCGGGTTGTCGCGCGAAGAGCGCGACTCGAGGAACCACGGGTGTTCGGTGCTCGTGTGGTTGGGCACGAGATCGAGGATCACCTTGAGGCCGCGTGCCGTCGCGGCGGTGATCATCGACTCCGCGTCCTCGAGCGTGCCCAGATCGGCGTCGACGCTCGTGTAGTCCTTGACGTCGTAGCCCCAGTCGAAGTTGGCCGACGGCGTGATCGGGCTGCTCCAGAATCCGCGTACCCCGAGCCACTGCATGTGGTCGAGGTGCTGCGTGATGCCGACGAGGTCGCCGACACCGTCGCCGTTCGAATCCGCGAAGCTGCGCGGATACAACTGGTACAGCACACCGTTGCGCCACCAGGCGCTGGGATCCTCCGTCATGGGGCGGGAGCCTACGTGGCACGCTCAAGGCCGGGCCGGGGCCGGTCGACCTCTCCTCCGGCACGGACGGCTGTTCGGGAGAGGACCGCGTGGGCACGACCAGCGAGACGTCGGCGAGCTCGGCCGCCCACGAGGCGCTGCGGCTCGAGGTGACCGGCGCCGCCGGCGCCACGATCGCCGCGGCCGCGGTCGAGGCAGCCGCACGTGCGCTCGACCTTCCCGACGACGACGCGGCCCGGCTCGGTGCCGCGACCGACGAGCTCTGCACCGCGACGATCGCGCGCGGCTTCGAGCACGCGGCGGAGGCCCGCCTCACCGTGAGCGTCCTGTCCGACGCGGACGAGATCTTCCTGCGGGTCGACGACCAGGGCTTCCCGCGGGATCTGGGCGAGGGCGGCGCCGACTCGCCGATCACCCGCATGCGCGCGCTCGACGCCGTCGACGAGGTGCGCCAGCAGCAACGCGGCCGGGCCGGGCACCGCACCGAATTGGTGAAGCGACGGCCACGTCACGACGTGCGCGACCCGCGGCGCACCGCCGGCACGCTCGAGCCCGCGGGGGTCGACGCCGACGCGCCGCCGGTCGATCCCGACACGCCGATCACCGTCCGGTTCATGACGCCCGACGAGGCCATGGCCTTCTCGCAGTGCGTGTACCGCTGTTATGGCTACTCGTACGACGCCGACTTCGTGTACCAGCCCGAGACCGTGGAGGCGATGCTGCGGGAAGGGACCATGCGGTCGGTGATCGGCTGCACGCCCACCGGCGAGATCGTGGGGCATCTCGCGCTCATGCTCGACGGGCCTGACGACCGGGTCGGCGAGGCGGGTCAGGCCGTCGTCGATCCCCGGTACCGCAGCCACCACCTGTTCACCACGCTGAAGCGCTACCTCGCCGACTGGGCATCAGGGGCGGGAATGCTCGGCATCTTCAGTGAGGCGACCGCCGCGCACCCCTACAGCCAGAAGGCGAACCTCGCCCTCGGCGCGCACGAGACGGGCTTCCTGCTCGGCTACATCCCGGCCGAGGTGAGCTACACCGCGATCAAGGAGGACGAGCAGGGCCGGCGACAGTCGGTGGCGCTCTTCTACCTCGCGACGAACGCGGCGCCCGACCGCGCCGTTCACGCCCCGCCCGCATACCGCATGCTCCTCGAGCAGCTGTACGTCACCAACGGCCTCGCCCGTACCTTCGCTCCCGCCACCGCGACGGCCGCGCCGCTTCCCGGGCACACCGAGCTCGACGAGCGGCTCCGCACCGATCACAACCAGGCCGTGTTGACCGTCAACGTGATCGGCGCCGACTTCGCCGAAGTCGTGCACACCCGCCTGCGCTCTCTGTGCCTCAACCACGTCGACATCGTCTATCTCGACGTGCGGTTGGGCGATCCGGCCGGTGCGGGGGCCGGCGCGACGCTCAACGAGCTCGGCTTCTTCTTCGGCGGCGTGTTCCCGGAACGCTCCGAGGGCGACGTGCTGCGCTATCAGTACCTCAACAACGTCGAGGCCGACCCGAGCGACGTCAGCGTCGCGTCCGACTTCGGGCGCGAGCTGCTCGACTTCATCTGGCACCGCAAGGACGTCGTCACCCGCTGAAGTGATGCGACGCGTGCGCGCTCAGATGTAGACCAGCCGCGACGCGACCGTGCCCGCGTCGAGGTCGAGCAGTCCGAACGAGTGGCGGGGCTGGGCGCGCCGTTCGGTGGGCGAGCCCGGATTGAGCAGCAGCTGTCCCGCGTCGCCGGGGCCGTCGAAGGGCGCGTGACTGTGGCCGTAGACCACGAGCGCGGCGTCGGGGAACCGTTGATGCATGCGGCGGGCCCGGCCCTGGGTCGGACCACTGTCGTGCACCATCGCGACCCGGACACCGTCGAGCTCGAGCTCCAGCGACTCGGGGAGGTCGCCGATGAGGGCGTGATCGTTGTTGCCGAGCACCGCGTGGACGGGAGCGAAGCCGGAGAGCTCGTCCAGCAGGTCCCAGGTCACGATATCGCCCGCATGGAGGATCACGTCGGCTTCGGCGAGCGCGGCGTAGACCGCGTTCGGCAGCTTGCGGTTCCGGCCCGGCCGGATGTGGGTGTCGGAGAGGACGAGGGCTCGCACATCCCCATGGTCGCGGATCCCGCGACCCCGGGGAACGCCACGGGGCGCCGGGACGTTCTCCGGGTGAGCCTCGGGAGCTTCCGCACCGCTCAGCGCCTTTGCCTGATCTTGACCTCGACCTGAGCGGTCGCTCAGAGGAATCTCAGAGTCTCTGGGTACAGATGGGTCTCTCGGTACACATTGAGTGGGACCACGAGGGAGAACGATGCCCACAACGCCCCAGACCGGCCCCACCAAGGCTGAACAGCGCCGGTTCCGGCTCCGTCGGGCCCGGGCGGTGACGGCCGCGCTGAGCGTCGTCGCGACCGTGACCCTCGGCATCGTCCTCGCCACGACCGATCCGACCCGGGCCGCGACCCCGACGGCGAGCAGCCCCGCGTCGCCCTCGACCCCGTCGCCCTCGACCCCGTCGCCCTCGTCTCCGTCGCCCGACCTGGGCTCGCCCCCCGCGAACTCCGGCGGCCCGTTCTCGAGCGGTGGCAGCGGTAACGACTTCTCGAACGGCGGGGGCGGGTCGGGTGCGAACACGCAGACGCACGGGAGCTGACCGATGCTCGCCGTGAGCAGCAGCCTGACCGTCTGGTACATCGCGCGGTCGACCGGGATCATCGCCTGGCTCCTCCTGGTGCTCTCGATCGCGTCGGGCCTCCTGCTCGCGACCCGCGCGCTGGGCCGTCGGATGCCGCCGTGGTACCTGCTGGGTCTGCACCGCTGGCTCAGCGGTCTCGCGGTCACGTTCACCGCGATCCACGTGGTCGCGATCCTCGCCGACACGTTCGTCGGCTTCAGCCTGGTCGACGTGCTGGTGCCGTTCGCCTCGTCCTGGCACCCGATCACGCTCGCGGGCGGCGTCATCGCCATGTACCTCATGATCGCGGTGCAGATCACGTCGTTCGCGCGACGCCGGTTGCCGGCCCAGGTCTGGCGCCAGATCCACCTCGTGAGCTACGCGACCTTCGCCTTCGCGAGCCTGCACTTCATCGCCGACGGAACCGACGCGATGCGCTTCGTCGCCGCTCCCGTGGCCGTGCTCCTCGGCGCTGCGTCCATCGGCGTCGGCGTCTGCGCCTGGCTCGCCCGCGTCGAGAAGCCACCGTCGCGTGCCGCGTCCCTCGCCGGCGTGCAGGCCACCCGCGACGCCCGCAGCGCAACCACCGCCCCCCGCTGACCCGACCCCAGGTTCGTGCGTCCCTGGAGCACGATATGTGTGCTCGGGGGACGCACGAATCTCGCGGGCCGCGCGGGGCGTCAGGCTCCTGGCTTCACGCGGGTGGCGGGGTCCTGGCGGTAGAAGTCGCGGAGGACGCCGTACAGGTCGGGGTGCTCGGCGCGGAGCAGCACCGAGTCGTCGAAGAAGCTCTCGGTCGCAACCGCGAAGAACTCGCCCGGGTTGACGCCGCCGTACTCGCGCAACGACCGGCCGCCCCTTCCCTCGACGACCTGCTCGTACGCCTTCGTGCACACCGCGACCCAGTGGTCGAACTGCGCCCGGTCGGCGAGTGGCGGCGTGCCGTCGGCCGTGCCGTCGAGCATGTCGATCTTGTGGGCGAACTCGTGGAACACGACGTTGTGGCCGGTGCCGGGATGGCGGGCGTCGTCGAGCACGGTGTCCCAGGCGAGCAGGACCGGGCCGTTGAAGTCGGCGAGGCCGAGGATCGGCATGGGCTCGTCGGAGACCAGACCGGCTACCTGTGAGTGCGGCCCTTGCAACACGTAGGTGGTCGGGTGCACGAGGATCGTGTGCACGTTGCGATACGAGTCGGCGGGGAGGTCGAGGATCAGCATCGCCGCCTGCGCGGAGATCATCACCATGATCTCGTCGCGCAGCTCGAAGCCGTTGGCCGCCTCCCAGTGCTTGTCGGCGATGAGCCCGAGCGCGAGCCCCTCGAGCCGACCCCGCTCGTCGTCGGAGAGCATCGGGTAGAAGCCGAATCGATCGGCGAGCAGGGCGCGCCACTCGGGGAGGAAGCCGGCCGCGAGGCGTTCCTCCCGCATCCGGTGGTGACGGAATCCGAACATCGGGCACCTTTGCAGGTTGCGGGCGCGGTGTCGGCGCGGTCCGAGGATGTTGGCGCCGATGAGGACACGACGAGCAGTGTGAAGGCCTCCGCGACGACGACGGCAGCCGGGTCGGCCCCGCCGTCACCCGTGCGCGGTTCAGTCGCGGTCGACGTCGAGTCCGAGCCGCGCGATCAACTCGTCGAGCTCGGCCAGCCACGGGCCCGCGGTGCCGTCGCTGGGCGCGCGCCAGTCGCCGCGCGGTGAGAGCGACCCGCCCGAACTGACCTTGGGTCCGTCGGGCAGCGCCGAACGCTTGAACTGGCTCGTCTCGAAGAAGCGCCACAGGAACACCCGGAGCCACTTGCAGACCTCGGCGAGGTCGTAGGCCGACCGCTCCTTCTCCGGCACGAGACCGGGCCATGCGCCGCGGGACGGATCCCGCCAGGCCTCGTGGGCGAGAAATGCGACCTTCGACGGCCGGTAGCCGAAGCGCAGCACCGAGTAGAGGTGCAGGTCCTGGAGCTCGTAGGGCCCGACGAACGCCTCGCTCAGCTGGTGCGGTCCGGCCGAGCCGCCGGAACCGGCACCGGGCACGAGCTCGGGGGATATCTCGGTGGCGAGAATCGAGCCGAGCACGTCGCGCGCCTCCTCCGAGAGGTCCTCGGCCTCCGCGACCCAGCGCACGAGGTACTGGATGAGCGTCTTGGGTACCGAGCTGTTGACGCCGTAGTGCGACATGTGATCGCCGACCCCGTAGGTGCACCAACCGAGTGCGAGCTCGGACAGGTCGCCGGTGCCGAGGACGAGTCCGCGCTGCTGGTTCGCGAGCCGGAACAGGGCCGCGGTCCGCGCGCCGGCCTGGACGTTCTCATAGGTGATGTCGTACACCGGCTCGCCCCTTGCGGCCGGATGACCGATGTCCTCGAGCATCTGCTGCGCCGCGGGCCGGATGTCGATCTCGTGCGCGGTGACCCCCAGCGCGGTCATGAGCCGGTGCGCGTTGCCGAGGGTGTGATCACTCGTCGCGAACCCCGGAAGCGTGTAGGCGAGGACGTTGGTGCGCGGCAGCCCGAGCTCGTCCATGCATCGCACCGCGACCAGCAGCGCCTGGGTGGAGTCGAGCCCTCCCGAGACGCCGATCACGATCTTCTCGATGCCCGTCGCGCGCAGCCGGGTCGACAGACCTGCCCGCTGGATGTCGTAGACCTCTTCGCAGCGCTCGTCGCGCTCGACGGGATCGCCGGGCACGAACGGGAAGCGCGGGATCTCGCGTCGCAGCGCCACCGCACCGCGCGGCAGCCCGAGCTCGACGTTGATCCGCCGGTACCGGAGCGAGTCGCGATGGTCCCGGGCGCAGTCGACGAAGCTGGTGGTGCGCATCCGGTCGGCGATCAGCCGGTCGAGGTCGACGTCGGCGACCACGTGGTGCCCACCAGGGACGAAGCGCCCGGTCTCGCCGAGGATCGTGCCGTTCTCGGCCACGATGCCGTGCCCGTCCCACGCCAGGTCGGTCGTGGACTCGCCCTCGCCCGCACCCACGTAGAGGTAGGCCGAGAACGTGCGGGCCGACTGTGACGCGCACAGCTCCCTGCGGTACGCGGCCTTGGCGATCGTGATGTTGCTCGCCGACGGATTGGCCACCACCGTGGCCCCCGCCATCGTCGCGAACGTGCTCGGTGGTACCGGCACCCAGAGGTCCTCGCAGATCTCCACGCTCAGCACGAAGTCGGGGAGGTCGGTCGCGGGGAACAACAGGTCGGTGCCGAAAGGCACGTCGTCGCGCCCGAGCAACGACACCGTGTCGAAGCTCGCGTCGCGCGCCGCGCTGAAGTGCCGCTTCTCGTAGAACTCGCGGTAGTTCGGCAGGTAGCTCTTGGGCACGACGCCCAGCACGCGGCCGCGGTGCAACACGACCGCGGTGTTGAAGAGTTGGTAGCCGAACCGCAGCGGCACACCCGCGACCACGATCGGCATCAGCTCCTCGGTCGCGGCCCGGAGGCGGTCGAGCCCGGCGACCCCGGCCTCGAGGAGCGCGGTCTGATGGAAGAGGTCCTGGTTGCTGTACCCCACCAACCCGAGCTCGGGCAACACGACCAGGACGGCGTCGTCGTCGTGCGCCACCTGCACCGCTTCGATGGTGCCGTCGACGTTGCGGTCGACGTCACCGACCCGCATCGCGGGTACCGCCGCCATCACGCGCGCGAATCCGTGCGCGTAGATCGAGTCGAACGGCAACCGGCTCACGCCGGTATCCGGATCATTCGGCACGGGCACCGTCACTGCCGCGCTCGAGCAGCCAGCGGAGCGCCGCGGCCGCGGTGGCGTCGACGATCTCGGCCGGCGCTCCGGAGAACCGGTGCAGTCGCGCCGTCGTGCCCTCCCGATCGGACAATGCCATCCACACCGTGCCCGGAGGTTGACCGTCCTGCTCTTCCGGACCGGCAACGCCGGTGACCGCAATCGACACGTCGGCTTCGAGCAGCTCGCGCGACGAGGACGCCATCGCCACCGCGGCGATGTCGGAGACGACCGGCCCGGGAGGCACGCGCAGCAGGTCGTGCTTCACGTCACTCGCGTACGCGACGATCCCGCCCCGGAACCAGCCACTGGAGCCGGGAGCGGACGCGAGCTTGGCCGAGAGCTCGCCGCCGGTGAGCGACTCGGCGACCCCGACCGACGTACCGCCGCGGCCGAGGACCTCGCTCAGCCTCTCCTGTAGTTCGTCCACCTGTTGCGACATGGCTCTGCTCCCATTCCCAGGACTCGCGCGTGGCCGGCGGCCGGAGCTCCGACCGACGGACGTATCGGTGCATTCTGGTGCCCGCTTTCGGGTCCAAGCGGGTACCCGGTATGGGACGGTTCGACCCTCCAGTAGGCGGTATTTCCGGTCGATACCGCCTCCATGTGGGCGTCGATTGCCGCACCGCGGTCCCTGATCCGGTTGTTCCTGGTCTATGCGGCGGTCAGTCTCGTCCCGGTGCTGTTGCTCGGCGCCCTCCTCGCCGACTACTACGGCCAGGACTCCCGCAAGCAGGGCCTGGCTCAGGGTCGGTCGGAGGCCGCGTTGGTGGCGGAGACCGCCATCGAGCCGCTGCTCACCGGCCACCCGTTGAGCGAGGGACTCACCGCCGGTGAACAGACCCAGCTCCAGAAGACGGCCACCCGTGCGGTCCATGAGCAAAACCTGATCCGCGTGCGGGTGCGGGATCTGCAGGGCCTGGTGGTGTTCTCCGACGACGGCTCCGGCTTCACCGACAAGCCCGACGGAGAGGCGCTCGAGGCCGCGCGCGGCGTGAACATCACCCGGCTCACCCACTTGAACAGCGACAGCAACGACACCGGTCAGAAGGGCGTCAAGGTCGTCGAGGTGTACCTGCTGCTCCGGGCGGGCGAACCGGCGCGTCCGGTGGGCGTACTCGAGGTCTACCTGCCATACAGCCCGATCGAGCGCAGCGTGACCGCCGGACTCCACGCGCTGTTCCGTGACCTCGTGTTCGGCCTCACGGTCCTGTGGCTCGTGCTCTTCGGCGTGTGTGTGGGCGTGACCGGCGGCCTGCGACGCCAGGTCCGGCTCAGCACGTTCCTGGCCGAGCACGACGCGCTCACCGACCTCCCGAATCGGACGCTCTTCCGGCGCCGGATCAAGGAGACCCTCGCGGAGAACGACGGTGAAGCGTTTGCCGTCGCGATCGTCGACCTCGACCGTTTCAAGGAGATCAACGACACGCTCGGCCACGTCGTCGGTGACCGCGTGCTGATCGAGCTCGGTCGCCGCCTCGACACCGCGATGCCTGCGCCCGACTTCGTCGCCCGGCTCGGGGGCGACGAGTTCG
>JAODBH010000128.1 GCA_025463865.1 Actinomycetes bacterium | reverse complement strand
GCCGGCGGACCGACCTTCGTGGGCACCATCGTCGGACAGGCATGGGTCAACGAGTGGCTCTTCTTGTCCTTCCTCGGGCTCGCGGCCGGCTCCATCCTCTATGTCGTGATCGAGCTCCTCGGCATCGGTCGCAAGCTGGGCTACAAGGAGCTCGCGACCTGGGGGATCCTGGCTGGTCTGTTCCTCGGCTTCGCCACCGACATGGTCCTGGTAGCGGCCGGCACCTGATCCAGGGTTGGCCGCGGTTCAGCGCCCGTTCAGGCCGACGTCCGTAGCTTGCCGGGCAGGCTCCCACCGGAGGCGCCTCTCGCCAAGGGGATCGGTATGCGGACACGGAACGCGCTCGGGGCCATGGGACTGGTCGCGGTCCTGACCATCCTCGGGGCATGCGGGGGCTCGAGCGGGAGCAGCGCCGGCGCCAAATCGACCCCGACGAGCGCGGCCCCCGAGGTCAGTCCCGCCGGTGACATCTCCGACACGCAGGCCTACGTGCCCTACAGCCCCGCGGCCGGCGGTTACACGGTGTCGGTGCCCGAAGGTTGGGCTCGCACCGACCAGACGAACGGCGCGGTGTTCTCCGACAAGTTCAACAGCATCCGGATCGAGCAGACCGCCGCCGCCACCGCCCCGACGACGGCCTCGGTACAGGCGGATGTGGTTCCGCAGATTCGCGCGGAAGGCGGCACGGCCATCGCGGGCGCCTCGAAGGTGACGCGGAAGGGCGGCGACGCGATCCGGATCACCTACTTCCAGGACAGCGCGGCCGACGCGACGACCGGGAAGAAGGTCACGCTGGCGGTGGAGCGCTACCTCTTCTGGAAGAACGGGTCCCTGGTGTCCATCACGCTGTCGGCCCCGAAGGGTTCCGACAACGTCGATCCGTGGCGGACCATCACCGATGGTTTCGCTTGGACGGCATGAGCGCGGTCCTCGAGGCGCACGACCTGTACCGATTCTTCCACGCCGGCGACGACGAAACGCTCGCGCTGCGCGGAGTGACCCTCGGCATCGACTCCGGGGAGATCGTCGCGATCACCGGCCCGTCCGGCTCGGGCAAGTCGACGCTGCTGGCGTGCCTGGCCGGACTCGACGAGCCTGACGGAGGCATGGTCACCGTCGCCGGCCACGCGATCTCCCGTCGTCCCGAGGTCGAGCGCGCCGCGCTCCGCGCTCGGCTGATGGGAGTGCTCTTCCAATCACGCAACCTGCTCGACGACTTCAACGTCGGGGAGAACATCGCGATCGCGCAACGCATCGCGGGTCGACACGACACGCGGGCAACCGCCGAGCTCCTCGAGCGGCTGGGGCTTGTGCAACGCGGGCGGAGCCTGCCTCGCACGTTGTCCGGTGGCGAGACCGCTCGGGCCGGCCTCGCGGTCGCGCTCGCGAACAACCCCGCGGCGATCCTGGCCGACGAACAGACCGGTGAGCTCGACTCCGAGACGGCACGAAGCATCGTCGACCTGCTGCGAGAGCGCGCCCACGGAGGCGCCGCGGTGCTCGTGGTCACGCACGACGCGGCAATGGCCGCGAACGCCGATCGGGAGATCCATCTGCACGACGGGAGCGTCGTGGAATGATCTCGAGCGAACCCCTGGTCCGATGTGAAGGCGTGTCCCGCACGTTCGGTGACCCGCGCGAGCCGATCCACGCGGTGACCGACGCGACGTTCGAGGTGGCCGTCGGTCAGCGCATCGCCCTCGTCGGCTCCTCCGGTTCCGGGAAGTCGACGCTGTTGCACCTGCTCGCCGGACTCGACCAACCGACCGCGGGAACGGTGACGTGGCCGGCCCTCGAGGGCGCGCCGCTCCGGCCGGGCCCGATCGCCATGGTGTTCCAGGCCCCGAGCCTCCTTCCACCGCTCGACGTGCTCGAGAACGTCGCGCTGCCGCTCCTGTTGCTCGGCGTCGGCGACGACGACGCGCGGGCCGGCGCATTCGCCGCACTCGAACGCCTGGCCCTCGTCGACCTCGTGTCGAAGCTGCCCGAGGAGCTCTCGGGTGGGCAGGCTCAGCGCGTCGCGGTGGCCCGAGCACTCGTGGCGAGCCCGGCGTTGATCCTCGCCGACGAGCCCACCGGGCAACTGGATTCCGGCACCGCCGCTGACGTCGTCGACGCACTCCTCGAAGCGGCGCGCGCGACCGACGCCGGGCTCGTGATCGCGACCCATGACCCGGCCGTGGCGCGACACCTGGACCAGCAGTGGACGATGCGCGACGGGCACCTTTCGGTGCACGCCCGCCGCGAGGTCCACCGGTGATCGCGCTCACCTGGCTGCGCGGCCTGATCCGACGACCCGGACGCCTCGTCGTCGTGACCCTCGGGGTCGCGCTCGCGGTCGCGATGCTCGCAACCCTCGGGGGCTTCCTCGGCACGTCGAAGGCCACCATGACCCGGCGGTCGGTCAGCTCGGTCGCGGTCGACTGGCAGATCCAGGCATCGACGGGCGTCGACCCCGGCGCGGTCGCCCGCACCGTCGCGGCCGACCCCCGGGTGCGCGCCACGCAGGTCGTCGGCTTCGCCGACTCCCCGGGCTTCACCGCCACCAGCAACGGCACGACCCAGAGCACGGGCGCGGGTGTCGTGCTCGGCATCCCGGACGCGTACCGGGCGACGTTCCCCGCGGAGATCCGCACCCTGGTCGGGCCCACGAGGGGCGTCCTCGTCACCCAGCAGACCGCGGCCAACCTCCACGCCGCTCCGGGAGACACGATCACCATCGCGCGCGCCGGACTCGCGCCGGTCACGGTGAAGGTCGACGGGATCGTCGACCTCCCGCAGGCGAACTCGCTCTTCCAGAAGGTCGGGGCGCCTCCCGGCGCGCAACCGCAGGCACCGCCCGACAACATCGTGCTGCTTCCCGATCGTGTCTGGCATCAGGCGTTCGACCCGGTGGCCATGCTCCGGCCCGATCAGGTCCGAACCCAGATCCATGCCCGGCTCGATCATCACCTCCCGACTGATCCGTCGGCCGCGTTCAACACGGTCAGCGGCCAGGCGCGCAACCTCGAGGTGAAGCTCGCCGGTTCAGGGCTCGTCGGTGACAACCTCGCCGCGGCCTTGGACGCCGCTCGCGGTGACGCGCTGTACTCGCAGGCCCTCTTCCTGTTCCTGGGCCTCCCGGGCGCATTGCTCGCGGGCCTGGTCACGGCGACGTTCGCGGCGAGCGGCGCACCGCGGCGCCGCGCGGACCAGGCGCTCCTGCGCACACGCGGCGCGACCGTCCGTCTGATCACCGGCCTCGCGCTACTCGAGACCGCCATCGTCGGGCTCGCGGCGGGCGCGCTCGGCATCGGCATCGCGCTCCTCGCCAGCA
>JAODBH010000093.1 GCA_025463865.1 Actinomycetes bacterium | reverse complement strand
GTCGCCGGATGAGCGACATCCGGGCGACAATCGGTGTGCCTCGACCACGAGACCCGGGCCCAGCCCGGGAGGAGCAGGTCACGATGATCATCCTGCATGTTTCGCTCTTCGTGCCGGATGAGGCTCGCGCACAATGGGAGGCGGTCACCCGCTCCGCGATTCAGCGCACCCGGGAAGAACCCGGCAACGTCGAGTTCTTCTATGCGCCCGACCTGGTTGAGCCACGCCTCGTGCATGCGGTCGAGGTGTGGGAATCGGAGGACGCGCTAGAGGTCCATAAGGCGGTGCACAAGTACCGCGCCGACCTGAACATCGAGCTCGGTGTTGTGACCGGATCGGTTGAGATCTACGAAGTGCCGAACGCCGGCCCATCGTCCGCGGGACGCTGACCGGGGCCGCCCGCAGACCACAGTGGGTTGCGGCTCACTGGAGCTCCACGCCGGCGAGGCCCTGCTCCACCAGGGCGATGGGCTGGTCGGCGATCTTCTCCAGCTCGTCCTCCGAGGGCGCCCGGGCCGGGAGCCACTTGGCCGTCACGAAGACGGCACAGCACACGACCAGCGCGGCCGCGGTGTACGCCATGCGGCTGCCCGACAGGAACGAGTGCTTGGCCAGCGTCGTGATCTGACGAGCCGTGGCGGCGTGGGTGCCCTTCGCGGCCTCGATGGCCTTGCCGATCGAGTCATGCGCCCGGGCCTTGACCGCGGCCGGCACTCCGGACGCACCCGCCACGAGCGAGTGGTACCGGGCGGCGAGGATGCTGCCGAGGATCGCGACGCCGAGCGCGCCACCGACCTGGCGGGTGGTGTCGTTGACCGCGGAGCCGACGCCGGCCCGCTCCTTCGGCAACGAGCCCATGATCGACTCGGTGCACGGTGCCACCGTGAGCCCGAGCCCGGCGCCGTAGATCATCCGCACCAGCCAGCCGGTGACGGTGTTCGACATCAACGTGTTCGACGTGTAGCAGAACAACATCGCCGCGAGCGTCGAGAGCCCCAGCACGACCACGAGCTTCGTGCCGATCCGGTTGACGAGCCGCGGCGCGTTCGGGGCCGCGGCGATCAGGCCGATAGCGACCGCGCCCGTCATCGCGCCCGACTTGAGCGGTGAGTAGCCGAGCACGAACTGGAAGTACTCGGTGAGCAGGAACGTGGAGCCGAACAACGCGAAGTAGACCAGCATGATCGTGCTCGACGCGGCCGAGAAACGCGGATTGCGGAAGAACCGCAACTCCAGCATCGGATGCGCGGTGCGCAGCTCCCACCAGATGAACGCGGCGAGGAAGCCGAAGCCGACGACGAATCCGGCGAGCACGTCGCCGCTCCCCCAGCCCCGGTCGGGGGCCTCGATGATCGCGAACAGCACGCCGGCGAGCCCGATGATCGAGCACATCGCGCCGACGATGTCGAGCTTGTGGTCGGCGGGGTCGCGGGAGTTCGGGAGCACGAACTGGCCGACGATCAGCGCCGTTGCGCACACCGGCACGTTGATCAGGAACACCGAGCCCCACCAGAAGTGCTCGAGCAGCAGCCCACCGAGCAGCGGCCCGATCGCGATGCCTACCCCGGAGACGCCGGCCCAGATACCGATGGCCTTGGCGCGCTCGGCGCCGTTGAACGTGTTGGTGAGGATCGACAGCGTCGTCGGGAAGATCAACGCACCGCCGAGGCCCATCAACGCGCGCGCTGCGATCAGCTCCGACGAGGACTGCGCAAGCGCGGCGAGCAAGGAGAAGCCGCCGAAGAAGATGAGGCCCATGCTCATCGCGAGCTTGCGGCCGTACTTGTCGCCGAGCGTGCCCATCGTGAGCAGCAGACCGGCGAACACGATGGTGTAGGCGTCGATCAGCCACTGGAGCTGCGATCCCTTGGCCCCGAGCTCGCGCACGATCGAGGGCACCGCGACGTTGAGGATCGTGTTGTCGATCCCGGTGACCGTGAGGCACAGGCAGAGGATGAGGAGGATCAGCCACCGCTGCGAGTGCACGTCCTCCGCGGTCTTGTCGCGGTAGGCGGCCCGGAACCAACCAGTCATCCGGCGAAGCTAATCGGACCCTCCGGGCCCCGGGCTCATCGGGGCGTCGTGGACGATCAGTCCCAGCGGTCGACCCGTTCCGCGATGTCGCTCATGCGGCGGCCTCCATGGTGAGCAGCGCCGCCTTCGCGGCGGGTCCGCCGCGGTACTGGCCGTACGTGCCGTCGCTGCGCACGACCCGGTGGCACGGGACGACCACCGGAACCGGGTTGCGCGCGCACGCGGTCCCGACCGCCCGCACCGCCCTCGGGCTGCCCGCCGCGAGTGCCACCTCCGCGTAGCTCTCGGTCGTGCCGTAGGCGATCTCCGGGAGGTGGGCGATCACGGTGCGGCGGAAGCCGTCGACCAGCTGCAGGTCGACCGCGAGGTCGAACGCGCGGCGGGTGCCGGCGAAGTACTCCCCGAGTTGGCGCGCCACCGCGTCGGTACGAGGGCGAGAACGCAGCACGCGGGGGCTGATCGCCGACGCCAGCTCGACCAGGACGGCGTCGTGGTCCTCGAGCTCGAACGCCACCCGCACCAACCCGGCCGGGGTCACCGCCACCAGCAACGGCCCGATCGGGCTGTCGACGGTGCGGTAGGCGACGTCGAGGAGGTCGGCGGCGGCGGCCCGCTGGGCGAGGAGGTCGTGGAGCGCGCCGACCTCGTCGCCGGTCGGACCGGGAAAGGCGACCTCGAGCGCGTCGAGGATCGGGCGGTCGGTGCTCGTGTCGATGGCCATCAGGTGCCGCCTTTCCGGTAGGTCTTGCGGAGGTTCGCGATTCCGTCGGCCGCGCTGCGCCGGGCGGCCGCTTCGGTGGTATCGAGGTGCGCACCGACCGCGGCGTACGGGAGGCCGGCGATGTGGTGGAGGACGACCGCCGTGCGTTGCTTCGGCGCGAGCGCGTCGAGCGCGGCCCGCAGGTCGTCGTCGGCGGGAGCGGCTTCCGGAGCCGGGGTCTCACCCACCCGTTCGACGGGTCGAGGCGCACGGTTTCGGCTGCGGATCTGGTCGACCGCTTTGCGGTGGGCGATGGTGACGAGCCAGCCCCGCACGTTGCTGCCAGGCCGGAGGTCGGGGTAGGCCCGCAGCGCGGCCACGAAGGTCTCCGACCAGGCGTCATCGGCGTCGACCGGACCCAACAGGGCCCGGCAAACCCGCAGCACAGTGGGGCCGTGCTCGGTCACGACCGCTTCGAACGGTTCGAGCCTCACCGCTGATCCCGCCGTCTCCGGTTGCACCGCCACATCCGATCGCATCACAACAGGTCAACGACGCGAGCGCCCGATTCGTGAGGTGCGAGCCGGAGAGGACCGGAAGCCGCGTCAGCGCAGGCGGTCGAGGAATCCCGTGATCGCGTCGTTGAAGACGTCGTTCCGGTCACCCGCGACCATGTGCCCGGCGCCTTCCACGTCGACGAACTCGGCCTGCGGGATCAGTGTCAGCAGCTCCTGCGCGCCTTCCTCGCTCAAGAGGTCGCTCATCCGTCCGCGCACGAGCAGCGTCGGGATCTTGATGTTCCTCGCCGCGTCGATCAGGCGGTCGGCCCCGACGAGCGAGCCGCGCGTCTCGTCGCGCGACCCACGCGTACCCGCCATGAACCGCGGGTCCCAGTGCCAGACCCAGCGGCCGTCGTCGCGTTGGCGCACGTTCTTCTTCAGACCCGAGAGGTCGGTCGGACGCGGGCGGTGCGGGTTGTAGGCCGCTACCGCGTCGGCGACCTCCTCGAGCGAGCCGAAGCCGCTCTCGAGGTTCGTGCTCATGAACTCGCCGATGCGCTGGGCGCCTGCGGGCTCCATCGTCGCCGCGACGTCCACCAGCACCAGGGCACGCGCCACCGGTGTCGGGGACTCCCCGATCGCGGCCATCGACGCGACTCCGCCGAGCGACGCGCCCACCATCACCGGGGGCTCCGGCATCGCGGCCGCGATCGCCAGCACGTCGCCCGCGAACGCGTCGAGCGAGTAGTCGCCGTCGTCCGGCCACGCGCTCTCCCCGTGACCGCGCAGATCGACGCGGTACGCGTGCCAGCCGCGCGCGGCCAGCGTCTGGGCGGTGCTGCCCCACGCGAAGCGGGTTTGGCCGCCGCCGTGCAGCAGCACCACCGGCGGATCCGTCGGGTCGCCGAACTCGTCTGCGCGCAGGCGCAGCCCGTCCTGGCCGAGTAGATCGATCGTCGTCATCGGAGGGAGCGTACGGCGAGCGCGCCCCTGCCGCGATCTGAGCGGGTCGCGCTATTCGAAGGCGGGCGACGTGAGGTCGAAGAAGGCCAGGTCACCGTCGACCATCGCCATCAACCGCTGCGGCAGGTCGGTCTCCGCCATCGCCGCTTCACCCTTGCGGGCCGCCTCCTGCGAGGTGAAGTACACCGTCTGGGTGAAGCCACCGTCGCCGTGCCAGGCGATCGTGCCGCCGGTGACCTCGGGCCGCAGCTCGCGGAGCCGGGGTTCGATCTCCCGCTCCGCCGCGCGCATCTGCTCCTGGTCCTTGGCCCTGCCCTGCATGACCTGGACGAAACCCGCGTCGTTGGTGCCACCATCGCCGAAGACGTCGACCTCGGTGCAGTCGTGGAAGGTCACATCGCCGTCGAACGCGGCCTGGGTCTCCTCGAACCACGCGCCCTGCTCGGGCCGGTCGTTGTCGACCTTCGCCGCCTCGGGCGACTCGAAACGGACGACCGTGACCATCTGCCCGTCGGCGGTGACGCCGGTGGTGTAGCCGAGGAAGCCGGTGGTCTGCGGACGGACTTCCCGCCGCCACTTCCCGGTCTGTCGGGCCCACAACGCCGGATCCCGGAGCTTCGCCTGGAAGACCTGGATGAACATCGCGATCCTCGATTCCTCAGGATCCCGATATTGCAGACCTCCCCGCCTGTCTGTGGCAAGGCTTGCGGCCGCCGACCCACCCGGGGTGGCTACGCGGACGCGATGTGCGCGCCGAACCACTCCAGCGTGCGGGCCCACGCGTCCTTTGCCGAGTCGGGCTCGTACGACGCGCGGTCGTCGCAGTTGAAGCCGTGCTCGGCGTTCGGGTAGCGCACGATCGCGGTGTCGACGGGCAGCCCGTCGGTGACCGCACGCAGCGATTCGACGTCGTCGACCGGGATCCCCTTGTCGCGGTCGCCGTAGAGACCGAGCCACGGCGTTTGCAGCTTCGACGCGAGCTCGAGCTGCGGCGGGAGCCCGAAGCGGCCCTGGGCGATGCCGCCGCCGTAGAAGGTGACCGCGGCGCCGAGCGGGCGGAGGGTCGCGGCGTAGAACGACACCGACCCACCCATGCAGAACCCCACCACGCCCGAACGCGCGCCCGAGAACCCTTCGCGCTCGAGGTAGCCGAACGCCGCGTTGAGATCCGACGTGAGCCCGACCGCGTTGAGGGTCGACATCACCGGGCCGATCTCGGCGAAGTCGGTGTCGTAGCGGTAGACGGGCGAGCCCTCACGGTGGAAGAACGCGGGTGCCAGCGCGAGATACCCGGCGTCGGCGAGCCGGGTGCAGATGCTCTCGATGTGGGGCGTGACGCCGAACGCCTCCTGCACCACGACGACACCCCCTCGCGGTGCCACCGCGGGCTCGGCCACGAACGTGCTCATCGGACCGTCGGGGGTGGGCAGCGTCTCGGTCTTCGTCATGCCGCATCGTCGCGCACCCGTCTCGGCGGTCGTACATCGCGGACCGCGAGCCGTCCCGAGGCCTCTGACCTGACGTTTCCTGGCCGGGGTCGTGGGATGGGCCTACGATCCGGCGGTGCGCAGGGGGGTCCGGCGCACAGGGGGTAGTGCGCATGGCAGCCACGGTCCAGCTCGACCAGATGCCCGCCGCGGTCTACATCGGCGACGGCAAGGTCGACGTCCAGGAACGACCGGTGCCGGTGATCGGCCCGGACGACGCGCTGGTCGAGGTCTCGCACTGCGGGATCTGTGGCACCGACCTCCACCTCGTGCTCGAGCAGATCGCCCGACCCGGGTCGGTGCTGGGACACGAGTGGTCGGGCACGATCGCGCAGCTGGGCGACAACGTGAAGGGCTGGCGGGTCGGCGACCGGGTCGTCGCCAACGCCACCCCCGGATGTGGCCACTGTCGAGCGTGCAACAAGGGTCGACCGTCGGTGTGCCTCAACCGGCCGACGCCCGACTTCATGAGCGGCACCGGCGCCTACACCCGCTACAAGGTCGTCGAGAAGCAGCGCCTGCTGTCCATCCCCGACTCGCTCGGCACCCGCGAAGCCGCGCTCGCCGAGCCGACCTCGATCGCGATCCACAGCGTCAACCTGTCGGGGGTCACGCCCGACGACCGCGTGCTCGTCACCGGCGGCGGACCCGTCGGCCTGCTCACGATCGCCGTGCTGCGGACGCGCGGCGTCACCGACATCACCGTCTCGGAGCCGAGCGCGGTTCGGCGGGAACGCGCGCTCGCGGTGGGTGCGTCGCACGGCATCACGCCCGACGAGCTGCAACCGGCGCAGATGGGCATCCCGGTCGAGCACCCCTTCACCATGATCTTCGAGTGCTCGGGCAAGGCCGCGGCCGCGGAGATGGCGCTCGACCAGCTCGACTACGCCGGCGTGTTCATGTTCGTGGGCACGGGGCACGACCTGCCCCGCATCAACCACAACCGGTCGATCATCTTCGAGCACACGCTGCTGTTCTCGTTCAACTACGACGCCGACGGCTTCGTCAGCGCGCTCGAGCTGCTCGCATCGGGCGATCTCCCGCTCGAGCACCTGATCGAGGCGGACGACGTCCCGCTCGACGGCCTCATGGCCACCATGCAACGACTCGGTGCCGGCGAGCTCCCCGGCAAGGTCCTCGTAGTTCCGGAGGTGGCGCAATGACCGACACGGAGTCCCGTCCCACGCTCAACCACGTCGCCGTCAGCATGGATCCCAAGGTGCTCGACGAGAAGGGTCGCGACGAGATCCTCGACTTCTACGGCGACGTCTTCGGCTGGACCGAAGGTGACAACAGCATGGAGCAGGGCAACCCGCTCATCCTGTACACGGGCCCGTTCGGCCAGTTCGTCTACCTGCTGCCCGGCGAGCCGTACATGGTCACGCACCACCTCGACCACTTCGGGTTCCAGGTGCAGACGATGGACGAGATGCACGACATCGTCGACAAGGCGAAGAAGCGTCAGGCCACCGACGACCGGGTGAAGATCATCGACATCAAGTCGAAGCTGACCAACGGACCGGCCAGCAAGTTCACGTTCACGAGCGCGTACGTCGGCTTCGTGATCCCGCTCATGGTCGAGCTCCAGCACCTCGAGAAGCGCGACGCCAACTCGCCGCCTCTCCCGGAGTAACGCTGGGCGCCTCAACGTTTTGAGCGTCCCACGAGCACACATGCTGTGCTCGTGGGACGCTCAAACGCTCACCTCACTTGTAGACGAGGGAGACGGCAGCTTCGGGCTCGTGGACGCGGAAGGTGAGGCTCTCCTCGACGTAGAGGCGCACGTCGCCGCCGGCGCTGTGCGCGAGGTAGCCGATCGAGAAGTCCTCGCCGCAGACGATGGCGTAGTCGCCGCCGCGCATGCTCAGGACGACCGCGCCGTCGACCGCGGGGGCCCAGACGATCGGGCCCTCGACGACCTGGCGCAGCAGCTTCAGGACCGGGTACCCGCCGGCGTCGGTCGCGGCGGTGACGCCCGTGAAGCAGCGGTCGCCGAGCGCGATGCCGTAGGGGCCGCCGATGCCCGCGTCGCGCAGGGTCGCCAGCGCGAGCGCGACGGTCTGCGGGTACTTGGCGTAGTCCTCGTCGATCGGGAGCGGGTCGTACGGGGACGACGTGATGATGCCCGGGATGCCGGCGGCCGGGAGCCCGTAGTACACGATCCGGTCCTCCGCGAGGGCGGCGCGGTGCGCGGCGTCGTCGACCGACGAGAGGTCGGGGTTGGTGTCGCCCCGGTCGACGGCCTCGAGCGCGAGCCGGGAGACCTCGAAGTCGGTACGGACCTCGACCAGCGGCTGCACCTGGCGGATGCCGATCCGTACGCCGTCGGCCGGACCTCCCTCGGCGACGGCAATGCGCCCGAGGCTCTCGGCCGAGAGGTCCCAGCCGAGCGGGCCCTGGAACTCGACCAGCTTGCGGGCCGACAGGAAATGCCGCAGCGTGCTGGCCGCTTCGTCATCGACGGCCTTCCAGCCGCTCGCCGAGATCGGACCGAGCTCCCGCAGTAGGTGACTCATTCGACTTCCTCCCCGCGCAAGCTCCCGATACCGAGGCTCGGCTCGCTCTCGTCGCCTTCTCCGTGCTCCGCCTCGGCCTCGATCCCGGTGATGGAACCCGAGGTGAAGAGGTAGGTGCGGAGGTGCTTGTCCCAGACCGGGTCGTGGCGCCGGAGCCACTCGATGGTCATCGAGGCGTGCTCCTTCTCCTCGTCCCGGTTGTGGCCCAGCACCTCTTTGAGCGTGGCGTCGGTGGTGGCGTCGAACCGTTGGTCGTACCAGTCGACGGCCTCCAACTCTTCCTGGATGGAGATGATCGCCCGGTGGCGGTCGATCGTCTCCGGTCGGATCGCCGACTCGGACTCGTGCAGTCCTTCGTGCGCCATGTGCATCGCTCCCGATTGCTGCAGGGCTGGGCCGGCTCAGGGCGCGGCCGAACACGGTGGAACCTCGCTCGAGGAGCTTCCCCCGGCGACGGACCGTCTAAGCCTGCCGTGTCGGTATCGTGCGTCGCATGGGCGACCCCGGCTCCGAGGTGACGGTGCGGCAGGCCCGGCGTGACGAGGTGCCCGCGGTGGTGCGCATGCTGGCCGACGACCGGCTCGGCTCGACCCGCGAGGCCTTCGCCGAGCCGTTGCCGCAGGGCTATTGGGACGCGTTCGACGCGATCGAGGCCGACCCGCGCAACCTGCTGCTCGTGGCGGCGGTCGACGGGCTGGTCGTCGGCACGCTGCAGCTCACGTTCATCCCGAACCTCACGTTCCTCGGCGGCGAGCGGGCCCACGTCGAAGGCGTGCGCGTCGACGGCTCCCGGCGCGGCGCTGGGATCGGCCGAACGCTGCTGACGTACGCGATCGAGCTCGCCCGTGACCGCGGCTGCCGGATGGTGCAGCTCACGGCCAACAAGGAACGCCCCGACGCGCTCCGCCTCTACGAATCCCTCGGCTTCACCGCCGCCCACGAAGGCCTCAAGCTCATGCTCGGGCCTTCGTCAGTGCAACCAGGGTCAGCCGGTCTGGTCGAAGAGCCAGCCGAGGCCGATGTCGCGGCCCCAGGTCTCGAGGTGGGCGGTCAGCCAGGAAAGGCGGTTGAACAGGAGCAGCAGGCCGAGCGCACCGAGCAGCGCGGCGCTGATGAACGTGATCGCGCGTGAGTGTCGCTTCACGAACGCGAGGGGCGCGGTGAGGCGGCCGAGCCCGAGGCCGACGGCGAGGAACGCGGCGCCGAGGCCCGCGCTGTACGCCACGAGCAGATACGCACCCCGCAGCGTGTTGTTCTCGGTCGCGGCGAGCGCGAGCACCGCGCCGAGGGTGGGGCTGAGGCAGGGCGTCCACCCGAGACCGAACGCGGCGCCGGTGATGGGCGCGGCGAACGGGCCGAAGCGCTCGAGGTGCGGCGCGAACCGGATCTCGCGGTAGACGCTCGGCATCATCAGCACCTGCGAGCCCGCGAGGTACACGGCGAGCAGCAGCACCAGACCACCCGAGATCCGGGTCAGCGCGTCCTGGTGCTGGTTGAGGGCGTGCCCGAACCCGGTCGCGGCCAGGCTGAGCCCGACGAACACCACCGTGAAGCCGAGGATGAACAGGCCGGTGGTGATCGCGATGCGCCGCAGCTGCCGCGGCTCGGGCGCTTGGAGCTCGCCGACGGTCAGCCCGGTCACCAGGCTCAGGTACACGGGGACCAGCGGCAGGACGCACGGTGACAGGAACGAGATGATCCCCGCGCCGAACGCGGTGAGCACGTTGACGTCGACGGCGAGGACGGGCATCACGGGCGCCGATCGTACGGGTCCCACCCTCCCCAGCCCGATCGGCCGCTCCGGACCGGCCCGTGGATCAGGAGGCGAAGGCGACCACGGGGCTCGAATCGCCGAGGGCGGCGCCGAGGAAGGGTGCGCCGCCGAAGGTGAAGACACCACCGTCGGCTCCCACGAGCCAGTAGCCCCGGCCGTCGCCGGTGTGCTGCATGCCCGCGATCGGTTTGTCGAGCTTCAGGGCGCCGAGCGAACCCGCGAACGGCGCCGTCCCGAAGTTGAAGATGCCGCCATCGGAGGCGACCATCCAGTAGCCGCTGCCGTTGGTGGCCGACGTCCCGCCGACGACGGGCTTGTTGAGCTTGATGCCACCCATCGAGCCGAGGAACTTCGCGTCACCGAAGGCGAAGACCCCTCCGTCGGACGCGAAGAGCGTGTAGCCCCGGCCCGTCGGCGTGGAGGCCATGGCAACGATCGGCTGGTCGAGCTTGATCGCCCCGAGGCCGCCGAAGTACTGCGCGTCGCCGAAGGTGAAGATGCCACCGTCACCCGCCACCATCCAGTAGCCACGACCGGTCGGCGTGGCGGCGATGCCGACCATCGGCCGGTTGAGCTTGGTGCCACCCATCGAGCCGTAGAAGCCGGCGTCGCCCTCGGTGATCACGCCGCCATTGGCGAGGCCGAGCCACGTGCCGTGGCCGCTGTTGGTGGCCCAAGCACCGACGGTGCCGTCGAAGGTCGCCGAGCTCGACGGCGCGCCGCCGAGTCCGGTGAGGTGGCCGTTGGCCCGCACCACCTGGTAGCCGGGAGCCGCGATCGGGAGCCAGTTGCGGAGCAGTGCCTGGGCGGCCTGCGATGTGGACGACGTCTGGTCGAAGCTGCCCGGGATGGATCCGTCGGGCTGCTGGCTCGCGATCAGGAACGCGTCCGGGCTCGTGGACACGGCCTGCTGCTTCCAGGCACCGCTAGTGGTGTCGATGCCCGTGCTCGTGAGCCCGAGGAGCGCGTAGGCCGTCGTGGTCACCGGGTTGCCGCTGACCGACACGTTGGTCCAGCTGCCGTTGGGGCTCTCGGTCTGGGCCAGGTATTGCACCCCGGCGCGCACAGCCGGGTCGTCGGCCACCGCCCCGCCGGCGATCAGCGCCATCAGCGCCTTCCCGGTGTGCTCGGCGTCGCTCACCGCGCCGTTGTTGATGCCGGAGATGTTCCAGCCGC
>JAODBH010000078.1 GCA_025463865.1 Actinomycetes bacterium | reverse complement strand
GCGGTGGCCCCGGCCGGGAGCGTGACTGCGGTGTAGTCCTGGCCGAGCACGACGGCGACGTCGGTGTCGGTCAGGCTCGCGTCGGGGATCAGGGTCCCGACGCCCGCGAGGTAGCTCTGGACCACCTTGGCCTTCTCCAACGCCCCCGACGCGTAGCGGACCTCGGTCTTCGCCACGTTCCGGCCCACGTTGCCGACGCCGACGCCGACGAAGCCGTCCTGCTGGAACGACGTGAGCGCCTTCCCGGCGGCACCGCCGACTCCGTTGGCGCGGTTGAGGACCCGGACCCGGATCGTCGCCGGCTTCGGACCGTTGGCGACGGCCGACGTCGCGTTGGACGACGTGAACGTGCGCAGGGCCGTCAGCATCGAGTTCGCGTCGGGCTGCGTCATCTGCAGGACGTCCTGACCGCCGATCGCGGCGGGGTGCGTCGCGAGCGTCATCGTCTGGATCGAGTTCGGGTCGCCGGGGTTCACCGACCGGAAGGCGTTGATGAGGCGCAGGATGTCGTCGGTGGAGAAGCTCTGGCTGATCTGGAGCTTGGAGAGCACGCTGCTCGCGATGTCGTTGGCCGCGAGCGGGTTGTTGAGCCCCTTGCGGACCGCGAGCATGGCCAACTTGCGCAGGAAGGCCTGCTGCCGGGCGATGCGGCCGAGGTCGGGGATCGGATCGGGATAGCGCCACTTGCCGAAGGACGCCACCTGGAGGTAGCGGGACCGCACGTATTGCAGCGCCTGCTGCCCGTTGAGCGCCTGGCACCCCGCGGGTTCGTTGAGCCCCGTCTTGAGGTCGCGGGTGGGCAACGGGAAGTAGACCGGAACGGTGCCGAGCGCGTCGACCACACCCTGGAAGCTCTGGAAGTCGACCTCCATGTAGTGGTTGATCGGAATCTGGAAATTGGCCTTCAGAGTGTCGATCACCTTCTGGGGGCCGCTGTTGAACGCGGCGTTGATCTTCGACGGGCCCGTGCCCGGGATGTCGACCCACAGGTCACGCGGGAACGAGACGAGCAGCACCTTCTTCGCCTGCGGATCGACGTGCAGCACCATGATCGTGTCGGAGCGCTGGCCGCCCGCATTCTGCGTGTCACCGAACGCGTTCCTCTGCGTCTGGTTGGCCACGAACGAACGCGAGTCCGACCCGATCATGAGGATGTTCGCGGGCTGACCGGGGCCGAGCGAGGCATCGGTCTTCAACGGGATGCGATGGATCCCGTTGAGCGTCACCCGCACCCGGGCGTTGACGCCGACCACGACCCCCGTCATCAGGACCACGACGACGAGCAGCGCGACGCCGAACCGTCCCACGAACGCGCGTGGGGAAAGAGCGCTGTACATGATCACGTCAGCCTAGAGGCGCGCATCCCCGGCCCCTGGTCATCCCCACCACCCGTTCGATCGGCGCCCTCAGGATCGGGTGACCGCGGAGAGGCAGAAGTCGGTGATGCGCTCGATCTCGGCGCGCGTCGGGCGCTCCTGCTGCCACAGGTAGTCGGAGAGCTTGCCGAAGGTCGCGTGGGCGACGAGCGACGCGTCGAGCTCGGGGGTGGTCGACCCGAGCGCGGCGAACGGCTCGAGCAGCAGCGTCGAGAGGGGGCCGCTCGCGAAGTGGCGGCCCGAAGCCGGTCCCTGTCCGACACTGCCCCCGTTCCAGAGCACCGCGAGGGTGGTCGCGGCGATGTCGTCGTCGGCCTGTGAGAGCACGCCCTCCACCCAACGCGCGACCTTGACCGCCGGGCTGCCCTCCTTCGCCATCTGGTGCTCCAGATAGCCGCGGAGCCGTTCGGAGCCGTCGTCGAGGAGCGTGGCGACCAGCGCGTCCTTCGACGCGAAGTGCCGGTAGAACGCGTCGTTCGACAGACCCGCCGCAGCGACGATGTCGACGACCCGCGGCTTCGACGTGGTGCCGCACTGCTGCATGAGCTCGAGGGCGGCGTCGAGGAGCCTGCGGACCTCGTCGTTGTACCGGGCGTTGCGCGCGGCCAGGGTCCGCTGGGCGATCCGCCCCGGAACGACGTTCGCCTCGTCGCTGCTTGCGTTCGGCATAGTCAGAACTCTATTCTGCCGCGTCTTCGGAGGGAGACGTCATGTGGGATTTCGAGACCGAACCGGAGTTCCAGCAGAAGCTGGACTGGGTCGACACGTTCGTGCGCGAGGAGGTCGAGCCCATCGACCTGCTGTGGCCGCACCAGCAGTTCATCCCGCTCGACGAGGCGCGCCGGAAGGTGATCGACCCGTTGAAGGACCAGGTCCGGAGCCACGACCTCTGGGCCTGCCACCTCGGCCCCGACCTCGGTGGCCAGGGCTACGGGCAGCTGAAGCTGGCGCTGCTCAACGAGATCCTCGGCCGGTCGTCCTGGGCGCCGGTGGTGTTCGGCACGCAGGCGCCCGACACCGGCAACGCGGAGATCATCGCCCACTACGGCACACCGGAGCAGAAGGAGCGGTACCTCACGCCGTTGCTCAACGGTGAGATGTTCTCGTGCTACTCGATGACCGAGCCCCACGCGGGCGCGGACCCGCGGATGTTCACGACCCGGGCCGTCAAGGACGGCGACGAGTGGGTGATCAACGGCTGGAAGTTCTTCTCCTCGAACGCGAAGACGGCTTCGTTCCTGATCGTGATGGTGGTCACGGACCCCGACGTCAGCGCCTACCGGGGCATGTCGATGTTCCTCGTGCCGTCCGACACGCCCGGCGTCAACATCGTCCGCAACGTCGGGCTGGCGTACGACCCGATGAACGAGGGCTCCCACGCGCTCATCCACTACGAGGACGTCCGCGTCCCGGCCGACGCGCTGCTCGGTGGCGAGGGCCAGGCGTTCGCCATCGCGCAGACCCGCCTGGGCGGCGGTCGGATCCACCACGCCATGCGCACGATCGGCCTCGCCCAGAAGGCCCTCGACATGATGGCCGAGCGCGCGCTCAGCCGCGAGACCGCGGGCAGCCTCCTCGCCGACAAGCAGTTCGTGCAGGGCTACATCGCCGACTCGTACGCGCAGCTCGTCCAGTTCCGGCTCTTCGTGCTGTACACGGCGTGGGAGATCGACAAGTACAAGGACTACAAGCGGGTCCGCAAGGACATCGCCACCGCGAAGGTGGTCATGCCGACGGTGCTCCACGACATCGCCTGGCGGGCGATGCAGGTGCACGGTGCCCTGGGCACGACCAACGAGATGCCGTTCTTCACCATGATCCACAATGCGGCGGTGATGGGTCTGGCCGACGGCCCGACCGAGGTGCACAAGGTCACGGTCGCGCGCCAGGTTCTGCACGACTACAAGCCGAGCGCGGACGTCTGGCCGACCGAGTGGATCCCGCGGAAACTGGAAGCAGCCCGGGCGAAGTACGCCGACTACATCGAGCACGAGGTGGGGAACCTGTGAGCATTGATTTCGAACGACTCTCACTGTGGATGGACGAGCAGGGCCTGCCCGGAACGGGCGAGCCGCTCGAGCACGAGTACCTCTCCGGCGGGAGCCAGAACGAGATCTACGAGCTTCGCCGCGGTGACCTCCACTGCGCGATCCGGATCCCTCCGCCCACCGCTCCCGCCGACCGCGACAACGGGATCATGCGCGAGTGGCGGATCGTCGAGGCCCTCGACGGGACCGACGTTCCGCACACCGCCGCGGTCGCGGTCTCCGAGGACACGTCGGTGCTCGGCCGGTCGTTCTACCTGATGGGCTTCGTCGACGGCTGGTCCCCGATGGGCCGCACGGGCTGGCCGGAGCCGTTCAACAGCGACATCGACGCCCGCGCCGGGCTCGGCTACCAGCTGGTCGAAGGCATCGCCCTGTTGGGCAACGTGGACTGGAAGGCCCGGGGCCTCGAGGGCCTCGGCCGCCCCGACGGATTCCACGAGCGCCAGGTCGACCGCTGGAGCGCGTTCCTCGAGCGGATCAAGGGCCGCGAGATCCCCGGGCTCGACGAGGCGTCGGCGTGGCTGCGCTCCCACCGCCCCATCGACTACATCCCCGGCGTGATGCACGGCGACTACCAGTTCGCCAACGTGATGTACCAGGACGGCGCGCCGGCGAAGCTCGCCGCGATCGTCGACTGGGAGATGGGCACCGTCGGTGACCCGAAGCTCGACCTCGGCTGGGTCGTGCAGAGCTGGCCCGAGGACACCAGCGCGGTCGAAGCGTCGAAGGCGAGCTACGTCGACATGCGGGGCATGCCGTCGCGCGACAAGTTGCTGGCCCACTACTCCGACGTGTCCGGCCGCCAGGTCGACGACATCGACTACTACATCGTCCTCGCCAAGTGGAAGCTCGCGATCGTGCTCGAGCAGGGCTTCCAGCGCTCCGGCGACGACGAGAAGCTCCTGGCGTTCGGGCCCATCGTCCTCGACCTCATGAAGGGCGCCGCCGACCTCGCCGAGACGACCGACTACAAGGGATGACCGACGCCGACGAGCTCGTGACCGAGCGGCACGGCGCCGTCCTCTCGCTGCGGCTCAACCGCCCGGAGGCGCGCAACGCGCTCAGCTGGGCGATGATCGCCGGGATCAGCGCCGCGATGACCGGCGCGGCGGCTGACCCGGGGATCCGGGCCGTCGTCCTGACCGGCACCGGCGACCGCGCGTTCTGCGCCGGCATGGACCTGCGGGCCTTCTCGGCCGACGACGGCACCGGCGGCCTCCAGCGCGAGGAGGGCACCGCTGCCTACATGCGGTTGCTCGAGGGCGGCGCCGGGTTGCCGGTCGTCGGCGCGGTGAACGGGAGCGCACTCGCGGGAGGGTTGGAGCTGATGCTGGCCTGCGACGTCGTGGTCACGTCTTCGGAGGCCAAGTTCGGGCTGCCCGAGGTCAAGCGGGGACTCTTCGCCGGCAGCGGTGTCCTCGAGCTGGCGAAGCGCATCCCGCTCGGCGTCGCGTTGGAGCTCGCGCTCACCGGCGACAGCATCGACGCGGATCGCGCCTACGAGCTCGGCCTCGTCAACGCGGTGGTCCCACCGGACGACGTCTTCGGCGCGGCGTTGGCCGTCGCCGAGCGGATCGCCGCCAACGGACCGCTCGCGGTCGCAGCGACCCGGGAGCTCGTCAGGTTGGCGGGCAGCGGGGCCCAGAACGCCTCCGAGCGCCGGTACGAGCTGCTTCCGGTCGTGTTCGAGAGTGAGGACGCGCAAGAAGGCGCCCGGGCATTCGTCGAGAAGCGCGCCCCGCAATGGCAGGGTCGCTGACGTGCGCGCCGCGATGTGCACGTCGTACGGACCGCCCGAGGTCGTCACCATCGAGGAGGTCCCCTCTCCCCCGCTCGACGCGCAACAGGTGCGCGTCCGGGTGCACGCCGCCGCGGTCAACTTTCCCGACGTGCTGATCGTCGCGAACCAGTACCAGGTGTCGGTGCCGACACCGTTCGTCCCGGGGAGCGAGTTCGCGGGCGAGATCGTGGAGCTCGGCGACGGCGTCACCAGTGCCGCCGTCGGCGACCACGTCTACGGGACCGGGATCTCCGGGGCGTTCGCCGAGGAGGTCGTCATCGCCGCGGGAGCGGTCAAGCCGATCCCCGACGGCGTCGACCTCCGCTCCGCGGCGGCGTTCGGCGTCGCGCACCGGACCTCGTACCACGTGCTGCGCTCGGTGGCCCGGCTCGCGCCCGGCGAGGAGCTCATCGTGCTGGGCGCCGGCGGCGGGGTCGGCCTCGCGGCCGTCCAGCTCGGTGCCGCGCTCGGAGCCTCGGTCACGGCGGTCGCATCCAGCGCGGAGAAGCTCGAGGTCGCCGCGTCCTACGGCGCGACCCGCCTCATCGACCACCGTTCGGGTGACCTGCGTCAGCAACTGCGCGACCAGCTGCCCGGCGGAGCCGACGTCGTCATCGACCCCGTCGGCGGCGACCTCGCCGAGCCCGCCCTGCGCGCGCTGCACTGGGGCGGTCGCTTCGTCACCGTCGGCTACGCGTCGGGGGTCATCCCACGGATCCCGCTCAACCTCGTGCTGCTCAAGGGCATCAAGATCCTCGGCTTCGACTTCCGCTCCTTCATGGAGCGCGTGCCCGACGAGACCGCCCGGAACGAGATCGAGCTGATGGAGATGCTCGCCACAGGACGCGTCGCACCGCACATCGGCGCCACGTTCCCGTTGGACGAGACCGCGGCCGCGTTGCGGTACGTCGGCGATGGGCGGGCCATCGGCAAGGTCGTGCTCGACACCGGGTCCGCACCGGGCTGAGCCGGACCGGGTCGACCCGGCGGGTCGGCGGCCCGTCGCGGCCCGTCGAGGAGTCCGGGCCCGATGCCGGAGCGGTACGGTGCGGTGATGGACGCAGGCCTCGAGGCTGCAGCCGAGCTGGCCGCCGGCCTCCCGCCCGACGTCGACCTGGTCGTGGTCCGGGCCGGGACGCGGACCATCCTGGCGTGGGAACCGAGCGCGGTCATCCGCAGCTCCGGGCCGCTCGCGTTCGGCCGCCTCGACGACCTGGGCGCCGGCTGGTGGGCGGGCGCGCTCAGCTACGACCTCGGTCGCGACCTCGAGGCCGCGGGCGGGCGCCCCACTCCCGACTTCGACGTGCCCGACGTGCTGCTCGCCCGCTTCGAGCGCCGCGCGGTCTTCGCGCCCGACGGCTCCGCGAACGACGCGCGCTCGGCCGCGGCGATACGGGCGGCGAGGTTGCGGCGACCCGGGCCCGCGGCGAGTGCAGCTGCACACCGCGGCGGTCTCGGAGCCGGCGCGTCGAGCCTCGACCGGGACGGGTTCGAGAGCAGGGTCCGCGCGCTGCACGGATTGATCGCGGCGGGCGACGTGTACCAGGTGAACCTCACGCGTCGCATCCTGTGGGACCAGCCTGCCGACGACGTCTCCCTGTTCCGCGCGCTGTTGGAGACCAGTCCTTCGCCCCACGCCGCGCTCGTCCGCATCGGCGGGGTGTCGGTGGTGTCGGCGTCGCCCGAGTGCTTCCTCCGCTGGCGCGACGGCACCGTCGTGAGCCGCCCGATCAAGGGGACCGGCGTCGACCCGGGCGCGCTCGTCGCGAATCCCAAGGAGCGGGCCGAGAACACGATGATCGTCGATCTCAGCCGCAGCGACCTGTCGCGTGTCTGCGCGCCCGGCTCGATCGACGTCGCGCACCTGTGCGAGCCCGAGGAGCACCCGGGCCTCGTCCACCTCGTCAGCACCGTCGACGGCGCGTTCGCTCCCGGCATCGGCCTCGCCGACGTGCTGCGGGCCACGCTCCCACCCGCCTCGGTCACCGGCGCGCCCAAGCCGCGCGCGCTCCAGGTCATCGACGACTTCGAGCCGGTGCGTCGCGGCTACTACTGCGGCGCGCTCGGATGGATGGACACCCGCCGCGGCACCGGCGACCTGTCGGTGGCGATCCGCACCTTCACCATTGCCGGCGGGCGGACCGCGCTGGGCGTGGGCTCGGGCATCGTCGCCGACTCGCACCCCGCGCGGGAGTGGGAGGAGACAGAGCTGAAGGCGGCCCGGCTCCTCGAGGCCGTGGCCCGACCCGGCGCCGCTGTCAGACCCGGCGCCGCTGTCAGACCCACCGCGGGCGTGGAGGGGCCGGTCCGATGATGGTCTGGCTCGACGGGAGCCTGCTCGAGGTCCGACAGGCGCGGGTCTCGCCGCTCGACCACGGCGTCACCGTCGGCGACGGCGTGTTCGAGACGTTGCGCGCCTACGCCGGCGTGCCGTTCGCGTGGAGCCGTCACGCCGAGCGGCTGGCCCGGTCGGCGCGGGCACTCGGGCTCCCGGAACCTGACGGCGACGAGCTCCGGGCGGCCGTCGAAGACGTGTTGAGCGTCAACGGCCTCGACGACGCCCGGGTACGGGTCACGTTCACCGGCGGCCCGGCGCCCCTCGGCTCCGAGCGGGGTCACGACTCCCCCACCCGAATGGTCGTGGCCGGCCGGTTCACACCTTGGCCGCCCACCGCGCGGGTGGCGATGGCCCCCTGGACCCGCAACGAACGCGGTGCACTGGTCGGGCTCAAGACCACGTCGTACGCGGAGAACGTGCGCGCGCTCGCGTTCGCCCACGAACGCGGCGCCGACGAGGCCCTGCTCGCCAACAACCGCGGCGAGCTGTGCGAGGGCACGGGCAGCAACGTCTTCGTCGTCGCCGACGGCGCGCTGCGCACTCCCCCGCTCGACGCCGGCTGCCTCGCGGGCATCACGCGTGCGCTCGTGCTGGAGCTCGCCGCCGACGCGGGCATCGCCGTCGAGGAGACCGCGCTCCCCGCCGACGCGCTCGACGCGGCCGACGAGGCCTTCATCACCAGCTCGACCCGCGAGGTGCACGCCATCGCCGCCGTGGACGACCGTCCCCTCGCGGCCCCCGGCCCCGTCACCGCGAAGCTCGCCGCCGCCTTCTCCGACCTCGTGGCCACAACCCCCGATCCGTAGCCGTGCGTCCCGAGCGTTCCTCAACTACCTCTGCGGTTGTTGAGGCACGCACGGAGCTCGCGGGTCAGGCGGGGCGGAGGTGGACGACGTCGCCGGCGGTGACCGCGACCACGCCGTCGGACGCGGTCTCCACGAGCAGCATGCCGTCGGGCGCGAGGTCGACCGCGATCCCGACGACCGGGCCCGACGCGAGCTCGACCCGCACCGAGCGGCCGAGGGTCCCGAGGCGGGACCGGTACTCCGCGAACGCGGCGTCGAGGTCGGCGAGCCGGATCGACGCCCGCGCGAGGAAGGCGGCGAGCACGTCCGGGATCGACACCGGCGCGCCGGTCTCCCTGCTGCACGACGTCGCGATGCGAGCCAGCTCGGGCGGAAAGCCGTCCCACTGGACGTTGAGCCCGACCCCGACGACGACGGCGTGGACCGCCCGGCCGTCGATGTCGGCTTCGGCCAGGACTCCCGCGAGCTTGCGGTCGCCCACCAACAGGTCGTTGGGCCACTTCAGATCCGGGCGCAGACCGCACACGTCCTCGACCGCCTCGGCCATCGCGAGCGCGCCGGCGGCGGTCAGGAGGTGGAGCCGTTCGGGCGCGAGATCGGGCCGGAGCAGCACCGAGCACAGGAGCGCGGCGCCCGGTGGCGCGATCCAGCTGCGGCCGAGACGACCCCGGCCCGCCGTCTGCTCCGCCGCGACGACGACCAGCCCGGCGTCCGCGCCAGCACGGGCGGCGTCGAGCGCGTAGCGGTTGGTGGAATCCAGCGTCTCGAAGCTGGACACGGTCCAGGTGGCGGGAGCGTCCGGCATCGACCGTAGGATACGGCCGCCCGGACCGGGGCCGACCAGACAAGGAGTGCGAGTTGCTGCAGAAGATCCTCATCGCGAACCGTGGCGAGATCGCGGTGCGGGTCATGCGGACCTGCCGCGAGCTCGGCATCACGACGGTCGCGGTGTACTCCGAGCTCGACCGCGACGCCATGCACGTGCGCTTCGCCGACGAGGCCTACGCACTGGGCGGCCAGACCGCGGCCGAGAGCTACCTCAACACCGACGCCATCCTCGACGTCATCGCCCGCTCCGGTGCCGACGGCGTGCACCCCGGCTACGGCTTCTACTCCGAGAACGCCGATTTCGCCCGCACGATCACCGAGCGAGGGGTCAGCTGGATCGGCCCGCCGCCCGACGCGATCGACGTCATGGGCGACAAGATCTCGGCCCGCAAGGCCGCGGCGCGAGCCGGGGTCGCGTCGGTCCCCGGCACGGTCGATCCGATCGAGTCGGTCGACGACGTCCTCGCGTTCGGCACCGAGTACGGCTACCCCGTCACCATCAAGGCGGCGTACGGCGGTGGCGGCCGGGGCATGAAGGTCATCGACCGGGCCGAAGACGCCGAGAGCGCGCTGGAGAGCGCGTCACGCGAGGCGTTGGCCTACTTCGGGCGCAGCGAGGCCTACCTCGAGCGCTACCTCACCCGGCCCCGGCACATCGAGATGCAGATCTTCGCCGACACCCACGGCAACACGGTGTGGCTCGGCGAGCGCGACTGCTCGACCCAGCGCCGCCACCAGAAGCTGATCGAGGAGTCACCCGCTCCCGGCCTCACCCCGCAGATCCGCGAGGCCATGGGCGAGGCCGCGGTGAAGGTCGCGCGGGCGTGCGGCTACGTCAACGCGGGCACGGTCGAGATGCTGTACCAGGACGGCGAGTTCTTCTTCCTCGAGATGAACACCCGGCTCCAGGTCGAGCACTGCGTGACGGAGGAGGTCACGCAGCTCGACCTCGTGGCCGAGCAGATCCGGGTCGCGTCGGGTGAGCCGCTCTCGTTCAGCCAGGACTCGATCCGCCACCACGGCCACAGCATCGAGTGCCGGATCAACGCCGAGGACCCGGCCAAGAACTTCATGCCCTCGCCCGGCCCGATCCTGCGGCTGCGCGTCCCCGCGGGTCCGGGCGTTCGCTGGGACGCCGGCTACGAAGAGGGCGACGCGGTCTCGCAGTACTACGACAACCTCGTCGGCAAGCTCGTCGTGTGGGGCCCCGACCGTGAAGCCGCACGCGAGCGCATGCTCCGGGCCGTCGGTGAGCTCGAGCTGACGGGCGTGCACACCACCGTCCCCGCGCAGGTCGTGGTCCTGCGGCACCCCGACTTCGTCGCCGGCACGCACTCCACCCGCTGGCTGGAGGAGGAGGTCGACCCGTCGGCGTGGGCCGAGGCAGGCGCCGAGCCCGTGCCGGAAGCCGCAGCCGTTGGCGCGCCTGCCGCAGCCCCGCTCGTCGAGCGCACCGTCCCCGTCGAGGTCGACGGCCGGCGCTTCGCGGTGAAGGTGTGGCTGCCCGAGATGACGGCCGCCGCGCCCGCCGGCGCGCCGGTCTCCGCGCGCGCGGCCCGACCCAAGACCAGCGCGTCGGGCGGAGCCGCGGGCGGTGGGACCGTCAGCTCACCGATGCAGGGCACGATCGTGAAGGTGCTCGTCGAGGTGGGCGACGCGGTGGAGCCGGGTCAAGCGTTGCTCGTCCTCGAGGCCATGAAGATGGAGAACCACATCAACGCCGAGATCGCGGGAACCGTGACCGAGCTGCGCGTGGCAACCGGCGAGACCGTCGGCGCCGGCGACGTCGTGGTGGTCATCGAGCCCTAGCCGTTCGTGCGTCCCCTGAGCACACGTAGTGTGCTCAGGGGACGCACGAAGGTCAGGTGGCGGCGTCGGTGATCGACTCGGCCATCGAGGGGTGCACGAGCAGCGAGTCGACGATGTCGCTCGTCTTCAGGTTGCACGTGACCGCGAGGGCGATGACGCTGATCAGCTCGGCGGCGTGCTGGCCGACGATCGAGCCGCCGAGGACGACACCGGTGGCCGGGTCGGAGATGATCTTCACGAAGCCCCGGGGGTCGCCCTGGATCAGCGCCTTGGCGTTGGCCGAGAACGGCACCTTCGTGACCCGGATCTTGCGGCCGATCGCGAACGCCTCGGCCTCGGGCAGACCGACGTCGGCGATCTCGGGCTCGGTGAAGATGGCGGACGCGGCCTTCTCGTAGTCGAGGTGGCGGTGCGACAGCGTGTGCAGGCCCATCATGTGCTCGGCGATCTTGCGGCCCTGCATGGCCGCGACCGACGACAGCGGCAGCTTCCCCGACAGGTCGCCGGCGGCGTAGATGTGCGCGACGTTGCTCTGGCAGTGGTGGTTGATCGGGATGTAGCCGCCGTCGCCGACCTCGACGCCGGCGTCCTCGAGCCCGAGGCCGTCGCTGTTGGGGATCGCACCGACGGTGAGCACGGCGTGGGACGCGTCGACCACGCGTCCGTCGTCGCACAGGACCCGCACGGTGTTGCCCTGACGCACGATCGACTCGGCCCGGGCGCCCTTGAGCAACTTGACGCCGCGGCTGAGGAACTCGGCTTCGAGCACCGCCGCGACCTCGGGGTCCTTCTGCGGAAGGACCTGTTGGCGGCTCACGACGAGCGTCACCTTGGACCCGAGGGCGCTGAACATGTGCGTGAACTCCACGCCGGTGACGCCGGAGCCGATGATCGCGAGGTGCTCGGGGATCTCGGGCGGTGGGTACGCCTGACGCGTGGTGAGGATGCGGTCGCCGTCGACGATGACGCCGTCGGGGACGCGGGGCCGGGAGCCGGTCGCGAGCAGGATCATGTCGCCCCGGACCTCTTCGAGGCCGTCGGCCGTCTCGACCACCACCTCGTGCGGACCCTTGAGGCGAGCGGTGCCGTGCAGCATCCGGACGCCCTGGTCGCGCAGCATGCTCGACACCGAGCCCTGGAGGCGGGCCTCGATGGAGGCGAGCCGCTCGCGCAGCGCGTCGAGCTCGAGGGTTCCGCTCGCGATCAGCCCCATGCTGCGGGACCGCTGGAGCTCCGAGAGCTCGCCGCCGGTGGCGATCATGGCCTTCGAGGGGATGCAGTCCCAGAGGTGGGCGGCACCGCCGACGACCTCGCGCTCGACCAGGGTGACGTGCGCCCCGAGGGTCGCCGCCACTGTCGCGGCGGTGTTCCCCGCGGGGCCGCCTCCGATGATCACGATCTCAACTGCCACAGGAACAGAGTATCGACGGGCGCCAGTCACCCCTTGATCCTTCAGCACAGGTGGGCGTGGGGGTCGGCCGGTTGCGTTTAGATTTCCCCGATGCCCGACCTGCGCTACGACCCGCATTCCGGCCGCTGGGTCGTGGTCGCAGCCGAGCGGGCTGCGCGTCCGCACACCTTCCGCGCGCTCGAGCCCATATCGGCCGACGCGCCACCCGGGTGCCCGTTCTGCCCCGGAAACGAGGCTGAGACCCCCCCGGAGGTGTTCCGCACCGGTACTGGCGACCCCGACACTCCCGGCTGGCGCGTCCGGGTCTTTCCCAACAAGTTCCCGATCGTGACCCCGGCGCCGGCGGCGGAAGGCGCGCCTCCCGCGGTCGAATCCACCGACCGGTGGCGCCGGTCGATGCCGGCCACGGGTCGGCATGAGGTCGCCACCTTCTCGCCCGAGCACCATCGCTCGTTGACCGAGCTCACCGACGCCGAGACCGTCGAGCTCTTCCGGGTGCTGCGCGACCGCGTCGTCGCGCACCGGGACCTCGGGCACGTCTACACCCAGGTCATCGTGAACCACGGGAAGGCGGCCGGCGCGTCGATCGAGCACCCGCACGCGCAGATCATCTCGGTCGACTTCGCGCCCGCGGTCCTGCTCGAGGAGCTGCAACAGCAACGCGTGGAAGGCGTGGTGCTCGCGCGCGACGGGCGCGACCGCGAGGCGGCCGGCGAGCTGGCGATCCTGGAGCACCGGGTGCCGCCGAGTGGTACCGACGGCGCCGGCGACGGTGCGGCGGCCGCGGTCGCGTGGGCGCCGTGGGCGTCGAGCACCCCGTACGAGAGCATCGTGGCGCCGCGCGAGAACGGCCCGAGCTTCGCCGACGCCTCCGACGGGGCGGTCGCCGCGGTGGCGATCGCGGTGCGCGACACGTTGCGGGCCCTGCGCGACGCGGTGGGTGAGCAGCCCTACAACGTGCTCGTCCACACCCGCCCCAACGACCGCGACGACGACTACCAGTGGCACGTCCACATCACGCCCCGCCTGCAGACCATCGCCGGCTTCGAGCTCGGTGCCGGCGTGTGGGTCAACATCGTCCCGCCCGAGCTCGCGGCGATGCGCCTGCGCGAAGCCCATGCCGGGTTCCGTGACGCAGGTGACGCAGCCGTCGACCTCGAGCCCTGACCCGCGACGGAGGGCGTCGATGACCGTGCACATCCACCTCTGCACGGTCATCGACGCCCCACCGGAGGCGGTGTGGGCCGAGCTCGAGCAGGTCGAGCACCACGTCGACTGGATGGCCGACGCGGAGAAGATCACGTTCCGGTCGGAGCAGACACGGGGCGTCGGCACCGAGATCGCGTGCCTCACCCGCATCGGCCCCCTCCACACGACCGACGTCCTGCGCTTCACCGCGTGGACCCCGCCGCACACGATGGGCATCGAGCACACCGGCGTCGTCACCGGCAACGGCAGCTTCGACCTCACCCGGGCCCCGGGCGACCGGGCCGAGATGTGCTGGGACGAGCGGCTCACGTTCCCGTGGTGGATGGGCGGACCGGTCGGCGAGCTGGCCGCCCGCCCCTTCATGCACCGCATCTGGCGCGGCAACCTCCGCCGCCTCGCCGCCCGCGTCACCCGCGCCGGCTGAACCGCGACCCCAGCTCCCGATCGCCCCGCGTCCAGCGCCCGCTCCGTGGGCTCGACGAACGCCCCGGGCTAACGGCCCTGGAAGCGGGCCTTACCGGGGCCGTTCTCCAGGAAGCTGGTGACGCCGATCGACGCGTCCTCGGTGGCGAACACCTCGGCGAAGTGTTCGGCCTCGAGGTCGAGGCCGGCGGAGAGCGAACCGTCGAGACCGCCGTCGATCGCGAGCTTCGCCAGGCCGATCGCGACGACGGGGCCGCTCGCGAACGTGTCGGCCCAGTCGGTCGCGGCGTCGAGCAGGTCGTCGACCGGGACGACGCGGTCGACCAGCCCGATCCGGAGCGCTTCGTCGGCCTTGATCTGCCGCCCGCTCCAGACGATCTCCTTGGCCCGGGCCGGCCCGACCAGACGGGCGAGCCGCTGGGTGCCACCGGCGCCCGGGATGATGCCCAGCAGGATCTCGGGTTGCCCGATACGGGTCTTCTCGGTGGCGACGCGCAGATCGCACGACAGCGCGAGCTCGTAGCCACCACCGAGCGCGAAGCCGTTGACCGCGGCGATCACCGGGCGCGGAATCGCGGCCACCGCGTCGAACGCGCGTCGGAACTTCGCGCCGATGGTGCGGGCGGCGGCCTCGCCGCCGAACTCGGTGATGTCGGCGCCCGCGGCGAACGACTTGCCGTTGCCCGTGACCACGACGGCCTTGAGCGTGGGGTCGACAGCGAGCCGCGTCGCGATGATCGCGAGCTCCTCGAGCAACGCGCCGTTGAGCGCGTTGACGGGCGGATGATCGAGCCGCAGCAGCTCGACGCCGTTGGGACGACGCTCGGTGTGGATCAGCTCGAATTCACCGTCGGACATGCGCCGAGACTAGGCGCGCGTGCGTCATACTCGCCGAGTCCCCCAACGAAGGTGAAACCATGAAGTACCGCAAACTCGGTCGTTGGGGCGTCGAGGTATCCGAGGTGAGCCTCGGGTCCTGGCTCACCTACGGCGGGTCTGTCGTGGAGGACGCCGCGACCGAATGCGTGCGCCGCGCCTACGAGCTCGGCGTCAACTTCTTCGACACCGCGAACGGCTACATGCGGGGCGCGGCCGAAGAGGTCATGGGCCGGGCGGTCGAGGGCTTCCGTCGCGAGAGCTTCGTGCTCGCGACCAAGGTCTACTTCCCGATGAGCAACCGGCCCAACGACCACGGCCTGTCGCGCAAGCACGTCTTCGAGCAGTGTCACGCGTCGCTGCGCCGCCTCGACGTCGACTACATCGACCTCTACCAGTGCCACCGCTACGACGAGACCGTGCCGCTCGAAGAGACCTGCCAGGTGATGAACGACCTCATCCGCCAGGGCAAGGTCCTCTATTGGGGCGTGTCCGAGTGGACCGCCCAGCAGATCAGCACTTCCGTCGACCTCTGCCAGGAGCGGGGCTGGTCGGTGCCGGTCAGCAACCAGCCGCAGTACAACGCCCTGCACCGGGGGATCGAGCTCGAGGTGTTGCCGACGAGCGAGCGGCTCGGCCTCGGCAACGTCGTCTGGTCCCCGCTCGCGCAGGGCGTCCTGACCGGGAAGTACACCGACGCCAACGCGGCGCCGGCCGGCACGCGCGCCGCGACCGACGACGCGTTCTTCATGCAGGGGTTCATGCAGCAGCCCGTGCTCGATGCGGTGCAGGAGCTCCGGCCGATCGCGCAGCAGGCCGGCGCGACGCTCGGTCAGCTCGCGCTCGCGTGGTGCCTGCGCAAGCCGGGCGTGTCGAGCGTGATCATCGGCGCGACCCGCGCGAGTCAGGTCGACGAGAACGTGGCCGCCGCGGATCTCGAGCTCGGCCCCGAGGTCTTCGCCGCCATGGACGCCGTCCTCGAGCCCGTCATCCCGACGTAGCGACGCGCAGGTCCTCAGGCGCCGGGCTTGGTGGCGAGCATCACGAGGCGGTGGGCTTCGAGGGTGCTGACGGCGGTCGGGTGGGGGCTGCCGTTCTCGTCGAACGCGCCGAGGACGGTGAAGCCCGCGGCCTCGAACGCGTCGCGCAGATCCGGGGCGTCGAAGAGCCGCATGCTGTAGTGCATCGTCCGGGTGTCCTTCCCGCGCACGATCGTCCGCTCGGTCTCGGAGCGCCTGGTCTCGGGATCGAAGTCCCACTCGTCGGAGAGCCAGTCGGTGCCGCGTTCGATGTTGATGCGGGCCGGCAGCGGCCGCGAGATCGCGTGGTCGCGGTTGACGACGTCGACGAGCACGCGCCCGCCCGGGCGCAGCGCGCGGAAGACGGCGTCGAGGACGGCTGCGTTCCCGGCGTCGTCGGCGATCCCGAACGTCGATCCCCACAGCAGCACGCGGTCGAACTCGTCGACCCACGGGAGCCAGCGCATGTCGGACTCGACCCAGTCGACGTCCACACCGGCCTTCGCCGCGTCTCGGGCCGCGCGTTCGAGGAACCCGCGTGAGCGATCCAGGCCGGTGACCTCCGCGCCGAGCTGGGCGAGCCGGATGGCGAGCCGCCCGTAGCCACACCCGACGTCGAGCACGTTCGCACCCGGGCCAACATCCAGGAGCGTGGCAACCAGCGCGGCTTCCTCGTCACTGACGTCGTCGGTGAGCAACGTCTCGAAGAAGTAGAGGTAGTCGTCGGGCGCGAAGACGGCGTCCAGATCGAAGCGCGGACTCACGCGAGGAGCTCGTCGGCGGCCGCGTACGGGTCGAGGGTCCGTGCTTCGATCCGGTCCACGAGCGCGTCGAACTCCGGGCCGTCGTACGCAACTCCGGAACCGGCGACCAGCCGGGCGACCACGATCGCCCGCAGCTCCGCCGCGATGCGCGCGGTGCGCCGGTCGTGCGCGTGGTCGTCGGTCGCGAGCCAGTCGCGGTGACCGAGGATCGCGGACCACAGCTCGTCGGTCCCCTCGCCGCGGCTGGCGACCGTCTCCACGATCGGCGGGCGCCACGACCCGTCGCGACCCGCTCCCGCGAGGGCGAGCATGCCCTCGAGATCGGCGACGGTCTGCCGCAGCCCGTCGCGGTCGGCCTTGTTCACGACGAAGACGTCGGCGATCTCGAGGATGCCCGCCTTGTTCGCCTGCACGCCGTCGCCCCATCCCGGGTTGAGCACCACGACGACGGTGTCGGCGGTTGCGGCGACCTCCACCTCGACCTGGCCGACGCCGACGGTCTCGAGGATGAGCCACGGGATGCCCGCGGCGTCGAGGACCCGGAGCGCCTGCGGCGCAGCGAGCGCGAGCCCCCCGAGATGGCCCCGTGTGGCCATCGATCGGATGAACACTCCGGGGTCGACGGCGTGATCCTGCATGCGGACCCGGTCACCGAGGATGGCGCCACCCGTGAACGGGCTCGACGGGTCGATCGCGAGCACGCCCACCCGGTCGCCGGTCGCACGGATCCGCCCGATCAGGCGGTTGGTGAGGGTCGACTTGCCCGCCCCGGGCGCGCCGGTCATGCCGACCACGTGGGCTTTCCCGCTCTCCGGGTAGAGACGGGCCACCGCCGCGACCGCCTCAGGCCCACCCTGCTCGACCAGCGTCAGCAGGCGGGCGATCGCACCGCGGTCTGCGCCGAGCACGCCGTCGACCAGCGCCCCGGCGTCGGTCAATCCGCGACGACTTCGGTGACGCCGGGCACGCGGTCCATGATGATCCGCTCGACGCCGGCCTTCAGGGTCATCGTCGACACCGCGCAGCTCCCGCAGGCGCCGACGAGCGTCACGTGCACCACGCCGTCGCCGTCGATGCCGTTGTAGACGATGTCACCACCGTCGGACTGGAGCGCAGGGCGGATCATGTCGATCGCCTCGAGGATCTGCGATTCCTGGTTCTCGTCGGTCTGGGTGTCTGCCGGCATCTTGGACTCCTCGTTCCTACGGCCTCGCGACGCTGCGTCGGGAGGGTGGAACCCCGCCAGTATCGCATTCGTTCCCGCACGTCCCGAACCCGGGCCGCCGAGCGGGATCAGTCGGGCAAGTAGCGGACATCGGCCCCGACGCTGCGGAGCTTGCCCACCAGGTCGACGTAGCCCCGGTACACGTGATGGGGCTCGTGGACGATGGTCTCGCCCTCCGCCGCCAGGCCCGCCAGCACCAGGGCGGCGCCGGCCCGCACGTCGAGGGCACGGACCGGCGCGCCCGACAGCCGGCCCCGGCCCCGGATCACGGCATGGCGGCCCTCGTTGCGGATGTCGGCGCCCATGCGATTGAGCTCGTCGACGAAGCTGAAGCGGCTGTCGAAGACGTTCTCGGTGACGATCGCGGTGCCCTCGCAGGTGGCGAGCAGGGCGACGACGAGCGGCATGTAGTCGGTGGCGAAGCCGGGGTACGGCAGGGTGGCGATGTCGACCGACCGGAGGCGCCCGTCGCTGCGGGCCCAGAGCCCCTCGGGCGTGGGCGACACCCGCATGCCCATCTCCTCCAGCTTGAGCACCACCATCTCGAGGTGCTCGATGCGGATGCCCTCGAGGGTGACGTCACCGCCCGCGACGCCAACGGCCATGAGGAAGGTGCCGGCCTCGATGCGGTCACCCATGATCTCGGACTCGACCGCCACGAGCTCGGTCACGCCCTCGATCTCGATGGTGGACGTGCCGGCACCCCTGATGTCGGCGCCCATGCGGATGAGGGTGTTCGCCAGATCGGTGATCTCGGGCTCGCGGGCCGCGTTCTCGATGACGCTCCTGCCCTTGGCGAGCACCGCCGCGGTGAGCAGGTTCTCGGTCGCGCCGACGCTCGGGAACTCCAGCACCACGCGGGCGCCGCCGAGGGCGTTGTGTCGGGCCTCGATGAAGCCGTGGCGCACCTCGATCTCGACGCCCATCTGCTCGAGCCCGCGGAAGTGCATATCGAGCTTGCGGCTGCCGATGTTGTCGCCGCCGGGCATCGCGACGCGCGCCTCGCCGCAGCGAGCGAGCAGCGGACCCAGCACGTTGATGGAGGCGCGCATCTTGCTGACCAGCTCGTACGGCGCCTCGGGCGTCAGTTCGCCGGACGCGTCGATCGTCAGCTCGTCGGGACCGGTCCACTCCGTGGGCGCGCCGATGGCGCGCATGACCTCGATCATCACGTCGAGGTCCGCGACCGGCGGCACATTGCGGAGCACCGACTTGCCCGGCGCGAGGAGCGCGGCGGCCATCAGCTTCAGCCCCGAGTTCTTGGTCGCGCCCGCGACCCGGATCGTTCCCGAGAGCGGCTGGCCGGCGCGGACGGCGATGCGGTCCATGTGGCTGGGCATCGTAGGCGCGCGCGGCACGCAGGAGGCGGTACGCGCGCTCGGTGGGGAGGAGCGGCAGCGCTCAGCGTCCTTCGTAGACGGCGGGGCGTCCCTCGATGAACGCGGCGAGCGCTTCGCGCATGTCGTCGGAGCGGATGCAGACCGCTTGCTGCTCGGCCTCGAAGCGGAGACCCGCAGCCCGGTCCAGATGGTACGAGGCCTGCATCGCGCGCTTCACACCCCGCACCGGGAGCGGGGGCTGGGCGGCGATGGTGGTCGCGAGAGCGTCGGCGGTGGACTCGAGATCGCCGTCGGCGACGACCTGCTCGACCAGGCCGATGCGCAGCGCCTCGGCCGCGTCGATCCGTGCCGCGGTGCAGGTGAGCTCGACCGCCTTGCCGTAGCCGACGAGGCGCGGGAGCCGCTGCGTCCCACCGAGGTCGGGCAGGATCCCGTACTGCAGCTCGAGCAGACCGAGCTTCGAACCCTCGGCCGCGACGCGGATGTCGCACGCGATCGCGAGCTGCAGGCCGGCGCCGTAGGCGTAGCCGCGGATCGCGGCGATGGTGACGAAGGGAGCGTCCTCGCACCAGGTGAACGCGGCCTGGAACTCGGCGATCGTCGCGAGCAGGTGCGCGAGCCCGTCGTCGGTGGCGCCCGCTCCCTCCGGTGGCGCGAACAGGTCGGAGGCGAACACCGACGTATCGATGCCACTCGAGAACGCGCGTCCCTCGCCGATCACGACGAGGGCCCGGATGCCGCGGGGATCGGCGCACAGCTGCTCGCCGAGCGCCTTCAGCTCGCCCCACATCTCCTGGGTGAACGAGTTGAGCTTGTCGGGCCGGGCCAGGTACAGATGCCCGACGTGATCGTCGATCTCGAGCCGCAGCGTGTTCCACTCAGCCATGCAAGGAGGCTAGCTACCGAGCGATCTCGGGCAGCGGCTCCGGAGCGGGGTGCGCGGTCAACCGCACGACGGACACGCGGTGCACGAGTCCCTTGATGTCGACCTCGCCGACGGGCAACGCGTCGATTCCCGGAGGCCGCAGCTCCGCGACCTCGGGCGTGCACAGCACCTCGTGGGGTCCGGCGAGGTCGCACAGGCGCGCGGCCAGGTTCACTGCGCTCCCGGTGTAGTCGTCGCCTTCGAACACGATCACGGCACCGGCGGCGATCCCGCCCCGCAACGGCAGCGGCACCGTCTCCGAGAGGTCGGCTTCCAGCCCCACGATCGCGGCGACGAGGGGTTCGGTCTGCACGCCGACGAACATCGCGCCGTCGCCCAGCCACTTCGCGACCCGCACGCCGAAGTCGGTCGCGGTCTCCCGCACCGCGGTCCGGAACTGCGTGAGGACCCGGACCGACTCGTCATCCCCTTGGGCATCGGTGAAGCGGGTGAACCCGCAGAGGTCCACGAAGGCAAACGTGCGCTCGACTCGCATGGCCGCATTCTCCCCGATCCGCCCCAGGTACGCGGCGATGCGTTGTTATCGTTCGCCGGTGACCACCGAGCCCGACCGGATCTCCGTCACGCTCGACATCGACGCACCCGCCGTGCGGGTCTATGCACTCGTCGCCGATCTCACCCGCATGGGCGAGTTCAGCCCCGAGAGCAACGGCTGCACCTGGCTCGACGGCGCGACGAAGGCCACCCCCGGGGCGCGGTTCTCCGGCCGCAACCGCCGGGGGCGCCGGCGGTGGAGCACGCTCGGGACCGTGCTCGTCGCCGATCCCGGCGTGGAGCTGAGCTTCGAGATCCACACGGTGGCGAACCTGCCCGTGGCCCGCTGGACGTACTCGATCGCGCCGACGCGCGACGGCGTCGCCTGCACCGTGGAGGAGATCTGGCAAGACCGCCGCGGCCCGACCATCAAGGTCCTCGGTGGGCTCGCGTCCGGCGTGTGGAACCGCAGCGACCACAACCGCAACGGGATGATCACCACGCTCGAGCGGCTCAAGCTCGCGGCCGAGCGAAGCCATGACCCGGGCAACCATGAGCCGGACGGGGCCGCGCCCGGCGCGTGAGCGAACCCGTGCGACTAGCGGCTCGGGCCCGGAAGCGCGCCGACGAAGTCGACGACGGCCGCCGCCGCGTCGACCAGCACGTCCGCCTGCGTGAGCCCTGACACCTTCAACGGCTTGAAGCCGTGGTCGGCCGACTCGAGCCAGTGCACGGTCACCGGGCCGGGGATCTGCGGGATCTCGCGAAGCAGCGAGTCGCGTGGAGCGAGCGAATCGCGCGTGCCGCTCACGAACAGCGACGGGACCCGCATGCGGGGGAAGTGCTCGGTCCGCAGGTTGTCGGGCTTGCCCGCGGGATGCAGCGGATAGCCCAGCAACACGAGCCCGAGCGCCGGCAGCGGGTCGTCGACGTCGGCCACCGCGATCGACGCCATCCGGCCGCCCATCGACCGGCCTCCCAGCACGAGCCGGTCGGGATCGAGCTTGGTGCGCCGCGCGAGCTCGGCCGCGGCTTCGCGAACCGCGGCGAGCAGGACGGGCGCGCGGTCGGGCGCGTTGCGACCCGCGCTCCGGTACCGGAAGTTGAAGCGCAATGCCGGCACGCCCGCCGCGGCGAGCGCGGCCGAGACCGTGGTCAGTGTCGCCGCGTGCATGTCGGCGCCCGCGCCGTGCGCGAGCAGCACGGCCCGGTCGGCGCCGCGCTCGGGCCCTTCGAGCTCGTAGTCGGTGACGAGCTTCTCGTCAGGCATCCTGAGCATCCTCCGCAGTCGTCGTATCGGCCACCGAGGTGGCGCGGCCGAGCACGTGACGGGCGAGGAAGTCCTCGACCCGGTCGAGCTCGTCGATCACGGTCTCGGGCCGCGACCAGCCGTGGCCCTCACTCTCGTAGACGTGGTGCTCGACGGGAACCGCGGCCTGCTCCAGCGCGTCGACCAGCGCGCGGGTCTGCGCGAGCGGTACGACTTCGTCCGCGTCGCCCTGGAGCAACAACAGCGGGGTGCGGATCTCCGCGGCCCGGTTGATCGGGGACCGGGCGCGGTAGCGCTCGGCCTCCTGCGGGAGTGGGCCGACGAGCAGGTCGAGATAGCGCGACTCGAATCGCCACGTGCCGGCGGCGAGCCCGAGGAGGTCGGTGACGCCGTAGAGGCTCACCGCGGCGCGGAGCAACTGCGGGTGGCGGACGCAGAGCATCAGCGCGGAGTAGCCACCGGCACTGCCGCCCATGACCGCGACGCGCGCCGGATCGGCGACGCCGCGCGTCACCATCGCGTCGATCCCTGCGGCGACGTCGTCGACGTCGACCTCCCCCCACCCGCCGTTCATCGCGTCGCGGTACTCGCGCCCGTAGCCGGTCGAGCCGCGCGCGTTGGGCGTGAAGACGACCCACCCGCGGTCGAGGAAGAAGGCGCGGCGCGCCTGCCAGTCGACGAGGGCCTGGTCGGTCGGCCCGCCGTGCAGGAGCACGAGCATCGGGGCGGGCGCCCGCGGGGCGCCCGCATCGTCCGGCACCCCGGCCGCGGCTCTCGGGCTCCAGACCAGCCCGTGGACCGGAACGCCGTCGCGGCTCCACGTCACCGCCTCGGGCTCGCCGCGGCTCTCGGTCTCGAACCCGCCCGGCGTGCCCCGGGCCAGGACAGTACGCGCCCCGCCCGCGGGCGACCGGACCGTCACCTGCGGGACCGTGCGGGCCCCGAACCGGATCGCGGCGATCCCGGCCGGGCCCCAGTCGGGACCGACGTGCCAGGCCCGGGCCTCGTCGCGCCCGGAGCCGTCGGCGACCGCAACGCTGACGAGCCGACCGAATCCGCCCTCGTTGCGGACCAACGCGACGCGGGCCGAGTCGGGTGACCACGCGAACGAGCGCACCCTCGGCCCCCACGGCGGCCGCGACTGCTCGAATGGCTCCGGTAGCAGCGGACGCGCGTCGGCGCCGTCGGGACGCGCGATCCAGACGTTGGCCCACCCACCGGCGTCACTCACGTAGGCCAGCCACGTGCCGTCGGGCGAGTAGCGGGGTTGCGCGACGCCGACCGCAGGACCGCCGGCGAGCACCTCGACCGGTCCGAGCTCGGGCGGGGCGCCGTCGACCGCACGGAACGCACGGGACGCGATCCGCGAAGCGGTCCACGGCATCGCGGGCAGATCCCACTCGAACCACGTGACCGCGCGCCCATCGGGCCGCCACACCGGGTCCCACGCGAAGTCACTGGCCTCGCTGATCCGCACCGGCGCGGTCGACGCGTCGATCGCCGCGACCATCACCGGGCACTCCGAACCCGTGTCGCGCACGTAGGCCACGAAGCGTCCGTCGGGCGAGACCGCAGGCGCGAACGCGGGACCGCCCCCGGCCACCGTCGCCACGGGTGGTCCACCGCGCGCGGGGAGCACCGCGAGCCCGTCACCGCGTGTGGCGACCACGAGCGCGTCGTCGCCGGCCCAGGCGTACACGCCGCCGCCCGACGGATGGACGCCGCCCGGGCGGATCGCGCTCGAGACGACGAGCGGCAGGTCGGAGCCGTCGGCCGGCGCGACCAGGACGTCGGTACGGCCCCCGAACGACTCGTTCCACGCGAGCCGGTCGCCCGACGGCGACCACTGCGGGTCGGCGAGCGAACGGGCGCGCGCCACCATCGCCGCGGTGACCGCTCCCCCACCACTCGTGTCCATCAGGAACGTCGCCCGGCGGCGGCTACCGGCGGGGAACCGGAACCGGTTCCACCTACGAGTTCGTGCATTTCGTGCTCCGGTGCAGGTCAGGGGGCCGAGTTTGCCCAGAATGGCGGGCGCGGCGAGGCTTGTCGGCTATGCCGACCTCCGAGCGACCTCTCCGCATCGCCTGGTTGGTCTACCGCGGCAACCCGCACTGTGGTGGACAGGGGGTCTACACGAGGTACGTGGCCCGCGAGCTGCGTGATCTCGGGCACCACGTCGAGGTCTTCGCCGGCCAGCCGTGGCCCCTGCTCGACGACGGCGTGGAGCTCGTGAAGGTGCCGAGCCTCGACCTCTACCGCTCGTCGAACCCGTTCCGGGTGCCGTGGCCCTGGGAGTTCCGCAGCCTCACCGACGTCAAGGAGTTCGCGATCATGTGCGGCGCGGGATTCCCCGAGCCCTACACGTTCAGCGAACGGGTCCGGAAGCTGCTCTCGAAGCGCCGGGGCGACTTCGACGTCGTCCACGACAACCAGTGTCTCGGCACCGGCCTCCTCGGCGCGATGGCCGACGGCTGGCCGATCCTCGGCACGCTGCACCACCCCATCACCGTCGACCGCGACCTCGACCTGCAGCACGCCACCAACCCGTGGCGCCGCTTCACGCTCAAGCGCTGGTACGGCTTCCTCGACATGCAGATGGACGTTGCCCGCGCGCTGCCGCGCATCATCACCGTGTCCGAGAGCTCGAAGCGCGACATCGTCGCCCAGATGGGTGTGCGCAGCGAGCAGCTCCACATCGTTCCGGTCGGCGTCGATCCGGAGATCTTCCGGCCCATGCCGCACATCGCACGCGTGCCCGGCCGCCTCATGACCACGGCGAGCGCCGACGTCCCGATGAAGGGTCTGGCTCCGCTGCTCGAGGCACTCGCCAAGGTGCGCACCGACAACGAGGACGCGCACCTCGTGGTCATCGGCAAGCCCCGGGACAAGAGCAAGATCCCCGCGCTCATCGAGCGGCTCGGGCTCACCGGCGCCGTCGAATGGGTCAGCGGCGTCACCACCGAGCGCATCGTCGAGCTCTACGCCGAAGCGCAGGTCGCGGTCGTCCCTTCCCTCTACGAGGGCTTCTCGCTCCCGGCCATCGAGGCCATGGCGTGTGCTGTGCCCCTCGTGGCCACCACCGGCGGCGCGCTTCCCGAGGTCGTCGGCACCGACGGGCTCACCGCCCGCACGGTCGAGCCCAACGACGCGGAAGCCCTCGCCGGCGCCATCCGGGCGGTCCTCGCCGACCCCGACGCGGCCCGCACGATGGGCGAAGCCGGGCGCGACCGGGCTTTGAGCCGCTTCACGTGGCGCAGGTGCGCCGAGGGAATCATCGAGCAGTACCGCGCCCTCCTCGCCGAGAGCCCCGCCGCCCCCACCGGGGCCGCCTGATGCTGACCGTCGACTTCGACCGCCTCCGCCTCCGACCCGGGGATCGCATCCTGGACATGGGCGCCGGCGGTGGCCGCCACTCGTTCGAAGCGCTCCGACGCGGCGCCACCGTGGTCGCGCTCGACTACGACGAGGGCGAGCTCAAGGACGTGCGCGCGGTCGTCGGCGGCATGCTCGCCGCGGGCGAGCTCGACGAGTTCCACGGCGGCACCGTCAACGCCGACGCGCTCGCACTGCCCTTTCCCGACGACTCCTTCGACCACATCGTCACCAGCGAGGTGCTCGAGCACATCGGTCACGTCGACCGGGCGATCGCCGAGCTGACCCGCATCCTCAAGCCCGGTGGCCGCATGGCCGTCACCGTCCCCACCCGCTGGCCCGAGCGGGTCAACTGGGCACTGAGCAACGAGTATCACGACCGCCCGGGCGGCCACGTGCGCATCTTCCACCAGCACGAGCTCGAGCAGAAGCTCGACGCCGCCGGGCTGCTGCTGCGCGGCTCGCACCACGCGCATGCGCTCCACTCCCCCTACTGGTTCCTCCGCTGCGCGCTCGGCGTCGACCGACCGGAGCGCCTCCCGACCCGCACGTACCACCGCTTCCTGGTGTGGGAGCTGACGAACCGGCCCCGCTGGGCCGGCTGGGTCGAGAAGGGCCTGCGTCCCGTCCTCGGCAAGAGCCTCGTCATCTACGTCGAGAAGGCGCCGCGGTTGCCGCGCACCGCGACGCGCACGGGTGCCCATGAGTGAGTGCGCCCGCCGGGAGCTGTGTCCGTCCGTCGGGGGGATCCTCTCCGCGGCCGACGTCGCGGCGACCGTCGACGCGATCGGTGACGTCCAGCTGGCCGACGGCAACATCCCGTGGTTCCCCGGCGGCCACACCGACCCGTGGAATCTGATCGAGGCCGCGATGGCCCTCGACGTGGGCGGCCGGCACCACGACGCGGCCCGCGCCTACAAGTGGCTCGCGCAGCGCCAGCTCCCCGACGGCGGATGGCACGCCTACTACCTCGGCGACGCGATCGAAGACCCCACCCGCGACACCAACGTCACCTGCTACATCGCGAACGGCGTGCTCCACCACTACCTCTCGACCGGTGACCGCTCGTTCGTGTCCCGCTTCTGGCCGGTCGTCGAACGCGCGATCGACTATGCCCTCGGCTTCCAGGCCGAGGAGGGAGCGATCGCGTGGCGGGGCGACGACCCGGACGACGGGGCGCTGCTCACGGGCTCGTCGAGCATCCACGCGAGCCTGCGGTGCGCGGTGCTGCTCGCCGACCACCTCGGCCACGAACGCCCCGACTGGGAGCTCTCGCTGGGCTCCCTCGGCCACTCGATCCGCCACCGGCCCACGGCGTTCCTCGACAAGAGCCGCTGGGCCATGGACTGGTACTACCCCGTGCTCGGCGGCGCGCTGCGCGACGAACCCGGGCGCGAGCGGCTGCGCGACGGATGGTCGACCTTCGTGGTCGAGGGCCGGGGCGTGCGCTGCGTCTCGGACCAGCCCTGGATCACCGCGGCCGAGACCTGCGAGCTGGTGCTCACCCTCGACGGCCTGCGCGAGCACGAGCTCGCGCTGCGCCTCTTCACCGACGTGCAGTTCCTCCGGGCCGAGTCCGGCGGCTACTGGACCGGCGCGAACTTCGACGAGAACGACTTCTCCCGGCCGGGTGAGCTGTTCCCCGTGGAGCAGCCGACCTGGAACTCGGCCGCAGTGGTGCTCGCCGCCCACGCGCTCGGCGGGTCGGGTCTCACCCACGGCTTCTTCCGCGGGGAAGGCCTTCCCGCGGGCCTCTCCCCCGACCTGCTGCAGAACGCGGCCGATATCAGCCGGGAAGACTGAGGACGCCCTACGCGTGTCGCAACACGCGGAGGCTGCCTGTCGTCCCCTTCGGCACGAAGCCGTCGGCGACGGCACGTTGCCAGACCCGGAAGGGGGCCTGTCCACCGTCGGCGGGGTCCTCGAACACGTCGTGGATCGCGAGGATGCCGCCGGGCGCGACATGGCCGGCCCAGGACTCGTAGTCGGCGAGCGCGACGTCCTCCGCGTGCCCGCCGTCGATGAACAGGAACCCGAGCGGCGTCCGCCAGTAGCGGCCCACCGTCGTCGACGACGCGAGGATCGCCACCACCACGTCCTCGAGGCCCGCGTCCTCCATCGAACGGCGGAACACCGGCAACGTGTCCATGCGGCCGGTGCGGTCGTCGACCAGCTCGGTGTCGTGGTGCTCCCAACCGGCCTGATTCTCCTCCGAGCCCCGGTGGTGGTCGACCGTGAAGAGCACCGAGCCCCCGGCCCGCGCCGCGGCGCCGAGGTAGACGGCCGATTTGCCGCAGTACGTGCCGATCTCGAGCAACGGCCCGACCTCGGCCCCGAGGAGGCCCGCCCGGTGCAGGGCCAGGCCCTCGTCGTCGGGCATGAAGCCCTTCACGCGGCGGGCGACGGCCAGCGTGGACGCATCGAGCGACGAGATCGCCACCTCTGCCGCCGCGGTGGCGTGGTCGCGCTGGGCGTTGGAGGCGGAGGTTGCGGCCATGGGCCGAATGATCGCACGTGATCCGGGGAACGATCGCACCTGCACCCGTGCCGTCCTACACTGCTCGGCACTCACGAGCCCACGGCGCCCGCCGCCGGGCGGTGCCGGATCACGCAGGAGCCCGATGGAACACGAGCCGCAAGCACCGGATCGCAACCTCGCCATGGAGCTCGCCCGCGTCACCGAGGCCGCCGCTCTCGCGGCCGGCCGCTGGGTGGGCCGCGGCGACAAGATGGCGGCCGACCAGGCCGCGGTCGACGCGATGCGGCTGGTGCTCAACACCGTGTCGATGGAAGGCGTCGTGATCATCGGCGAGGGCGAGAAGGACGAAGCGCCGATGCTCTACAACGGCGAGGAGATCGGCACCGGCAGCGGCGGCCCGCCGTGCGACATCGCAGTCGACCCGATCGACGGCACCACCCTCACCTCCCTCGGCCGTCCGGGCGCGGTCTCGGTCATCGGCGTCTCCGAGCGGGGCACGATGTTCGACCCGGGCCCATGCGTCTACATGGAGAAGATCGCCACCGGCCCCGAGGCCGCGGGTGTGATCGACATCAACGCGCCGATCGAGGACAACATCCAGAAGGTGGCCAAGGCCCTCGGTGAGGACGTCGAGGACGTCACCGTGATGATCCTCGACCGCGAGCGTCACACCGGCATCATCGACGAGGTCCGCGAGGCCGGCGCCCGGATCCGGCTCATCCAGGACGGTGACGTCGCCGGCGCCATCGCGTGCGCGTGGCCGGAGAGCGGCGTCAACATGCTCATCGGCATCGGCGGCACGCCCGAGGGCGTCATCGCCGCGTGCGCGCTCAAGTGCCTCGGTGGCGAGATCCAGGGCCGCCTCTACCCGCGCAACGACGAGGAGCGCAACGCCGCGCTCGACGCTGGCTACGACCTCGACCGCGTGCTGTCCACCAACGACCTCGTGAGCGGCGAGGACGTCTTCTTCTCCGCCAGCGGCATCACCGAGGGCGAGCTGCTCAAGGGCGTCCGCTACTGGGGCACCGGCGCCTACACGCAGACCCTCGTCATGCGGGCCAAGACGGGCACGATCCGCAAGATCGACGCCACCCACCAGTGGCAGAAGCTGATGCGCTACAGCGCCGTCAGCTACGACTGAGCCGCTCGCCCCGGGCCATCGCGCGCGCAACGACGGAGGCCGAGCATCCGCGTCTTGGCGCGATCGCGTCGGTAAGTTCTCGCTCCGTGTGGCCGAGCTGGGTTGATCTCGAGAATCTGAAGGCGATGACCTGGGTGGTCGTCGCGATCGCCGGATTGGCGGCGTTGTTCGCTGCGGTGTCGATCCCCAAGGCGTTCCTGCGCATGGTGATCATCGCCTGCCTCGCGGGGCTGGCGATCGGCGCCTACGTCTACCGCGGCTCGCTCGACGACTGCGCCAAGACGTGCACGTGCAAGATCGCCGGGAAGGCGATCCACCTGCCGTCGCCGTGCCAGGCCGCCCCGGGCACGACCGCACCGGTCGTCACCACCGTCGCTCCATAGCGACTCCCTGAAGGTCCCTCGGGATCAGGCGTTGACGCCGGCGACCGCGAGCCGGGTGTTGGCCCGTTGCAGGGCTTCCTTGGTCTCGTCGCTCTCGTCGCCGCCGCTGATCGCGGCCTCGGCCCGCTCCTTCGCCGACCGGGCGCGCGCGACGTCGATCTGGTCGGGCACCTCGGCGACGTCGGAGAGCACCAGCACGCGGTCGTTCGCGACCTCGACGAATCCGCCGTGCACCGCGAACTCCAGCTCGCCCGAGTCGGGGAGCAGCACGCGCAGCACGCCGATGCCGAGGGCGCCGAGATAGGGCGTGTGACCGGGCAGGAACGCGATGTCACCGTCGGACGGACGGCACACGACCATGTCGGCCTCACCTTGGAACAGCACCTTCTCGGGGGAGACGAGCTCCACGTGGAGGGTCATGCGTTCTCTTCGAGCGACTTCGCCTTCTCGAGCACGCTGTCCACGCCACCGACGTTGTAGAACGCCTGCTCGGGCACGTCGTCGAGCTCGCCGTCGACCAGCGCCTCGAAGGACGCGATCGTGTCCTCGATCGGGACGTAGACGCCCTTGAGGCCGGTGAAGACCTCGGCCACGAAGAACGGCTGCGACAGGAACCGCTGGATCTTGCGGGCCCGGGCGACGATCACCTTGTCCTCTTCGGACAGCTCGTCGAGACCCAGGATGGCGATGATGTCCTGCAGCTCCTTGAAGCGCTGCAACACCTCCTGCACCCTGCGGGCCACGTTGTAGTGGTGCTCGCCGACGATCTCGGGCTGGAGGATGCTCGACGTGGAGGACAGCGGGTCGACAGCCGGGTAGATGCCGAGGGCCGCGATCTGGCGGGAGAGCTCCGTGGTCGCGTCGAGGTGGGTGAAGGTGGTGAACGGCGCGGGGTCGGTGTAGTCGTCGGCGGGCACGTAGACCGCCTGCAGTGACGTGATCGACCGGCCCTTGGTGGAGGTGATGCGCTCCTGCAGCTCGCCCATCTCGTCGGCCAACGTCGGCTGGTAGCCCACCGCGCTCGGCATGCGGCCGAGGAGCGTGGAAACCTCGGAGCCGGCCTGGACGAAGCGGAAGATGTTGTCGACGAACAGCAGCACGTCCTGGTTCTTCACGTCGCGGAAGTACTCCGCCATCGTGAGCGCCGACAGCGCGACGCGCAGGCGCACGCCCGGCGGCTCGTCCATCTGGCCGTAGACGAGGGCGGTCTTGTCGATGACGCCCGACTCGGTCATCTCGATCAGGAGGTCGGTGCCCTCACGGGTGCGCTCGCCGACGCCGGCGAACACCGAGACACCACCGTGGTTCTGGGCGACCCGCTGGATCATCTCGGTGATGAGCACGGTCTTGCCCACGCCCGCGCCGCCGAAGAGGCCGATCTTGCCGCCCTGCACGTAGGGCTCGAGGAGGTCGATGACCTTGATGCCGGTCTCGAACATCTGGGCCCGGGGCTCGAGCTCGTCGAACGGCGGGGCCGGCCGGTGGATCTCCCAGTGGTCGTCGATGCCTTCGGTGATCGGCTCGCCGTTGGTGTCGAGCGGCTCGCCGATGACGTTGAACACGTGGCCGAGCACGCCGTCGCCCACCGGCACGGTGATGCCGTGGCCGGTGTTGCGCACGACCGTGTTGCGGCGCAGGCCGTCGGTCTGCTTCATGCAGATGACGCGCACGCGGTTGTCACCGATCTGCTGCGCGACCTCGGCCGCGACGACGATCTTCTCGCCCTCGAGCTCGATGTCCATCTCGAGCATCATGTTGATCTCGGGGATCGAGTCGGGCGGGAACTCCACGTCGACGACAGGGCCGGCGATGGCGACGACCAGTCCGGTCTTCAGCGCGGTCTCGCCCGGGGTCTCGGTCACGGTCATCTGCGGCTCCTAGCCTTGCGTGGTGCCGGCGTTGTTGGTCGTCGCCAGCAGCTTGTCGGGGACATCGGTGTCGTGGGTGCCGCCGCGCAGGGACTCCGCGCCGCTGACGATCTCCATGATCTCGGTGGTGATCGAGTCCTGGCGGGCACGGTTCATGATGCGGGCCAGGCGGGTGATGAGGTCCTCCGCGTTGTCGGTGGCGGACTTCATGGCCCGTTGCCGCGCGGCCTGCTCCGACGCCGACGCGTTGAGCAGCGCGGCGAAGATGCGGGCCTCGACGTAGCGCGGGAGGAGCCGGTCGAGGATCGACTCCGGTGACGGCTCGAACTCGTAGGAGGCACCGGCGCCGGCTTCGGACGGTGCAGGGCGGGCGTCGCCGTCGGAGACGACCTCCTGCTCCAGCGGCATGATCGGCCGGAGCACCACCTCCTGCGAACCCACGGAGATGAACCGGGTGTAGATGATCTCGACCAGGTCGACCTCACCGGACAGGAACCGACGGGTGACCGCGGCGGCGACGCGGCGCGCGTCCTCGTAGGTCGGCTGCTCGCTGAAGCCGGTGAACGCCTCGTCGATGCGGTAGTTGCGGTAGCGGAAGTAGCCCTCGCCCTTGCGGCCGAGCAGCACGAGCGAATAGTCGCGGCCGAGTGCCTGCTGCTCACGCATCGAGCCCTCGGCGGCGCGGATGACCGACGAGTTGTAGGCACCACAGAGACCGCGGTCGGCGGTCACGACGATGTGGCACACCTTCTTGATCTCCGGCCGGGGAGTCAGCAACGGGCTGTCGATGCCGGCGCCCGCGGCGGCGAGGTCGCGGACCGCTTCGGTGATCGCGTCGGAGTACGGGACCGCGGCGTGCACACGCGCCTGGGCCTTGATGATCCGGCTCCCGGCGATGAGCTCCATCGCGCGGGTGATCTTCTTGGTGCTCTGGATGCTCTTGATCCGTCGCCGCAGGACTCGCTCCTGCCCACCCGCCACGAGCTACTCCGTCGCCAGCGTCTTGTCGGAGACGGGTTCACCCGGGGCCTCGGCGTCTTCCGGAAGCGGCGCGGTCGGGCCGGTTGCCGGCTGGTCGAGCTCGATCTGGAAGCCGGCCTTGAAGTCGGCGATGGCCTGCTTCAGCACTTCCTCCTCGGGCAGCTTCCCGGACGTGCGGATCTGCTCGAGGATGTCGGCGTGGCGGGTGCGGAAGTACTCCAGCAGCTCGGACTCGAAGCGCTTGACCGCCGCGACGGGCAGGTCGTCGAGGACGCCGGTGGTACCGGCGTAGATGCTGATGACCTGCTCCTCCATCGGCATGGGCGAGTTGAGGGGCTGCTTGAGCAGCTCCACCAGCCTGTAGCCGCGCTCGAGCTGGGCACTCGAGATCGCGTCGAGCTCGGAGCCGAAGGTGGCGAAGGCCTCCAGGTCGCGGAACTGGGCGAGGTCGAGCTTCAGGGTTCCGGCGACCGCCTTCATCGCCTTCGTCTGGGCCGCGCTTCCCACGCGGGAGACCGAGATGCCGACGTCGACCGCGGGACGCACACCCGACTTGAACAGGTCGTCGACCAGGTAGATCTGGCCGTCGGTGATCGAGATGACGTTGGTCGGGATGTAGGCGGAGACGTCACCGGCCTTGGTCTCGATGATCGGTAGCGCGGTGAGCGAGCCCCCGCCGAGGGCGTCGCTGAGCTTCGCGGCCCGCTCGAGCAGGCGGGAGTGGAGGTAGAAGACGTCGCCGGGGTAGGCCTCGCGCCCCGGTGGCCGGCGCAGGAGGAGCGACACCTGGCGGTAGGCCTCGGCCTGCTTGCTCAGGTCGTCGTAGACGATGAGGGCGGCCTCGCCGTTGTCCATCCAGTGCTGGCCCGCCGCGCAACCGGCGTAGGGGGCGAGGTACTTGAACACGGCCTCGTCACTCGCGGGCGCGTTGACGATGACGGTGTACTCCATCGCGCCGTGGTTCTCGAGGGTCTGGCGGGTCTGCGCGACGGTCGAGGCCTTCTGGCCGACCGCGACGTAGATGCACTTCACGCCCTGACCCTTCTGGTTCAGGATCGTGTCGATGGCGACCGTGGTCTTGCCGGTCTTGCGGTCGCCGATGATGAGCTCACGCTGACCGCGGCCGACCGGCGTCATCGCGTCGATGGCCTTGATGCCCGTCTGGAGGGGCTCGGCCACGGGCTGGCGCGCGATGAGCCCGGGCGCCTGGACCTCGAGGCGGCGATAGATGTCGGTGGTGATCGGCCCGGCGCCGTCGATCGGCTGGCCGAGGGCGTTCACGACCCGGCCGAGCAGCGCGTCGCCGACCGGCACCGAGAGGATCCGGCCGGTGGCCCGGGCCGCGTGACCCTCTTCGATCGACTCCGACCGGCCGAGCACGACCGCGCCGATCGCGTCCTCTTCCAGGTTCAACGCGAGGCCGATGGCACCGCCGTCGAACTCGAGGATCTCGTTGACCGCGACGTTGGGCAGCCCGGAGATCTTGGCGATGCCGTCGCCGACCTCGAGCACGCGCCCGACCTGGCTCTGCTCGAGCGACGGGGTGAACGACGCGACGTGCTTGCGCAGGGCCGCGGCGATCTCGTCGGCGTTGATGGTGAGCTCCGCCATCAGATCTGCTCCTTCAGCTGGTCGAGCCGGTGACGGACGGTGCCGTCGATGACGAGGTCACCCAGACGGGCGACCAGTCCTCCGAGCACGTGGGGGTCGACGACCAGTTTGACCTCCACGGCCTTGCCGGTGGCCGCGGACAGCGCGGCGGTGAGGCGGGTGATCTGCTCGTCGGTGAGGGGGATGGCGCTACGGACCTCGGCGACCTCCTGGTCGCGCTCGGCGGCCGCGGCGGCGACGAACTCGTCGACGATCTCGCCGAGCTCGCCGGCTCGGCCCGCGGCGACGACCATCGACGCGAGCGCCACGCTCGTCGCGAGGGCCTTGCCGCCCATGAGGTCCTCGACGACGGCCAGACGACGTTCGGTCGGCAGGTTCCGATTGGTGAGCGCGAGCAGGAGCTCGTCGTTCGCCTCGACGGTCCGGGCGAAGCGGAACAGGTCGTCCTCGACGTCGGCGAGGTAGCCCTCGGCCTTGGCGACGGCCAGCATCGCTTCGGCGTAGGCCTTGCTGCGCTCGCTCATCCGCCCGACGTCCCCACCGAGTTGATGTAGCCCTCGATCAGCGCGATCTGCGTGTCGTGGTCGAGGTTGTGCTCGACGACCTTCTCGGCCAGCTCGATCGAGAGGTCGGCGACCCGGCCCTGCAGGTCGGCGAGGGCCCGGGCGGTGAGTGCCTGGACCTCTTCCGACGCACGGGCCCGGATGCCCTGGGCGTCGGCTTCGGCCCGGGCGACGAGATCGGCCCGCAACGCCTCGGCGCTCTGTCGGGCCTCCTCGATGATCCGGCCCGCATCCGACCGCGCTTCGGCCAGCTTCGCCTGGTACTCGGCGGCCTCGGCCTCGGCCGCGGCCCGGGCGGCTTCGGCCCCGGCGATGTCGGACGCGATCTTGGCCGATCGGTCCGCCAGGCCCTTCTTGAGCGCAGGGAACGCGAACTTCAGCAGCACACCGGCCACGATCAGGAACGCGATGCCGCCCCAGACGATCTCGTTGAGCGCAGGCAGGATCGGACTCGTCGCCTTGTGGCAGTTGTTCGCCGCGTTGTCCTGCGCGGTGGTGGTCTTCAGCTCGCTGGCCTTGAGCATGCAATCGGTGAACTCGCTGGGCTTGGCCGCCGCGGACGCGACGGACGGAACCGCGATCACCAGCGCCATGGCGACGCCGGCGGTCGCCAACAGCTTTCGGATCTTCATGGTGAAGGGCTCCCTAGATGAAGACGACGACGAAACCGATGAGCGCGAGCGCCTCGGCGAACGCGATACCCAGGAACATCGTGGTGCGGACGGTGCCGGCCATCTCGGGCTGGCGCGCCATGGCCTGGACGGACTGACCCACGAGGTAGCCGATGCCGACGCCGGGGCCGATGGCGGCGAGGCCGTAACCGACGGCCGAGAGACCGGACTTCAGCTCGCCGGCGTTCGTGGCGGCCAGGAAGAGGCTGTGCACGGGGTGGTTCTCCTTGTTCGAGGGATTCGCGGTGCGCGAAGTCGCTTCGGTGGGATGAAGCTCTTGGATCGGTGTGTGGTGGATCAGTGAGCGGGGTGGAGCGCCTCACCGACGTAGACCGCGGTGAGGATGGTGAAGATGTAGGCCTGGAGCACGGCGACGAGGATCTCGAAGCCGGTCATCGCGACGAGCATGAAGAACGGCAGCGGGATGATGGCGATCTGGTACGCCCCGCTGTTGGCCTTCAGCAGCTCGATGCACATGAGGGTGAACACGGTGAGGAGCACGTGGCCCGCGACCATGTTGGCGAAGAGCCGGACCGCGAGTGAGAACGGCCGGACGATGAAGATCGACACGAGCTCGATCGGCGCCACGAGGACGTAGAGGAACTTGGGCACGCCGGGCGGGAAGATCGAGTTGAAGACGTACTTCGGGCCCTGCGCCTTGAAACCGACCACGATGAAGATGATCCAGGTCTGCAGCGCGAGGTACATCGGGATCGCGATGCGCGACGTCGCCGGGAACTGGATCCCCGGGATGACCTCCCAGATGTTGATGAAGAAGATCCAGAAGAAGAGGGCGGCGAGGAACGGCGCCCACTTGCGACCGTCCTGCTCCCCCATGACCTCCACGCCGATGCTGTTCTCGACCAGCTCGTAGCCGGCCTCGGCCACGTTCTGGATGCCACTCGGCACCAGCGCGCGCTTGCGGCTGCCGCCGATGAAGAGGAACGAGCACATGACCGTGCTGACGAGCGCCAGCAGCGCGACCTTGTTGAACGCGAACGGGGTGCCGCCGAACAGGAACGGCTTCCAGCTGAAGAGCTCGGAGATGCCGTGGGAGAAGAGCGCCGCGAGCAAGCCTGACTACTCCTTGTTCTTCGCGGGTCGGAGACCCGGCGATGCGAGGCTGAGACTGATCGAGCGGAGCTCCCAGAACAGGAGTCCGAGGTGCGCACCGATGAGCGTGAAGCAGAAGACCTTGAAGTCGACCGCGGCGACCTGCTTGATGGCCACACCCGCGGCGACGAAGATCAGCAGGCTCACGAGGTAGCCACCCATGGCCGCGACCGTGACCGTCTCGGGCGAGATGCGCGCCGCCCACCCGAGGATGGCGGCGCCGGCCATGAAGTTGACGACCACGAGCCCGAAGGCGAGCGCGGCGCCCAGCGCTCCGGCCCAACCCCAGACGAGGCCGGTGACGAGCACCACGAACGGGGCGATCATCGCCGCGTGCCGGGCGATGTCGCGGGCGATCCGGGACTCGATGCCGTCGACGTCGGGCGGGGTCACCTTCGGCGTGCTCACGCGGTGTCCCGATCGTCGGCGGCGGCGCGCTGCGCCCGTCGCGTCCACGGCTTCCCCGCGTCCTGCTTGGCCGAGCGGGCCTGGAAGCGGACGTAGGCGGTTGCCACCGACCCGGCCCCCGCGAACAGCACGAGGGCGATGGTCCAGAGCGGGCGCGTGCCCAGCTTCGCGTCGAGCCAGACGCCGAGGAACACGAAGAGAACGGGCGCGACGGTCAGCTCGACGGCCTGTTGCCAGCCGTCGTCGAACCCTCGGTAGATCGCCCGCTTGCTGCGTGCCGCCACTCGGTGAACCCCTCGACGTCCCACCGGCGCGGAAAGTTGCCGGCGAGCTTGTGAATGTTTTCGCAATGTATGGGACCGCGGCGGGGAACGTCAAACCGAGCGCGCCCGCGGGCGAGGAAACTAGCAGTCGCCGGCGCACTGCCGACGGTTCGTCCGCTGCCTCCGGTGACCTTCGACGCCCGTTACTGCGCCCGTCGACGGTCCGATCGCCGCCGCTCCGACAAGTGGACGACCTCGGGCGGCGGAGCCTCCGCTTCCTGCTGGGCGGCGTCGGCTGCGTCCTCTTCGGCCGCGAGCGCGGCCTCCTCCCTTGCCCGACGCAGACCGGGGTGGAAGAACGCGTAGAGCAGGAGCGCGAGCCCCAGCACGCCGACCGGAACGAGTGCGTTGCCCCGGTTCGTGTAGGTCGGGGTCAGCACGAGCGCGCTGAGCAGCGCGGTCCAGAGCCAGAGGATGACCACCGCGCGCCGGGGACCGTGGCCCAGGCGCATGAGGCGGTGGTGGAGGTGGTCCTTGTCGGCGACCGCGAACGACTTGCGGTGGTACACGCGGCGCACGAAGGAGAACGCGGTGTCGATCATCGGGACACCGAGGATCACCACCGGGATGAACAGCGGCGCGAAGAAGAAGTAGGTCTGGCCGCTGAACTGGTCGGCGGTGCGCCCGCCGACGGTGATCGTGGTCGCCGCGAGCAGGAGGCCCAGGAACATCGCGCCCGCGTCGCCCATGAAGATCCGGGCCGGATTGAAGTTGAACGGCAGGAAGCCCACGCAGACGCCGACAGCGAGGATCGCGACGAGCGGACCGATGTTCGAGCCCTCGAGCAGGTGGGCCTTGAACAGCCGGTCGGAGTAGAGGAACAGCGCCGTTCCGGCGATGATCACGATGCCGCAGGCAAGGCCGTCGAGGCCGTCGATGAGGTTGATCGCGTTGGCCATCAGCACGACGGTGAGCACCGTGACGAGCGGAGCGAGGTCGGGCGACAGGATGATGTAGTCCCAGCTCGCGAAGGGGACGCGGAAGTACAGCATCGTGACGCCGAGCACCGAGAGCAGGCTGCCGCTGAGCACCTGGCCCGCGATCTTGGCCGGAGGCGAGACCGGACGGAGGTCGTCGACCGCGCCCACCAGGAACATCACTCCGGCCGCGAGGACGAGCCCCAGCGGTTCCGTGCTGTTGTGGAAGATCTCGTGGAACTGGGGGATCTGCGACGCGGTCGCCATCGCGGCCAGGAAGCCGATGAACATGCCGGCGCCGCCGATGGTGGGCATCGGCTTGCGGTGCACCGACCGCGCGCTCGGGTACTGCACGGCACCGAACCGCAGCGCCGTCCACCGCACCAGCGGCGTGGCGATCGCGGTGACGACGGCCGCCACCGCGAGGACGACCGCGTAGCCGCCCACCCGCTACCGCCGCCGCGCGGACGTGCTCACGTCGCCGCCCGGGCCTCGGCCCGCTCGATCTCGGCGATCTCCTCGAGCCGCCGGACGTGCCGTCCTTCGGCGAACGGCGTCGCGAGCCACAATCGCAGGATGTCGTCGGCGAGGCCGAAGCCGACGACGCGCGCGCCCATCGAGAGCACGTTCGCGTCGTTGTGCTCGCGCGAGAGCCGGGCCGTCCACAGGTCGTTGCAGAGCGCGGCCCGTATTCCGCGCACCTTGTTGGCGACGATCTGCTCGCCCTGGCCGCTCCCGCCGAGGACGATGCCCCGTTCGGCCTCGCCGCGGGCGACCGCGCGCCCGACCGCGGCGCAGAACGCGGGGTAGTCGACCGGTACCTCGGAATCGGTGCCGAGATCGGTCACCTCGTGACCTTCGAGCTCGAGGAGCTCGATGAAGTGCGCTTTCAACGCGAAGCCGGCGTGATCCGACCCGATCGCAACGATCATGCCCGGGAGTCTAGGCAGAGGGTCCCGGCCGAATCGGCCCATGCGCACGCGTTCCGGGCGAACCAACCGCGCACCGCGGTCGTGGCCGCGGGATCCGTCGCGCGCCTCCCCCGGATCAGCGACGCTCGTACAGGGCCAGTCGCGTCAGGTCGTCGAACCGGACGTCGCGCACGCGTCGGTAGCGTCGTTCGAGCGACCTGATCGCGGCGCGGGTGTCGCGGTCGTGCACGCCCACGTCGACGACCCAGACCCGGTCGTGACCGGCGGCGGCACGCGTGATGGACGCCGGCGAGATCGTCGCGAACCGGTAGTCGTCGCTCGTGAAGCCTGCGGTCCAGGGCCGGCCACCGGGCCAGGTGGGCGACAGCTTCCGCTGCGTCGCCGGCTCATCCCGCAGTTGGTAGGCCAGCGGCAGGCGGCTGAGATCGGCTTCGAACACGATTGCGTCGTTCGGTCGCGCGTCGCGCTCGAGCATCCGGGCCACGCTGCCCCAGGACTGACGGGGCTCGCCGTCGTACCAGCTCCACACCCCGCGCCCGGCGAACGCCAGCAGCACCACGACCGCGAGGGCCTGCAACGGCCGGGTCGGGATCAGGCCGATGCCCATGGCCACCAGGATCACGGCCCCCGGGAGGAACGCGAGCATGTAGCGCTCCTGGAAGACCGGAGCGATCTGGCTGTAGGCGAAGAACGCGGCGACGGAGAACCCGAACCACAAAGCCGGGAGCGCGATCCGCCACGCGTCGTCGGAGCGTCCGTGCGCGCGGAAGATGCGGTAGAGGGCGTAGAGCGCCGCACCCGCGGCCAGAGCCTCCAACCCGAGCAGCGGCGTCCCCCGACCCACCAGATCGCGGATCGTGGTCGTGAAGAAGTGCAGGCTCGGCGACGAGTCGTCGGCGAGCTTGAAGACCGGTTGCACCGCGACCACCAGGCCGAACGGGACGACGACCCACGCCATCATCCCCACGCCACCGAGCACGTGACGGGTGCGCTGCCGGTCCGGCCGGGCCACCAGCAGCGAGAGGATCTGCGCGACGAGCACCAGCGCCGACAGCACGTGGGCCAGCACCATGAGCACGCTCGTGACGACCCACCACCAGCGGTTGCGACGACCCGGTGCGTCGACCTCGCGGACGAACCAATAGGTGGAGCAGCAGGCGAGCAGGACGACGAGCGGGTAGACGCGGTCCTCCTGCACGTGGGAGAGCCACGCGGCGTTGACGACGAACAACGCCGCCGCGATCGTGGCCGTGCGGGCGTCGGACAGCCTGCGGGCGACGATCCACAGCACCGGGATCACCGCGGTGGCGAAGATCACCGAGGGGAGCCGGATCCAGAACGCGCCCGTGCCGAACCACATCCAGACGCGTTGCAAGGAGAGGAACAGCCCGAGCGAGGCCTCGTGGTGGGCGATGTTGGCGACGAACGTTCCGTTGCTCAACGTCGCGCTCGACCAGGTGAAGGCCTCGTCCTGCCAGACCGTCTTGGATCCGAGCCGGAACAGGCCCATCGCGAGCATGACCGCCGCGAGCACGATCGGCGCGGCGTACTCGCGCAACGGGCCGTCGGGCCGGGTGGCCACGGAGGACAGGTCGCGATCGGGGGGAGCCGAGAGCTCCGCGTCGGTGCGGCTCATCGGCTCATCGGCTCATCGGGGCCGACGATCGACGGGTCGTCGGCGCCGGAACCGACCGCAACGTGCATGATCCGGGAGTTTAGGCAGGTCCCGGCGAGGCGCCCTCCGGGCGGCTCGGCTACTTCCGGACGAAGAGTTGCAGGCTGGGTGCGCCTCCGACCTCCACGTCCTTGACCCGCCGGTGCGTGCGGCGGAGGACCTGGATGGCCTTGCGGGTCCGGGACCCGAGGGCCCCGACGTCGACCACCCAGATGCGGTCGTTGCGCGCCGCGACCCGGGCCATCACCGCTGGCGGTACCGCGGAGAAGCGGTAGTCGCCGGTCCGGAAGCCGGACATCCACGCCGGGCCGCCGGGCCAGACCGGGGTGATGTCCCGCCGGGTTCCCGGTTGGTCGCGCAGGTAGTAGGCGACGGGGATGCGGCTCAGGTCGACCTTGAACACGATCACGTCGCCGGGTCGCCGGTCGTGGACCAGGACCGATGCGATCTGGTCGAAGCCCTCGCGAGGCTGGTCGTACCAGCGCCACACGCCGGGCGCCGCGAGCGCGAGCACCACGACCACGGCGACCGCCTGGATCGCGCGGCTGGGGATCGACGTGATGCCCCGGGCGACGAGGATGAAGAGGCCGGGCACGAACGCCAGCAGGTACCGCTGCTGGAAGCCCGTCGCCAGTTGGCCGTAGAGGAAGAACAGCAAACTGGAGAGGCCGAACCACAGTGCCGGGAGCGCGAGGCGCCACGCGGCGTCGGTGCGGGGGTGGGCACGGTAGGTGCGGACGAACAGCCACAGCGCGCCGCCGACGGCCACCGCTTCCACCAGGAGGAGCACGTTGCCGCCCCCGGCCAGGACCCGCAGGGTGTTGTAGAAGAACCGGACCGTCGGGTTGTTGACCGGCCCCTCGAGTGGCTGCGACTTGGCGAGCACCAGGAAGGGCAGGACCACCACCGCGATCATCCCCACGCCCAGGGCGACGTGCCGGGTGCGGCGGCGATCAGGGCGGGCGACGAGCAGCGACACGACCTGCGCGACGATCACCAGTCCGGCCACCACGTGCGCGAACACGAGGAGGATCGTGGTCAGCACCCACCAGCCCCGCGCGCCGCGCGTCGGCGACTCCATCTCCCGGACGAACCAGTACATCGACGTGCACGCGAGCAGGACCACCAGGGGATAGGTGCGGGCCTCCTGCACGTGATCGAGGAAGGTCGCGTTCAGCACCAGGAGCGCCGCCGCGATCGTCGCGGTGCGGGCGTCGAACAGCCGACGCGTCAGGGCCCAGAGGACGGGAACCGCGGCCGTCGCGAACAGCACCGACGGCAAGCGGAGCCACCAGATGTCGCTGCCGACCTTGACCCAGAAGTGCTGGAAGACCAGGTAGAGGCCACCGGTGGCCTCGGTGTGGACCAGGTGGTGGACGAGCTTCCCTCCGCTGAGGGTCGCGCTCGACCAGGTGAAGCCCTCGTCCTGCCAGAGGGGCTTCGATCCCAACCGGAACAGCCCCAGGGCGAGCATGACGACCGCCAGCACCGCCGGCGCGACGTACTCACGGACGCGCGGGTAGATCTGGGTGTCGGGCTCCTCAGGCACGTGACCCGTGACGAGGGAACCGACCCGCGCTCCCTCGACGACGCCCATCAGCCGTACGTACCCAAGGCGCGTCGGGCGTAACCGCGATTCATGCGTCTTCTTCGAGGTCGACGCGTTTCAGGATGGACGACCCGAGATGGAAGAGCTCCTCGAAGTAGCGCTTGGCCTGCAACGCGACGATCCCGAGCGAGAGCAGCTGCACCGCGACGATGAGGCTCAGCCCACCGACGATGAACGTGTAGGGCGCGCGTTCGTACGCGACCGCGAACGCGCCCGAGATCCCGTGCTTCCCCGGTAGCAGGTTGTAGTCCTGCACCATCCGGATGACGATCCACACCAGCATGTAGGCCGACGCCGCGAGGAGGACGAGCCCCGGGAAGATGAAGAACATGAACGGCCGGAAGATGAAGGCCACGAACACCGACGACAGGGTGCTGCGGCTCACGCGGAGCTTCGACGAGCGTTCGGTCTGCTCGGTGACCTGCGCGGTCCAGTCGAGGTGGGCGGGGATCTCGACGATCCGGCCCCGCAGGAGCTGCGCCTTGTAGATGATCTCGGTGTTGATCTCGTTGTCCATCGCCTTGAGGTTCAAGGTGCGGAGGAAGCGCCGGTCGTAGGCGCGCACCATGCCCGTGAGGGTGTGGAGGTCGCCCTTGGCCGCGAGCCCGAGGATCCGGTTGGCCCAGCGGCTCATGGCCTTGCGGAAGGGCGGGACCGCGGTGGTCTCCCCGCCCTTCATGTAGGGGGACGCCACCACGACGCGCGCGTGGGTGTCCTCCATGGCGTGCAGCAGCCGCCCGATGTGGTCGGGCGAGTAGCTGAGGTCGGCGTCGATGACGACGAGGTAATCGGAGCGGCAGCTGGCGAACGCGAAGCGCAGCGCCTGCCCGAGCTGGAAGTTCGTCCGGTGACGCAGGACGCGCACCCGCGGGTGCGACGCGGCGAAGACGTCGGCGAGGTCGCCGGTTCCGTCCTTGCTGCCGTCGTCGACGACCACGATCTCCCAGTCGAAGTCGTCGAGGCTGACCATGTATTCATAGAGCGTGGACAGGTTGTCGACCAGGATCGCCGACTCGTTGTACGCGGGCACGATCACCGACGCGGAGTGACGCAGGTTGGGCTCGGCCGAGGCACCGGGTGCGTCGAGCTCCTCGATCTCCACGTCGTCGGGTTCCAGCTTCATCGGTCGAACCTCGGTTGGACGAGCTCGAGGTCGGTGCGGGCGTTGAGCGCGGCGGCGTGCTCCCCCATGGTCCCTACCCGGAACCGGGCCTCGAACGCGTCGAGAAAGGTGCCGACGTGCCCCATCTTCACCTCGGCCGAGAGCTCCATGCCCGGGAAGAATGCCAGTTCCTCGAGGTCGTCGCCGCCGAGGAAGTCGAGCGGGTGCAGGAGCAGGGACGGCTCGGTGCCCGTGAGCTTGCAGGCCGCGAGCGCCGTCCGCCAGTACGCCCGGGCCGCCGCCGGGGAGCGGCCGGCGAGGAACAGCAGGTAGCTGACGTGCATGGGCACCTTGAGGCCCGGGAACGTGGTGACGGGCAGCTCCAGCAACGAGGTGCCGTCGATGGCCCAGCGGTAGGGCTTGACCGGCCGGCGGCCGTCCCGCCAGGTGCCGAACAGGGCCTCGCGCTCGGTCCGCTGCTCCTCGGTGAGGTCGGCCTGGCGGAAGTAGAAGGCCCGGGCGAGCGGACCGATGTAGGTGGGCAGGGTCGAGGCGTCGACGAGGTAGCCCCGGCGGGACAGGACCCGGAGCGTCGACTCGCTGAGGCTGTAGCCGGGGCCCCGGAACGCGGTGGTCCGCTGACCCGAGATGTTCTCGAGTGCGTCCTCGGTCTTGGCGAGCTCCTCGTCGAGCTCGGCCTCGGTGTAGCGGTGCAGCCAGGGCTCGTGGCGGAACGAGTGGTTGCCGATCTCGTGCCCGGCCTCGCCGATCAGCGCGAGCGCGTCCTTGTTCTTCGCCAGCTCCGCGTCCTGGCCGACGACGAAGAAGGTGATCCGCTGGTCGCGCCGGCGGAGGAACTCGAGCACGCGCGGGATCACGAGGTCGAGATAGGACGGATAGCTCTCCCAGCCCGGGTCGCCGTGGGTCTTCTGGTACGACCACAGGTTGTCGAGGTCGAGCGAGAGGCTCGCGGTCGGCTTGCCGGTCGCGACGACCGCGCTTCCGGGTCGGGCCGTGGCGACCGTTGCCGGCGCACCGAGCCGCGGCTCGGGCCCACGTCTCGTCGGAGCGGGACCGCCGAGCCACACCGCGGCCTGCTCGGCCAGCTGCACGGTGTCGTTGACGTTGAGCGTGCCGTTGACGATCTGGGCCGACGTCACGACGTGGACGCCCGGGAGGCTGGTCTCGCGCGGCGGGACCGTGCGCGAGAACCCGATGGTGGGGAGCGCGAAGACCTGGCGCACCCGCGAGACGCGGAACGCGAGGACATCGTCTTCGGTGAGCTGCGGATGCAGCTCCATGAGCGCGGGGAGGAACGACGCGCGGATCTCGTCGTCGCTCGCGTCGAACCGCGCGTCGTTCGGCGCCACGTACTTCGGGAGGTAGACGAGCGAGTGGCCACCGAGCTGGCTGGGGTCGACGAAGGCGGACATCTCGACCACGGCGGTGAAGGGCGCGGGGTCGAGCAGGTAGGTGAGGTAGTAGGGGCTCAACGGCCGGCGGAGCACGACCGACGCGCACACGATGCCCTGATAGCGGACCGCATCCAGGCGGTCGTGCTCGGCCGCGGTGAGCTGCGGTACGAGACGGCTCACCGTCGACGTGGTGGTGGTGAGCACGACGTCGTCGAACTCGTCGGTGCCGCCGTTCCCGGCGGTGACCGTCACCGCGTCGGCGTCAGGGCCGCGCGTGACCGACGCCACCGACGCTCCGAGCCGGACGTCGACGCCGAGCTCGGCGAGGACGACGCCGAAGCGCTCGAGGATGCGCGCGTAGCCGCCGGGCACGTAGCCGAAGAGCTCCTTCTTCATGCCGGAGCGACGGGCGGCGTACAGGCGCTGGATGGTGGCCCAGATGAACGCGGCGGACGCGTCGCGGTAGCTCTCCCCCAGCTTCGCCCGCAGCAGCGGCAGCCAGAACCGCTCGTAGGTCGCCCGGCCCGACCACCGCGTGAGCCAGTCGGAGACCGGGATCTGCTCGAGCTTCTCCCAGTCGTGCACGCGGGATCCGTAGAGGATCGTCGTCGCGAGGCGTGCCTTCGCAACGGGGCTGAGGGACGGCAGGCGGAGGTAGTCGATCGAGTCGGAGACCGACGAGAGGCGCCCGTCGGCGGAGAACCCGGTCTTGGTCTGGACCCACCGCATGTCGCGTTCGAGGCCGAGATCGCCGAGCACGCCGCGCACGGCGAGGTCGGAGAGCAACGTCACGTGGTAGTGGCGGTCCCAGACGACCGGGTCCTCGCCGTCGACGTCGAGCGACCACGCGCTGGCGAGGCCGCCGAGACGCTCGGCGCCTTCGAACACCGTGACGTCGTCGCCCCGCTGCGCGAGCCGGAGCGCGAGCGTCAGCCCGAGCATGCCGCCGCCGACGATGCCGACCCGGCGCGGTTGCCGGTCGGCGGTCATGCCGGACCGGGCCTGGCCGTGGTCCCGTCGGTGTCGGAGGTCTCGGTGCGGGGGGTCTCGTTGTCGGAGATCTCGAAGACCTCGGTGACCATGCCGGTCGCGTCGACGTCATAGACGCGGTCGCACACCGGGCAACGGGCCGCGCGGGCGCGCGGGATCTCGCCGGGCGCGCACCGCACGAACGGCTCGCCACAACGGCAGACGCAGCCGATGGTGCGGGCCGGGCTACCGACGACGAGGTGGAAGTCGGGGACGGTTCGGCTGACGACCGAGCCCATGCCCACCATGGCGAAGCGGCCGATCTCGATGCCGCAGCCGATGACCGCCCCGGCTCCGATCGACGCGCCCTCGCGGACCAGCGTCGGGAGCGTGTGCTCGTCGACGTCGGAGGAACGGAGCTCCGACAGGTCGGGAGTGGTCGCGCGTGGGAAGCGGTCGTTGGTGAAGATGGTGCCGGCGCCGGCCATGACGCCGCGCTCGATGGTCACGCCCGAGCAGACGTAGACGAACGCGTTGAGCTTCACCCGGTCGCCGATCTCGACCTCGCCCGCGATGTAGGTCTTGCCGCCGACGATGCACTCAGCGCCGATGCGCGCCGGGGCGCGCACGTGCACGTGGTCCCAGATCGCGGTTCCCGCGCCGATCTGGACCCCCGACTCCACGTCAGCCGTCGGGTGAACCCGCGCGTCGCGGGACACCGCGCCCGATGGGTCGCGAGCGACCGTGCCCGACGGGTCGCGAGCGACCGTGTCAGCCGACAAGTTCACCGGAGTCCTGCGGGAGCGCCGAGCCGTCACCCGTGACCGCCACCCAGTCGGTCCGGGCGAGCGAGCAGTACGCGCGCTCGATCACGCTGACCGACGCGATGGCGTCCTCGCCGGAGATGAGCAGCTTCTCGTCGCCTCGCACCGCGGCGGTGAAGTTGGCGAGCTGGTCGCCCATCGCCTGGAGCTTGTCGTAGCCGGTGCCGAAGACCACCCAGTCGGGACTCGACACCTGGCGGTACTTCGACTCCTTCCAGCCCACCCGCACGGTGCCCTGCGAGCCGTAGATGCTGATGAAGCTGTCGACCTCCTTGTCGATGCTCCACGACAGGTCGACCGTGGCCATGACGTCGTCGACGGTGCGGATGTACATCTGGGCGGTGTCCTCGACCGGGAGGCCCTGCACCCGCTTGCCTTCCACGGCCATCACGTCGGCGACCGGCCCGAGGAAGTAGCGGACGATGTCGACCGAGTGGGTGCCGTTGTCGATGATGACCCCGCCACCGCTGATCGCGGGATCGGCGTTCCAGCGGGTACCCATCGAGACGCGCGACGCGAACACGTTCTCGAACAGCATGATCTCGCCGAGGATGCCCGACGCCACGATGCTCTTGGCCCGGATGACGTCGGCGCAGTAGCGGAACTTGGCCGCCATCGTGAACGTGACGCCGGCGGTCTCCGCCGCGGAGACGAGCGCCTCGGCGCTCGAGGTGTCGATCGCCAACGGCTTCTCGCAGAGGACCGGGATCCCGGCCGCGATGAAGTGCGAGCAGATCTCGAAGTGGGTGATCGGCGGTGTGCAGACGAGCACCGCGTCGATGGTGGACACGTCGACGTCGGTGTAGGAGAGCAGCGACCGGCACCCGAGGCGCTCCGCGAACGCGTCGCCGCGCTCGCGAACCTCGTCGACGACCACGACGGCCTTGGCGTCGGCGGTGAGCGCGAACACCTGCGCGTACGACTGCGCGATGCCTCCCGCGCCGATCACGGCGTACCGCAGCGGGGCGGTCACGGCCGACCGCCCGCAACCGACTCGACCGAAGCGCGGATGGCCTTGGCGAGGTGGTCCACGTGCTGCTCCTCGTACCGTTCGTTGAACGGCAGCACCAGCACGCGGTCGAGCATGTCGAACGTGCCGGGGAAGCGGGACTCGTCGTAGTCGAGCGCTTCGGGCCGGGCGAGGTCGAACGGCCAGTGACTCGATCCGAACGTGACCTGGTCCCGGATGACCGCGCAGCGGAAGGCCGGCTTCTGGATGTAGCGGGGCGCCGAGGCGATGCCCCCGAGCTTCAGCTCGTCGGCGATCGCGGGCGGCCCGCCCGGAATGACCTCGGGATCGACGCGGAGGCAGTACTTCCAGTACACGTGCCGGTCGCCCGCAGGAACCGGCGGGGTCTCGATGCCCGGCACGTCGGCGAGCTGCTCGGTCAGTCGGTCGGCCATCGCGATCCGCTGGGCCACCCCGGCGGCCAGCTTCTCGAGCTGGGCGTTCGCCACCGCGGCCTGGAGCTCGCTGATGCGCGAGTTGATGGCCAGGAACTCGTGGTCGGGGCCGCTCTCGCCGTAGGGCCAGCCCTTGTTGACGAAGAGCCGGGCGCGTCGCGCGAAGTGGTCGTCGTCGCCGGCGACCAGGCCGCCCTCGCCGGTCGTGATGTGCTTGCCCTGCTGGAGGCTGAACGCGTTGACCGCGCCGAAGGTTCCGACCTTTCGGCCGCCGCGTTCGGCGAGGTACGCCTGCGCGCAGTCCTCGATGACGGCGATGCCTCGCGCGTCGGCCAGTGCGGTGATGGCGTCGACCTCGGCGGGGAGGCCGAAGAGGTGCGTGACGATGATCGCTTTGGTCCGGTCGGAGAGCGCGGCCTCGACCGTGGCCGCGGTGACGTTGCCGGTCGTCGGCTCGACGTCGGCGAACACCGGGATCGCACCCTGGTAGAGGATCGGCGCGATCGCACCCATGTCGGTGATCGACGTGGTGATGATCTCGTCACCGGGGTCGGGATCGACGGCCGCGATCGCCGCGTGCACCGCGGCGGTGCCCGACGAGCACGCGACGACGTGCCGGACACCGAGCAGCGCAGCGAAGTCGGCTTCGAGCTCCGGCGTCTGCGCGCCCGCGGTCGCGGTGAGCGAACCCGACGCGAGCACCGCGGCGACGCGCGCGAGCTCTTCGGGTCCGAAGCTGCGCCCCGATGCGTCCCGGTCCGACGGCAGATCCATTGCCGACGCCGACGCTGGTCCCTTGGTGTCCACGTTCCTCCGATGGGTTGGGTCCGAACCCAGTCACATTGCGTGGCGATTGCGCCCCGCCGATGCCACCGGGAGTTATGTTAAAGGATCTGGGTTGCCGAGCTTCCGAGGTGCGCTGTCCGCTGTGGAGTCGACCGCTGTGACACCACGGACAGTGGCAGTGGTGCTCGGAACCCGACCGGAGCTGATCAAGCTCGCAGGTCTGGTTCGACACCTCGGTGCCCGCGCTTTACTCGTCCACACGGGGCAGCACTACAGCCCCGAGATGGCCGGAGACTTCCAGGACGAGCTGCAGCTCCCGCAGCCGGCCGTGCAGCTGGCCGTCGGCGGCACCGGGCGGGCCATCCAGATCGGCAGCGCCCTGATCGCCCTCGACGGGGTCTTCGCCGACCATCGCCCGGTCGCCGTGGTGGTCCAGGGCGACACCAACGCGGCGCTCTCGGGTGCGTTGGCCGCGAATGCGCGGGGGGTGCCGCTGGTCCACGTCGAGGCGGGCCTGCGCAGCGACGACCGCAGAATGCCCGAAGAGCACAACCGGGTCGTCATCGACCATCTCGCCGACCTCGCCTGCGCCGCCACCCCGCAGAACCGCACCCGGCTCCTCGCCGAGGGCATCCCGGAGTCCCGGATCGCCGTCACCGGCAACCCGGTCGTCGGGGCCGTCGCCCGGCTCCTCCCCGACCCGGAGTCCCGCATCGAGCTGCTCCGGCGCCACGCGGTGTCCCGGGAGTCGTTCGTGCTGTCGACCATCCACCGCCCGGAGAACACCGACGATCCCGACCAGCTCGCGGCCGTGCTCCACGACCTCGCCGCGCTGGAGCTCCCGGTGGTCTTCCCGATCCACCCCCGCACCCAGGCCGCGGCGGAGGCCTACGGGCTCGGCGCCGAGCTCGAGAAGCTCCGGGTCGTCGCTCCGCTCGGGTACCGCGACTTCCTCGGCCTGGCCGCCGAGGCCGCGTTGCTGGTCTCCGACTCCGGGGGTGTCCAGGAGGAGGTCAGCGTGCTGAAGCGGCCGCTGCTGGTGGTGCGCCGCTCCACCGAGCGCCCGGAAGCGATCGGCACCTTCGCGCAGCTGCTGCAGCCCGGGCCCGAGCTGCTCGCCGCGGCGGCGCGGGTGCTCGACGATCCGGCCGCGGAGCACGCCCGGCTCGAGTCGATCCCGTCGCCGTTCGGCGACGACACCGCCGACGCCCAGATCGTCGCCGCGATCGACGCGCTGACCGCTGGATCGGCGACCTCGACCTCGGGGACTTGACCCTCACGGAAGTTGCGGAGCGACTTGGAAGAGTCTGAGGAAGAGCTCCTGCCCAAGATCACCGCCGCGAGCCTGCGCGATCCCGCGCAGCAGTGCGGGCGCCGGCTCGCGCTCGAGCTCGGCAACCGGAAGCGCGCCACGTGGGGAGACAACGTCCGCTGGCGACTCTCCGACCGCATCAACGCCGACATCCGGCTCGCGCACACCGAGCTCCGGTCCGCCGACCCGACCTGGTTCCACCCCCCTACCGACCTCCTCCCCGAGCAGCAGATGCTGTACACGGTGACGACGCGCGCGTATTGCGCCTTGTTCGCCGATCGCCCGGCTGTCGCGCGCGATCCGATCGAGTGGTCCGTCGACGTCCCCGAGCTCGGCGTCCGCCTGGTCGGGCCGCCACCGCTCATCCTGGACGACGAGCACGGCGCCCTCGAGGTCCGGCTCCTCCGCGTCCACCAGCGCCCGCTCGGTCCCGATCTCGCCGAGACCGTCGAGGTGCGGTTCCTCGTCGCCCGCATCCGCGCGGCCCTCCACGAGGATCGCGATGGGCCGGAGGTGCGCGTGTGCATCGCCGACCTCGTCGACGCCACCTACGACGAGATCACGGTCGACCCCTACGACTCCGACGTCGACGCCTGGCTGGAAGCCGGGGTCGCAGCCGTGAAGCTGGCCGCCGACGAGACCCGCGTCCGCCAAGGTCACGAGTGCGCCCGGTGCGCCTACGTCCCCGGCTGCAAGGCCCACAAGTGAGCGACAAGTGGTGGCCCGACATCATCGGACTGAGCCCGACCGCGCTCGAACAATGGCTGCGATGCCCGCGCGAGACGCTGCTCGGACGCGTGCTCGGCCTCCCCGAGAGCGACCCCGGCGCGTCACCCGACCGGGGCCTGTTCGTGCACAACCTGTTGCACCAGCTCCACGCGCAGGGCTCGTGCCACGATGCGGCCCACGTCGACGATCTCCTCACCGCCTACGGCCTCGAGGACGACTCCGAGACCCGTGGGATCCTCGAGCGCCACGCCCGCCGCTGCCCGCACGACCCGACGAGCGGGCACCACGAGGTCGACCTCACGCGCTTCTACCGGAAGCCGCCCGTCATGTTCATGGCGAGCGCGCGCATCGACGCGCTCTGGATCGTCGGCGACGTGCTCGACGCGCGTGACTACAAGACCGGCTTCCGCGCGATCGACCGGGTTGCCGACGATCCGAAGGCCCGGCTGCAGGCCTGGGTGCTCGCGCGGTTCGCGGACCGCAAGGGCCTCCAGCTCCGCCTGCGCTGGGAGTACCTCGCGACGGAGGTCGACGAGGATCCCGAGCCGTTCGTCCCCGACGACGACGACATCGACGCGATCGGCGTCGAGCTCGCCGCGGTCGTCACCGCGATGCGCGCCGACGACGCGTTCACCGGGCACGCCGAACCCGAGCTGTGCGCGCGGTGCCGCTACCGCTCGCTCTGCTCCGAGTCCCTCGCTCCCGGCGAGCCGTCCTGGCCCGCCGTGCTCCTCGGCTCCTCGATGCAGGGTTCGTGACCGCGGCCGTCAGGTGGGCGGTGGGTTCTTCCACTGGTTCCAGTAGGTGATCTCCTCGATGGGCCGCCGGGCCGCGGGCTTGAAGTCGTCGCCGGTGAAGTAGGCGACCGGGATCAACCCCACCTGCAGCACGCCGTCCGGGATCCCGAGGAGCGCGGCGGCTTCCTGCTCGTGCGCGAGGTGCAACGTGGTCAACGCCGAACCCAGGCCACGCGCGCGCAACGCGAGCTGGAAGCTCCAGACCGCGGGGAAGATCGAGCCGTAGAGGCTCGCACCGGCGAAGTTGCCGATCGGCGGGTCCCCGAACACGCACGGGATCACGTGCACGGGCACGTCCTGAAGACGCGCGCTCAGGAACTGCGCACTGCTGAGCACCCGGCCCTGTTCCGACTCCGTACCGCCCTCGATGTCGCCGAGGGCGCCGGCCTGCATACCGAGATACGGGTCTGCGGCCTTGCGGTAGATATCGGCCAGCGCAGCCCGCTCCCCGGGGTCGGTGACGACGACGAAGCGCCAACCTTGGGAGTTCGAGGCCGTCGGGGCCTGGATCCCGATCCGGAGGCATTCGAGGATGACGTCGTCGGGGACCGGCCGGTCGAGGTCGAGCCGCTTGCGCACCGCCCGGGTGCTCGTCAGCAGGTGGTCTGCGCAGTCGAGGTCGATGGGCATGGTCCTCCGATCAGGGCGCCGCACGGCGCTCCGTTATCGTGACCGACAACCCGTCCGCGAGCGAGGAGATCCATGTCGGCAGCACCGGAGACCAGCCGCGGCACGATCATGTGGTGGGGCTTCACGCGGCGCTGCCCCCGGTGCGGCTCGGGCCACCTCTTCCATCACTACCTCGCGATGGTCCCCGACTGCCCCCGCTGCCGTCTCCACTTCGAGCGGGAGCCCGGCTACTTCGCCGGCGCCCTCGCCATCAACATCATGGCGACGGGCGGGCTGTTCGCCGTCAGCTTCGTGGTCGCGCTCGCGCTGACGATCCCCGAGATCCCGGTCGTGCCGCTGCTGCTGATCCTCGTCCCGATCGCGCTGTTCGGCCCGATCCTCTTCTACCCGTTCTCGAAGACGATCTGGATCGCGGTCGACCGGGGCTATCTCCAACGCCTGGACCCGTCGGAGCGGGCCGACGAGCACTTCGGCCGCAAGCCGGGCGGTCGCGGGCCGGGCGGCTGACGCACCGATTTCGCTAGCCGGCCGCCCGGTCTTCCACGGGCGGGCGCAGATCCACCGTGAGCACCAGCACGCCGTCGTCGAACGTCCACGACGCGTCGCCGATGATCGCGAAGTCCTGGAAGTCGTCCTGCGCGTGCTGCATGAACCGCTCGCGCTCGGGGCCCGCGACGGGAGGGAGGGGCCGGCCCTGCACCGCGGCCGCACGTTCGCGGAACCGGGCGATCATCGCGTCGACGTCGAGCTCGTCGGCCATGGGTTCATCCTCCTGGTGATCGGCGGGCAACCAGCACGCGTTCGCGGCCGCTGAGATCTTTGCGGATCTCGACGTCGGCGAAGCCCGCCGCGGCCGCGAGCGACCGGGCCGACTCGACCTGGTGCGGCGCGAGCTCGAGCACGAGCACCCCGCCCGGCTCGAGCCAGTCGGGTGCCTGCTCGACGATCGTCGCGATCGACTCGAGCCCCGACGGACCGCTGACGAGCGCGTCGTAGGGCTCGTAGTCGCGGACCTCGGGCGGCAGGTCGGGGTACTCCGACTCCGCGACGTACGGCGGGTTGCTCACCACGAGCCGCAGGCCGCCGCGCAGGTCCTCGGGCAACGCTTCGAACCACGAGCCCTCACCGAGCCGGACCCGAACCGCGGGTTGCCCGGCTCCCGCGAGGTTGGCCCGGGCGATGGCCAGCGCCGCCTCGCTGCGGTCGGTCGCCCAGACCGCGGCGTCCGGCAGCTCCGCCGCCAGCGCGAGCGCGAGCGCGCCGCTGCCGGTACCGAGGTCGGCGACGGTGAAGTTGGTGAGCGCGCCGCTCCACGCGTCGCTGCGGCCGCGGCGCTCCCCGATCCGCTCGAGCTCGGAGATCGCGACCTCGGCGACGACCTCGGTCTCGGGTCGCGGGATCAGCACGCGCGGGTCGACGGCGAGATCGAGGCCGTGGAAGTCCCAGTGACCGAGCACGTACTGGAGCGGTTCGCCCGCGGCCCGGCGCTCGACCAGCGCGTCGAGGATCGGCACGGTCCGGTCGGGGGCGAGCTCGTCGGCCTCGACGGTGAGCTCGGCCCGGTCGAGGCCGGAGACCTCCTCCATCAACCAGCGGGCCTCCATGTCGGCGGTGTCGATCCCTGCCGCGCGCAACGTGTCGGCGGCGCGGTCGGTGAGCTCGCGCCACGTCGCGGGTCGGCCCGCCACGTCAGGTGTCGTCATCGCCGAGCTGCCTCCGACGTTCGTCCTGCGCCAACGCGTCGACCAGATCGTCGATCTGACCGTTGAGGAACTGGTCGAGCGAGTGCAGCGTGAGGTTGATCCGGTGGTCGGTGACGCGGTTGTCCTTGTAGTTGTACGTCCGGACCTTGTCGGAACGGCCGCCGCTCTTCACCTGGCTGCGCCGGGCGCTGGAGAGCTCCTCCTCCCGACGGTCCTGCTCGAGCTGCAGGAGGCGCGATCGGAGGATCCGCATCGCCTTGTCGCGGTTCTGGAGCTGGCTCTTCTCGTCCTGACAGGTCACGACGAGGCCGGTCGGCTTGTGGGTGAGCCGCACCGCGGAGTCGGTGGTGTTGACGCTCTGGCCGCCGGGGCCACTGGACCGGTAGACGTCGACCTCGAGGTCGTTGGGATCGATCTCGACCTCGATCTCCTCGGCCTCGGGGAGCACGGCGACGGTGGCGGCACTGGTGTGGATGCGCCCCTGGCTCTCGGTGGCAGGCACGCGTTGGACGCGGTGGGGGCCGGCCTCGTACTTGAGCCGGCTCCATGCGTCCTTGCCCTTCACGAGGAACGTGACCTCGCGGTAGCCGCCCATGTCGGAAGGCTGCGCCTCCATCACCTCGGTCTTCCAACCGCGGAGCTCGGCGTAGCGCTGATACATGCGGTAGAGGTCGCCGGCCCAGATGTTGGCCTCGTCGCCGCCCTCCGCGCCCCGGATCTCGACGATGACGTTGCGGCCGTCGTTCGGGTCCTTCGGTATGAGCAGCTCGGTGATGACCGCCTCGAGCCGGGCCCGTTGATCCTCCCGCTCCCCCAACTCGGCCCGGAGGAACTCGCGCATCTCGGGATCGGTCTCGGCCGCGACCATGGCGCGGGTCTCGGCGATCTCGGTCTCGACGCCGCGGTACTCGCGGTACGCGTCCACGATCGGCCGCAGCTCGGCCACGCGGCGCCCTGCCGTGCGCGCCGCGTTCTGGTCGCCTGCGGCGTAGATCTCGGAGAGCTCGGCTTCGAGCTTCTCGAGCTCGCGCTCGACGTCGGCAAGGTGTTCGAACATCGCGATCAGGCTAACGGGCGGACGCGCGGACGCGGCCTACGCGGCGCGGGGTCGGGCCTCGACCTCGGCGAGCTGCTCGGCCGTCAGCACGGCCCGCAGCGAGGTGAGCGCGACCTCGAGCTGGTCGAGGGTCGGCTCACGGGTGGTGAGTCGCTGCAGCGCGAGGCCGGGGCGCATGGCCCAACGCACCCAACGCCACTGCATGTGCTTCGCCGCGCCGCGGATGATCTCGTAGCTGACCCCCGCGATCAGCGGGATCACCACGATCCGGGAGCCGATCAGGACCAGCCAGCCCGGGCGACCGAAGAACGAGTAGGTGATGACCGTGACGACCATCACCGTGAGCAGGAAGTTGGTGCCGCAGCGCACGTGCTCGGTGCTGAACCGCTGCGCGGCGGCGGGCTCGAGCGGCGCGCCCCGCTCGTAGGCGGCGATCGCCTTGTGCTCGGCCCCGTGGTACTGGAACACCGTGCGGATGTCGGGAACGAACCCGATGGCCACGAGATAGCCGAGGAAGATGCCGATCCGCAGCGCTCCCTCGGCGACGTGGAACCAGAAGCCCGAGAGGCCCAACCAGTCGCCGACGCTGTTGGCCGCGACCGCGGGCAACACGATGAACACACCGGCGAAGAGGGTCATCGCCACCGCGAACGTCCATCCGACGGCGGTGTCCGAGAGCTGCTCCTCCTCGGGAACCTGGCGGTTCGCGGAGAACGTGAGCGCCTTGAAACCGAGCGCGAGCGACTCCACGAGCGTCGTGACCCCGCGCACGACCGGCAGCTTCGAGTAGCGCTGCGCCCAGCTCGGCGCATCGTTCACCTCGAGGTCGATGCCACCCTCGGGGTTGCGCACGGCGACCGCCCATGCGGTCTCCCCGCGCATCATCACGCCTTCCATGACCGCCTGACCGCCGACGTAGCGCGGCTCGGGCCGATCGGTCACGACGCGACCTCCCGTAGGTCTCAGCCCTGGGTCTTGCTCTTGGTCTTCGATCCGCCCTGGGTGCCCTTGCCGGCGTACCGACGGTTGAAGCGCTCGACCCGGCCGGCGGTGTCCACGATCTTCATCTTGCCGGTGTAGAAGGGGTGGCTGGCGCTCGAGATCTCGACCCGGACCAGCGGGTACTCGTTGCCGTCCTCCCACTTCACGGTCTCGCTGCTCGTGACGGTGGAGCGGGTCAGGAACCCGAACTCCGCCGACGGGTCCTGGAACACCACCGTGCGGTAGTCGGGGTGGATGCCTTCGCGCATGGGATTTCCGATCTCAGGGGTTCGAAGCGGATCAGTCGAAGCTGCGGGTCCAGCGGTGGCGCGGGACCGGAGGGACATCTTAGGCCGAGGGAGCCTGCTCAGCCCGCCGAGGGAGCCTGCTCAGCCCGCCGAGGGAGCCTTGGCGATCTCGTTCAGGAACTCGCGGTTGCGCTTGGTGGTGCGCAGCTTGTCCATCAGCAGCTCGAGGCCCGAGCCGGGGCGGCCCTCGGTCTCGAGGCCGTTGAGGACCCGGCGCAGCTTCCAGACCTGCTGGAGCTCGTCGCGGTCGAAGAGCAGCTGCTCCTGCCGGGTGCTCGAGGAGACCACGTCGATCGCAGGGTAGATCCGGCGTTCGGCGACCCTGCGGTCGAGCCGGAGCTCCATGTTGCCGGTGCCCTTGAACTCCTCGAAGATGACCTCGTCCATCCGGCTGCCGGTGTCGACGAGGGCGGTGGCGATGATGGTCAGCGAACCGCCTTCCTCGACGTTGCGGGCTGCGCCGAAGAACTTCTTCGGCGGGTACAGCGCGGCCGAGTCGACCCCGCCCGAGAGCACCCGGCCCGAGGCCGGCGCGGCCAGGTTGTAGGCGCGGGCGAGACGGGTGATGCCGTCGAGGATGATCACGACGTCGCGCCCGAGCTCGACGAGCCGCTTGGCCCGCTCGATCGCGAGCTCGGCTACGTGGGTGTGCTCCTCCGACGGCCGGTCGAACGTGCTGGCGACGACCTCGCCCCGCTGGACGTGCCGGCGCATGTCGGTGACCTCTTCGGGCCGCTCGTCGACGAGCAGCACCATGAGGTGCACCTCGGGGTTGTTGCGTTCGATCGAGTACACGATCTGCTTGAGCACCGTCGTCTTGCCCGCCTTGGGGGGCGAGACGATGAGACCGCGCTGGCCCTTCCCGATCGGCGCGACGAGGTCGATGATGCGGCCGGCGATCTGCTGCGGCTCGTCCTCGAGCTCCAGCTTGAGCTTCACGTCGGGGAAGAGCGCGGTCAGGTCCTCGAACTGCGGGCGCTGGCGCGCCTCGTCGGGCGTCATGTCGTTGACGGTGTCGACGCGCAGCAGCGCGGGGTACTTCTCGGTGCTCGCGGCCGGACGCGTCGTGCCCTTGATGTGGTCGCCCTTGCGCAACGCGAACCGCCGTACCTGCGATGCCGACACGTAGACGTCGGCGCGCCCGGCCAGGTAGCCCTTCGTGCGCAGGAAGCCGTAGCCCTCGTCGCGCAGGTCGAGCAGGCCCTCGCAGTCGACCGGTTCGCCGACGGGCTCACGCGACTCGTGCCCCTCACGTGACTCGCGTGGCTCGCGCGCGTCGCTCCCCTGACCGCCCGGAACCCGTTCGCGGCCGCGGCGCCGGCGACGACGACGGCTTCCTTCCCCGCCCGCTTCGTCAGCGGGATTCGGGCCCGCGTGGGACCCGTTGCCGTTGGCCGCACGTTCGGGGGCGGAAGCCGTGACCGGCTCGCTCGCGCCGAGGTCCGGGGCCGACGCTGCGGCGGTCGTCTCGGGGTCGGCGCGGGTTTCCGGAGTTCGCGACGCCGCCGGCGGCTCTGGCGATGCGGAGGCCGGCTCCGAGGATGACGCCGGCCCCGGCGCAGGATCGGTGGGCACGCGCCGGCTTGCCGCGCCGTCGAGCGCGGCCTCCTCGGCCGCG